>NZ_JBSFWB010000001.1:289692-671401 GCF_053592635.1 Streptomyces sp. NPDC002623 | reverse complement strand
GGGATGCAGCCCACGTTCAGGCAGACGCCGCCCCAGTACTTCTCCTCGACGACCGCGACGCGCTTGCCCAGCTGGGCGGCCCGGACCGCGGCCACGTAGCCGCCGGGACCGGCGCCCAGGACCACGACGTCGAAGCGTTCGTCCTGCTCGACCATGGGAGGTTTCCTCTTCCGTAGGTACCGTTTCCTTCTACCTCGGGAAACGGTACCCACGGAGCCGCGCTCGTGCCTCGCTACCGTGTGGCCGTGGGCCGGCGTGACGCGGCCGTCGCCCGTTCGACGTCGGTCAACGGCCGCAGCCGGTAGGTGTACGCGTAGTCCCGGTCGGCGAACAGCTTGTACTCGTCGTGGGTGTGCGCGCCCCAGCTGTTGTCGCCGCCGACGCCCATCTGCCGGTGGTTCAGGCGGAGTACGACCTCCTTGCGGGGCGTGAGCTGGTAGTCGTGGCGGGCCCCGACCGACAGGTCCTCGGGGGTGAAGTGCGAGGCGTTGACCTCCAGGAGCGGCTCGCCGGAGACGAGCAGGCCGTTGCCGTCGCCGTCGGTCAGGGCGACCCAGCGGACGTCCGTCTTGTTGCCGTTCTCCTGCGGACGCAGGTAGGAGGTCCACTGGCCGGCGACGGTGCCGGAGTACAGGCCGACGTCGGTGGCGTCGTTGCGGTCCCAGTGGTTCTCCTCGGGGCCGCGGCCGTAGTAGTGCAGGTGCTCCAGCCGGCCGGGCAGGAAGAGCAGCGTGCCGACCTCCGGGATGTACGGCAGCGAGGCCGCGCCCGGGTGCAGGGTGTTGTCGACCTTGATCTCACCGTTTCCGAAAACGGTGTAGGTGGTGGTGTACGTCGATGCCGTCGTCGTGGGCAGGGTGCCGGCGACCTTGATCTCGACGGCCCGGTCGTCGCGCAGCGCCCGCACGCTCACGTCGGTCACCGTGCGGCGGGCGCCGGCGTCGCGCCAGGTCTGGTTGCGGGTGTGCTGACCGTTTCCCCGGTCGTTGTCGGTGGGGGCACGCCAGAAGTTCGGGGCCGGTCCGGAGACGATCAGTCGGGCGCCGCCGGCCTCGTACGAGGTGATGACGCCGGTCTTCTTGTCGACGGCGACCGAGAAGTCCTCGCCCGTGACGGTGACCGACGCGTCGCCCTCCTGGTGGCTGAGCGCCGGGACGCCGTCCAGCGACACGGGCGTGACGGCGGGGCTGCCGGCGTCGACGGCGATTTGCTGCCTGGCCACCTCGAAGCCGGACCTCGCCCACTTCGTGGTCTCGCGTGTGGTGAACGACAGGTGCAGGAAGTACTCCGCGCCCGGCGCCGGGTCGCCCGGCACTTCGAAGGGCACGGTGATGTCCTTGGCCGACAGCGGCGCCACGTCCAGCTGGGCGCGGCTCAGATTTCCGCGCTGCACCACCGCGCCGTCGCCGACGAGCTCCCAACGTCCGTCGAACTCACGGAGGTTGGTGAAGAGGTACTCGTTGGTGAGGGTGACCGCGGCACCGGGGGCCAGCGGGCCGCCGGCGGCCGGTGCGGCGTCGATCGCCTGGTAGATCCGCTTGACCTCGGCGGACTTTCCGGTGAGCCCGCGGTCGGCGGTGACGATGCCGTCGCCGGAGAAGGCCCCGTCGTTGGGGTTGTCGCCCCAGTCGCCGCCGTAGGCGTAGAACGTCTTGTCGCGGGGCCGTTTCTCGGTGAGGCCGACGGTGGCGGCGTCGAACCAGAACCGTACGCCGTCGTCGCCGGGGCCGCGGCCGCCAGCGGCGAGTTCGGCGGCGCTCAGTGCCCTGGCGTACACCCGGGCCCGTCGGACGGTGCCGCTGAACTCCCGGGTCGGGTTGTCGACGTCGGTGGCCAGGGACAGCGGCGCGGTGTTGACGGCGGGGCGCACGGTGGTGGTGCGGGTGGCCCGGACCGAACCGTCGACGTAAAGGGTCAGGGTGCCCGCTGCCGCGTCGAAGACGCCCGCCACATGGTGTTCGGCACCGGTCCAGCCGTCCGGCAGCGCCCAGCTCGCGGTGATCCACTGGCCGCTGCCGTAGATGAAGAACTCCAGCGTCCGGTTCGTCTGCTTCAGGGCGTACTGGGTGTCGCCCTTGGCCAGGATGGGCTGGTGGTAACCGGTTACGTGCGGGGTGACCCAGGCCTCCAGGGTGAGGGACCCGGTGAGGTCGAGCGTGGCGTCACGGGCGAAAACGGTTCCGCCGGAGACGCCCTCGTCGCGGGTGAAGGCGCCGCTCGGGGCGACGATCTCGCCGCGCAGGGCGGCGGGCCCGGTCTCGGTGAGCAGCTTGCGGGCCGGCGTGGGCCAGTCGAGGGCCTGGTCGACGAAGTCCCAGATCCAGCCGCCCTGCAGCACATCGTGGCGGCGGACCAGATCCCAGTACTTCTTGAGGTTTCCGCTGGAGTTCCCCATCGCGTGGGAGTACTCGATCATCACGTACGGCCGGGTGTCGGAGGTGTCCTTGGCCCGGGCCTCGACGCGGGCGGGGCTGTCGTACATCTCGGAGCGGATGTCGCTGATGCCGGGGCGGTCGTCGCCCTCGTACTGGATGACGCGGGTGGTGTCGTAGGAGCGGATCCAGTCGTGCATGGCGTTGAAGGTGCTGCCGCCGCCCGCCTCGTTGCCGAGCGACCAGATGACGACCGACGCGTGGTTCTTGTCGCGGTGGACCATGTTCTGGGCGCGGGCCACGCACGCCGTCGTCCACTCGGCGTGGTTGCCGGGGTACTCGCCCCGGATGCCGTGGGTCTCGAGGTTGGTCTCGTCGACGAGGTACAGGCCGTACTCGTCGGCGAGTTCGAGCCAGCGCGGGTTGTTGGGGTAGTGCGAGGTGCGGACGGTGTTGATGTTCAGCCGCTTGATGATGCCGATGTCCTCGACCAGGTCCGCGCGGGTGAGCGCCGAGCCGTGGGTCGGGTGCATCTCGTGGCGGTTGGTGCCGCGGAGGGAGACCGGCTGGCCGTTGATGCGCATCAGCCCGTCCCGCAGCGCGAACTCACGCAGGCCGACGCGGTGGGAAACGGTTTCGATCACCTTGCCGGCCGGGTCGCGCAGCCGGAGCACGGCCGTGTAGAGCTCCGGGTGCTCGGCCGACCACAGCCGGGGCGCGGGCACGGCCTTCGCCGCCCGGACGGACTTCTCCTCGCCGGAACCGAGCGTGACGGCCTGCTGCAGCGGCCGGGACCACACCGGGTGCCCGTCCGCGTCGTACAGCTGGGTCTCCACGGAGTACCGGCCGGCGCCGTCTCCGCCGTAGTCCCGCACCTGGGCGGTGACCGACAGTGCGGCCGCCTTGTAGTCGTCGCTCAGCGGGGTGTCCAGCCGGAAGTCGCGCAGGTGCACGGCCGGCGTGGAGTACAGGTAGACCGAGCGGAAGATACCGCTCAGCCGGATCATGTCCTGGTCCTCCAGCCAGTCGCCGTCGGAGTAGCGGTAGACCTCCACGGCGATCTGGTTGGCGCCCGGCTTGAGGTGCGGGGTGATGTCGTACTCGGCCGGGTCATAGGAATCCTCGTGGTAACCGACCATCTCCCCGTTGATCCACACGTAGTGGGCGGATTTGACCCCTTCGAAGTGAAGGAACGTCCGTCGCCCGGCCCAGCTGCGCGGGACCGTGAAGGAGCGGCGGTACTGGCCCACGGGGTTGTAGCGGGTGGGGGCGACGGGCGGCTGCGCCTCCTCGCCCAGGCCGTTGGGGCCCCACCACGGATAGGTGATGTTGATGTAGATCGGTCGGTCGTAACCGTGCAACTGCCAGGCGGCGGGGACGGGGATGGTGTCCCAGTCGCTGTCGTCGAGGTCGGTCCGGTGGAAGTCGACGTCCCGGTCGTCGGGGCGGTCGGCGTGCGCGAACTTCCACCGTCCGTCGAGGCTCAGCCGGTACGGGGAGCGGGTGCGGTCGGCGGCGAGGGCCTGGGCGAGGTCCGCGTACGGCATGAGGGTGGTGTGCGGCGCTTCGGTGCCGAGGCGGAAGACGTCGATGTGGCCGTTCCACTCGGGCGTGCCGTCGGCCGCCACGGCCCGGTGGGCGGTGGCGGTGGACGCTCCGGACAGGGCGAGCGCGCCGAGGGCGGCTGCCGATCCTTCGAGGAGACGACGACGGCTGACGACCGTCCGGGGCGGGCGATCCGGCTCCACCCGCTCGGGGCGATCCGGTTCCACCCGCTGGGGGCGGTCCGGCCGGTCCATGGGCGACACGTGCGGGTGCGACATGACCACGACCTTCCTCAAGGCGAACCGTGCGGCTTCGCACGGACGGAGGGTGCGTCAGATCTTGTCCACTCCTGTTGAAAAAACGAACATTGACGCGCCGTAATGACCGAATATCAACTCTCTTCGGCGCAACGCGACTTGGTGCACAGGAAGCTCTCTCGTGCCTCCCGTCAGTAGACGTCCCTCACATACCGCTTGTCGGAGGCGAGTTGCTTCACATAGGCCGCCGCCTCCGGCTCGCTCAGACCGCCGTGGACGACCGCGACGTCGCGCAGGGCCTGGTCGACGTCCTTCGCCATGCGGGAGGCATCGCCGCAGACATAGAAGTGGGCGCCGTCCTGGAGCCAGGACCACAGATGGGAGCCGTGCTCGCGGATGCGGTCCTGGACGTAGATCTTGACGCGCTGGTCGCGGGAGAAGGCCGTGTCCAGTCGGGCGAGGGCGCCGTCGGCCTGCAGGGCGGCCAGGTCCTCCTGGTAGTAGAAGTCCGTCGCCCGGCGCTGCTCGCCGAAGAACAGCCAGTTGGGCGCCCGGTGCCCACGCGCCCGGCGCTCCTGGAGGAACCCGACGAACGGCGCCACTCCCGTGCCCGGACCGACCATCACCATCGGGGTCGTCGGATCGGCGGGCGGCCGGAAGTGCGGGGAGCGCTGCACATGGACCGGAACCTCGGTGCCGGGCTCGGCGTCCGCGAGAAAGGGCGAGCAGACGCCTTGCCGGGGGCGGCCGGCCAGGTTCTCGTACCGCACGACGGAAACGGTGAGCGAGACCAGGTGGGGGTCGGTCAGCGGGCTGGACGATATGGAGTACAGGCGTGGCTGCAGCCGTCCCAGCACCTCGGCCCACTCCTGCGCGTCGGCACGGACGCCGGACTCGGCCGCCACGTCGACGGCCTGGCGGCCCCAGGACCACTTCGCCAGCTCGTCCTTGTTGTCGGGGCGCAGCAGTTTGCGCAGCTCGCGCGGGTCTCGGGTGCGATCGGCGGTGAAGCGGAGCAGGGCCGGGGTGATCCGGGTGATGTCGAGGTGGCGCAGCAGGGCCTCGCCGAGGGCGACCTCACCGACGCCGTTCACCTCCACGCGCGCGTGCGCGTCGAGTCCGGTGACGGTCAGCCACTCCGCCACCAGCTCCGGGGAGTTGAGGGGCCGCACGCCGAGCGCGTCGCCGGCCTCGTAGACGAGCGGGGTCTCGCTGTCGCGGGTGTCGAAGGTGAACCGCCTGACCTCCTTGCCGGAACCGGGCAGGCTGAGCAGCCGGTTGCCGGTGAGGCGAGCCGTGACGGGGGCGGGACGTCGGGCGCGGGGAGCAGCGGGAGCCGCCTTGGTGACGACGGCGGGAACGGCGTCCGGGGCGGGCGCGGGGGCCGGCCCCGGGGCAGGAGGCCCGGCGGGCGCCGCGGGCGCCGGACCTGTGGGCGGGAGCTCCGTCGGCAGGTGCTCCGTGGCCGGGAGCTCCGTGGGCAGGTGTTCCGCAGGCAGGTGTTCCGTGGCTTCCTTGAGTGCCGTGACGACCTGGTCGAGCCAGGCCTCCGCCTCCGTCTCGTAGTCCGGTTCGCAGTCGGTGCGCGGGGCCAGCCGGACCGCGCCCAGCTCGTCCATACGGTCGTCCAGGCGTCGGCCGTGTCCGCAGAAGTCGTCGTACGAGGAGTCCCCGAAGGCGAGGACGGCATAGCGTCGGCCTTCCAGACGGCCGGTGCCCAGCTCGGCGAGGCCGTCCCAGAAGCCGGCGCCGTTGTCCGGGGCGTCGCCGTCGCCGAAGGTGCTGGTGATCAGCAGCAGGTCGGCCCCTGCGGGCAGGGCGGCGGGGTCGGCCTCGTCCATGGCGACGAGGGAGGCCGTGTGGCCGCCCGCGGTGAGCCGTTCGGCGGTGGCGGCGGCGAAGTCCTCGGCGTTGCCGGTCTGCGAGGCCCACAGGATCACGACCCGCCGGGTCGGGGTCGGGGTCTGCGGGGGCGGCGCGGCGCCGATGCGGGAGTACATGCCGGCGAGGGTGCCGTTGACCCACAGGGCGTGCTCGGGGCTGAAGGGCGCGTCCGGCGGCAGGACCGGTACGCCCGGGGCGCCGGCCGGGATGCCGGCGAGGAAGCCGACCAGATAGCGCCGTTCCGGCTCGGTCAGGACCGGCGGCGGGCTGGGCTCCAGGCCGAACACGGCGGCTGCGGAAGGCTGGACGGCGGAGGGCTGAACGGCGGTGGGGTGGACGGCGGCCGGGACGAGGGCGGCCGACGGCTGCGCGGCCGAACTCTGCGCGTCCAGGTTCCGCGCGGTCAGGTTCCGCGCGGCCGGGCTCTCGGCTGCCGGAGCATGGACGGTAACCGGTGTCGACACCTTCGTCAGCGACACCGCGCACACCTTCAGCTCGGGCTGGAAGGACAGCGGGTCGACGGCGTCGCTGGTGACCGCGTTGACGCTGAGGTACTCGCCGAAGAGGTCGTTCCAGTGGAACGGCGCGAAACAGGAGCCGGGCAGGACGCGGTCGGTGACGACCGTCGGCAGCACGGCCCGCCCACGCCGTGAGGCGACCTCGACGGAGTCGCCGTCGGCGAGGCCGAGCGCGGCCGCGTCCTCGGGGTGCACCTCGACGAACGGGCCGGGATCGAGCTTGTTGAGCTTGGCGACCTTGGCGGTCTTCGTCAGGGTGTGCCACTGGTGCTGGAGGCGGCCGGTGTTCAGGACGAACGGATAGTCGTCGTCCGGCATCTCGGCGGGCGGGACGTGCGGACGCGGGTGGAAGACGGCGCGGCCGGAAGCCGTGGGAAACGTGAGGGAACCGTCTTCGTTCACATAGCGGATCGGGTTGCGGTCGGGCCCGTCGGCGGTGGCGGCCGGCCACTGCACCGGGGTGTCACGCAGCCGCTCGTATGTCACTCCGCGCAGGTCGTAGCCGGTCTGCGGATTGTGGGCGCGCTTGATCTCCTCGAAGATCTGCTCGGCGCTGTCGTACGAGAAACCGCTCTCGTAACCCATCGCTCGGGCGACGGCCGCGATGAGCCGCCAGTCGGCGGTGGCCTCGCCGGGCGGGTCGGCGGCGGGTCGGGCGAGGGTGAGGTTGCGCTCGCTGTTGATGAGGACGCCCTCGGTCTCGGTCCACAGGGCGCCGGGCAGGACGACGTCGGCGTACGCGTTCGTCTCGGTGTCGGCGAAGACGTCCTGGGTGACGACGAACTCGGCGGCCTCCAGGCCCTCGATGACCGTCCTGCGGTTGGCGACGGAGGCGACCGGGTTGGTGCAGATGATCCAGCAGGCCTTGATCTCGCCGTCGGCCATCTTCCGGAACATCTCGACGGTGCCCTTGCCGACGCCGTCCGCGCGGATCGCGCCCGGTTCGAGCCCCCACAGCTCTTCGACGAAGGCGCGGTCGGCGTCGACGAGGACCGAGCGCTGACCGGGGAGGCCGGGCCCCATGTAGCCCATCTCCCGGCCGCCCATGGCGTTGGGCTGACCGGTGAGGGAGAAGGGACCGCTGCCCGGACGGCAGATGGCGCCGGTCGCGAGATGCAGGTTCACCAGGGCGTTGGTGTTCCAGGTGCCGTGCGTGGACTGGTTGAGGCCCATGGTCCAGCAGCTGGTCCACTCCCCCGCCTCGCCGATCAGCCGGACGGCCTCGCGCAGATCGGTCTCCGGGATGCCGGTGAGCTCCGCGACGGTCGCGGGCGGGTAGTCGGCGAGGAACTCCGGCATCGCCTCCCAGCCCTGGGTGTACGCGGCGACGAAGTCGGGGTCGGTGTGACCGTCCTCGTGCAGCAGATGCAGCAGACCGTTCAGCAGGGCGAGGTCGGTACCCGGCTTGACCTGGAGAAACAGGTCCGCCTTCGCCGCGGTGGCGGTGCGGCGCGGGTCGACGACGATCAGCTTGGCGCCGGCCTTCACCCGGTCCATCATCCGCAGGAACAGGATCGGGTGGCAGTCGGCCATGTTGGAGCCGATGACCAGGAAGACGTCCGCCTTGTCGAGGTCCTCGTACGAGCCGGGCGGGCCGTCGGCGCCGAGAGACAGTTTGTAACCGGTTCCGGCGCTTGCCATGCACAGCCGGGAGTTCGACTCGATCTGGTTGCTGCGGAGGTAACCCTTGACGAGTTTGTTCGCGAGGTACTGCGCTTCGAGGCTCATCTGCCCGGAGACGTAGAGGGCGACGGCGTCCGGGCCGTGCTCGTCGACGATCGCGCGCAGACGCCGCGCCGTCTCGGCGACCGCCGCGTCCACGGGGGCGGGCTCGGGCTCCTCGCCGCGGTCCGAGCGGACGAGGGCGCTGGTCAGCCGGCCGGGCGCGGCGAGCATGTCGGCGGTGGTCGCGCCCTTGGTGCACAGCCGGCCGAAGTTCGCCGGGTGCTGTTTGTCGCCGACCGCTTTCAGGACCGTGCGGCGGCCGTCCGGTCCGCGGCCGATGTCGAGGACCATGCCGCAGCCGACGCCGCAGTACGAGCAGACCGTGCGCACCTTCGTCTCGGTCGCGCTGTCGGTCCGCGGGTCCGGCACGGCCACGGGCGCCCCTTTCGTTCTGACGTCCTGCTGACGATCGGCCTGGTGAGAGCATCTGCAAGCCTCTGTGACGGTACGAACCGCGCATTACGCAGGTGTCTCCCGGACCGGCCACCAGGAGTTAAGCCCGGCGCACAGCGCAGCGCGGCCGGGTGTGAGCGGCACCTTCCGCTCCGCAGACAGGAAGGCTACCTGGGCGGGGACGAACGGATTCCGGAACCGGCGGCGGGTGACGCCCTCGCCTCGGTCACGATGCGGCGGCCGGCCCCCGCCCTGAGCCGGCGCCTAGGGTTCGGTTCGTGTAGCTCGCCAACTGCGCCCGGATCTCCTCGCGGGCCACCCCCTTGCCGTCGGCCAGGTGGGCCACCAGATCGGCCCGGGTGGCCGCCAGCAGTGCGTGGGCGGTGAAGTCGGTGGAGGCGGAGAAGTCTGTGCAGTCGGTGGAGTCTGTGCAGTCGCCGTCGGCCGGGCCGGGGATGCGGCGCAGCAGGCCCCTGAGCAGGGTGTGCCACTGCTCGTATTGTCCCGCCTGATAGGGGCTGCCCGAGCCTGTTCCCTCCAGGGCCAGCGCCAGGTGGCGGTTGTCGAGCTTGAGGCACAGCAGGGCGTCGAGCACGGCGGGCACGCGCTCGAGCGGCGGGGTCTCGGGGCCCAGCGGCGGCGGACCCTGCTCCACGGCGCTGCGCACCGGTTCCAGCCGTGCCTCGTACAGCGCGCGGATCAGCCCGGTGCGGTCGCCGAAGGCCCGGAAAAGGGTTCCCTTGCCGACGTCGGCCGCTGCCGCGATGTCGGCCATGGTGACGTCCTCGGGGCTCCGGCACTGGGCGAAGAGAGCATCGGCGGCGGCGAAGACCGCTGCCCGGTTACGGGCCGCGTCCTTGCGGGGCGTGCGTTCGGGCATGGGTTCCGTCCCTCCGGTTGCAATGCGGACCGGCGGTCCGTATCGTTCACGGAAGAAGCGGACCGCTGGTCCGTATCGTACGGGACGGAGAAGCTCATGCCCACGAGGCGACGCCCGATGACCGCCGACGACACCGGCACCAGCACCGGCACCGGCACCGGCACCACCCTCGTCATCGGCGCCACCGGCACCACCGGCAGCCGTACCGCCGCACAGCTGATCGCCGCCGGCCACCGGGTGAAGGCCGCAAGCCGCCGCGCCACCCCGTTACCCGGCGCAAAAGCGGTCCGGTTCGACTGGTACGACCCCACCGCCTTCGATGACGCCCTCGCCGACGCCGACCGCGTCTACCTCGTCCCGCCGATCGGCGACCCCGACCCGGCCGCGGTCATGCTGCCCTTCCTCCGGCGGGCCCGTGCCGCCGGGGTGGCGCGCGCGGTGCTGCTGAGCTCCTCGGCGATCCCCGAGGGCGGGCCCGCGGTGGGGGCGGTGCACCGGGCCCTGCCCGGCCTGTTCGAGCAGTGGGCGGTGCTGCGCCCCTCGTGGTTCATGCAGAACTTCACCGGCACGCACGCCCACGCCGACAGCATCCGCGACCAGGGCACGATCATGACCGCGGCCGGGACCGGCCGGGTCGGATTCGTCGACGCCGACGACATCGCCGCCGTCGCCGTGCAGGCCCTCACCCAGGACCGCGCGCCCGATGCCGATCTGGTCCTGACCGGTCCGGAAGCACTGAGCCACGACGACATCGCCGCGCTCGTCACGGAAGTCACCGGTCGCCCGGTGGTCCACCGCTCGCTGACCTACGACGCCATGCGTGACCGGCTGGCGATGAGCATCCCGGCGGAGTTCGCCGCGATGCTCGCCGGGATGGACCGTGCCATCGCCGAGGGCGCCGAGGACCGCACCACCGACACCGTCCAGCGCCTCACCGGTCGGCCGCCCCAGGGTTTCCGGGCGGTCGCCGAACGCGAGCTGGCCGTTCGGGCAGGAGAGGCTCAGTCGCGGTAGGCGGCGGCCGCGATCTCCACGAACGACCTGATCAGCGGGTTGGCGTCCCCCTCCTGCCACGCCACCGCGACGCGGCTCGGCGCCATGTCGACGACCGGGATCACGGCCAGCTGCTCGGGCGGTCGGTGACCGAGCGGGGTCATCCCGACCGTGCCGTTCCAGAGCACGGCCTGCAGACACTCCTGGACGGCGCGCACCACCGGACCCTCACGCGGCTCGCCCCCGTTCCAGTACGACCGCCAGATCGGGTCGGTGCCGTCCGGGAACTGGAACCAGCGTCGGCCCGCCAGGTCGGCCAGCTTCAGGCGGTCGCTCCCGGCCAGCGGATCGTCGGTGCGCAGCACCGCGCCCACCGGGTCGGCGCGCAGTTCGCGCACCGCCAGACCGCTCTCGTCGAACGGGAGGCGGGTCAGGGCGACGTCGACGAGTCCGGCCCGCAGTCCGCAGGTCGGATCGGTCAGGTCGGTGTCGCGGATGCGGACGTCGACGCCGGGGTGCCGTCGGCGGTACGCGGCGGCCAGTCGCGTCGCGCCCCGGTCGGAGCTGTCGCCCAGGAGGCCGACGGTGAGGGTCGCGGCGCCGGCCGCGGCGGCCACGCGCACGCGTGCCCGGTCGGCCTGGTCGAGCAGGGCGCGCGCCTCGTCCAGCAGCACCGCCCCGGCCGGGGCGAGGGCGACGCCCGCGGCCGAGCGGTGCAGCAGAGTGGCGCCGAGATCGGCCTCCAGCCGCCTGATGGCCCGGCTCAGCGGCGGCTGGCTCATGTGCAGCCGGACGGCGGCCCGGCCGAAGTGGAGTTCCTCGGCGACGGCGACGAAATAGCGCAGCGTGCGCAGTTCCATGACCTGGGATGATACCCGTGCGGTATCGGGTTCACCACAACGGTCTTGGACGGCCGTGGTGTTCGGGCGGTGCAATCGGCGCATGGCTGACGAACAGATTCCCGACCCCGCCGTGCAGGTCTCCGGCGCCGAGGACATCGCCCGCGATCTGCTGGTGATCCCGAACCGAGGGGCCGCTCTGGTACCGAACATCGGCGTCATCGGCGGCACGCGAGCCGTCCTGGTCGTCGAGACGGGCATCGGCGCCGCCAACGCCGAGCAGGTCCTCGCCCTCGCGTCCGAGGTGGCCGGGGGACGCCGTCTGTATCTGACGACGACGCACTTCCACCCCGAGCACGCCTTCGGCGCACAGGTGTTCGCGGGCCGGGCCACGTACGTGGTCAACCGCGCCCAGGCAGCCGATCTGGAGCAGAAGGGGCCGGGCTACCTGGAGATGTTCCGGAGCTTCGGGGGGCCGGTCGCCGACCGGCTCGACGGCGTCCGGGTGCCCACCCCGGACGTGGTCTACGACGACAGGTACGACCTGGACCTCGGCGGCCGGACCGTGCGGCTGCGGCCCACCGGACGGGGCCACACCAAGGGCGACCAGGTGGTCGAGGTACCGGACGCCGGTGTGCTGTTCACCGGGGACCTCGCCGAGACCGGGCAGTTCGCCATCTTCCCGTGGTTTCCGCCGTACGACACGGACGTCTCCGGCGTGCGCTGGCTGGAGGTCATGGACCGGCTGGCCGCCACCGGGCCCCGGGTGGTGGTTCCCGGCCACGGCGACCTCGGCGGCTCGCAGGTCCTCACCGACGTCCGCGACTATCTGCGCGAGCTGCGCGACGAGACCTGGCGGCGGCGCGACTCCACGACGGCCGAGGACGAGATCGTCGCCGAGGTCCGGGCGCTGCTGATCGAGCGGCATCCGCAGTGGGCGGGCCGGGAGTGGATCGAGCGGGGCGTCGGCTGTCTGTGCGCGGAACACACGCAGGACACGGAACCGGCACGGACGAGGTGACGGACGCCTCGCGCGCGCGGGTCACGCCGGCCTGACCAGTCCGGTGTCGTACGCGAAGATCACGGCCTGTACGCGGTCGCGGACGCCGATCTTGGCGAGGATGCGGCTGACGTGGGTCTTGACGGTGGACTCGGCGAGGTTGAGGCGTTCGCCGATCTCGATGTTGCTCCAGCCGGAGGCGATCGCGGTGAGCACCTCGCGCTCGCGCTGGGTGAGGGAGGAGAGCTGCCGTTCCTGGTCGGGCGTGCGGCCGGGCAGCCGGTCGGTGAAGGAGTCGAGGAGTCTGCGGGTCAGACCGGGGGCGATGACGGCGTCCCCGGCGGCCACCGCGCGGATCCCCGCGACGAGTTCGTCCGGCAGCGCGTCCTTGAGCAGGAAGCCGCTGGCGCCGGCCCGCAGCGCCGCGTACGCGTGCTCGTCGAGGTCGAAGGTGGTCAGCACCAGGACGTGGGAACGGCCGCCGGACCGGACGATGCGCCGGGTGGCCTCGATGCCGTCCATGCCGGGCATCCGGACGTCCATGAGCACGACGTCGGGACGGAGTTCGGCGGTCTTGCGGACCGCCTCGGCGCCGTGGGTGGCCTCGCCGACCACGGTCAGGTCGGGGTGCTGTTCCAGGAGCATGCTGAAGCCGAGCCGCTGCAGGGCCTGGTCGTCGACGATGAGGACGGTGGTCATACCGGTCGGTTCTCCGTGTGAGCGGGGGCGGGCGTGGTGGGGGTGAGGCGGGCGCGTACGGTCCAGCCGCCGCGGGGGTTGGGGCCCGCAGCGGCCTCCCCGCCGTAGAGGGCGGCCCGTTCGCGCACGCCGACCAGGCCCCGGCCGCCGCCGTCCACGTCCACGTCCACATCTTCCGTGTGCTCCGCCGACGGGCCGGCGTCCTCGACGGTGAGACGTACGGCATGCGGGTCGGCGACGATGACGATGTCGACGGCGGTGTCGGCGGCGGCGTGCTTGAGGGTGTTGGTCAGGGCTTCCTGGACGATGCGGTAGACGGCGAGCTGGAGTCCCGGGGTGAGGCCGCTCAGGTCGCCCTCGGTGCGGAGGGCGGCGGTGGGTCCGGCGGCGCGGAACCGCTCCAGCAGCGCGTCGAGGTCGGCCAGGCCCGGCTGCGGGGCGAGCGGGGTGTCGTCCGGCCTCCCGCCGTCGTCGCGGACGACGGCGAGCAGCCGGCGCAGCTCGGCCAGGGCGCCGCGTCCGCTCTCGGCGATGATCCGCAGTGTGTCGGCGCCGCGCTTGGGCGAGGTCTCGGCGAGGCCCGCGGCGCCGTCGGCGAGGCCGACCATCACGGACAGGGTGTGGCCGAGGATGTCGTGCATCTCGCGGGAGACCCGGGCGCGCTCCCCGGCCACCGCGAGGCGGGCGCGCTGGTCGCGCTCCGTCTCCAGGCGTACGGCGCGGTCCTCCAGGGCGGCAATGTACGCGCGCGTGATCCGGCTGGCCAGGCCCAGTCCGGCCGCCGCCGTCGTCCCGACGACCAGCACGATCACCATGGCCGGGACCCGCGTCAAGTAGGAAGTCGGACCGTTGGCCGCGAGGAGGAGGCCCGTCGCCACCGCTTCCGGGAGGCTGACCGCGAAGGCGAAGGCCAGCTGTGCGGGGGTCCCGAGACGGGCGACGGTGTACAGGACCACCAGGCGGCTCGCGTTGGAACCCGCCAGGGCCCCCAGCGCGATGTCCACCGCGGAGACGGCCGCGACCACGGTGAAGACCGCAACGGGCCGGCGTTCCCGCCACAGCAGCGGGACGGTGAACCCGATCATCAGCGCCAGCACCGCGGGCACGCCCGGTCCGGAGCCCTCGGGCGCCTTCATCAGCGCCGGCAGTCCGAACAGGGCGAGGACGGCGGGCACCCCCCACCGCCTGACCCTCGGGTGGGCCAGGTCGGCCCGGTTCACCGACGCCAGCCACGACAGCAGCCCGACGACCATGCGGTGTTCGGGGCCGTCCAGCAGGTCTCCGGGGTCGACGCGGCGGCCCGCCCGGTCCGCCGCTGGCGGTGTGGTCACTGTGTACACCTCCACGGTGCAAGGAGGACCGCCCGCCGGCCCAGGGGGTGGGACCGGCGGGCGGGGTCCGGCGGCCGGGCCGGGTCTGGGGCCGGACCGGGTGCGGGCCGGCCGTACGGCTGACCAGGGGCTGCCCGTCTCTGGTGCGGATCGTACGGCTGTCCGGTCAGCTGCGGCCCGAGGCGGTGGGCGAGAGGGGCTGGTGTCCCCGGCCGGCTTCCCCACCGGCTTGCCCGCCGGTCCGGCCTTCGCTTTCGCCCTCGTTTCCGCCTTCGTTTCCGCCCTCGTTTCCGCCTTCGGGGCCCCGGGGCTTGTCCAGGAGGTGCTGGAGCTTCTCGCCCTCGACGTCCACGTCCGGCAGGAAGCGGTCGAGCCGCTTCGGCAGCGACCAGGCCCGGCGGCCGAGCAGCGTCATCACGGCGGGCACCAGCGTCATCCGGACGACGAAGGCGTCGAAGAGGACGGCGGAGGCCAGGCCCAGGCCGATCGACTGGATCAGCGCGCTGTCGTCCAGGACGAAGCCGCCGAAGACGGAGATCATGATGATCGCGGCGGCCGTGACCACCCGGGCGCTGTGCCGGAAGCCCGCGACGACCGCCTCCGTCGGGTCGGCGCCGTGGACGTACGCCTCCCGCATGCGGGTCACCAGGAACACCTCGTAGTCCATGGCCAGGCCGAACACCACTCCGACCAGGAAGATCGGCAGCACGCTGACGATCGGGGAGGTCTGGTCGACGCCGAGGACGTCCGCGAACCAGCCCCACTGGAAGACCGCGACCACGACGCCGAGGGTCGCGAACAGGCTGAGCAGGAAGCCGAGGGCCGCCTTGAGCGGGACCATCAGGGAACGGAAGACCAGCAGCAGGAGGATCAGCGCCAGGCCCACCACGACGCAGAGGTAGGGCACGAGGGCGTCGGAGAGTTTCGCGGAGACGTCGATGTTCAGCGCGGTCGTGCCGGTGACCATCAGCTCGGCGCCGGTGTCCGTCGTGAACGCGGCGCCCTGGTCGCGGATGCCGTTGACCAGGTCGATGGTCTGCCGGCTGCTCGGGGCGCTCTCCGGCACGGCGCGGACGAGGGCGACGTCACCGGACTCGTTGTAGCCGACGATGCCGACCGAGGCGACGTCCGGCATCCTGTCGAGCAGGGTGACGGCGTCCTGCGCGGCGGCCTCGGCGTCACCGCTTCCGGCGTCGACGACCACGGTCAGCGGCCCGTTGTAGCCGGCGCCGAAGCCCTTGGTCACGGTGTCGTAGGCGATGCGCGCGCTGCTGCCGGGGGCGGCCGTCGAGTCGTTGGGCATGGCCGTCTCCAGCGACAGGGCGGGAACGGCCAGGGCCAGCAGTCCGACGGCGGAGACGGCGAGCGTCTTCACGGGGTTGCGGGTGACGAACCGGGCCCAGCGCACGCCCAGTGCCTCGCCCTCGCCGCGCTCCAGCTTCCGCATGCGGCGGGTCTTGAGCCTGCCCTTCGTGATCCGCGTTCCGGCGAAGCCGAGCATCGCGGGCAGCAGGGTCAGCGCGACGAGGACCGCGACCGCCACCGCGAACGCGGCGGACAGACCGATGTCGGCCATCATCCGGATGCCGATGATGCTCAGTCCGGCCAGCGCGATGATCACGGTCAGGCCGGCGAACACGACCGCGGACCCGGCGGTGCCGAGGGCCCGCCCGGCGGCTTCCTCGGGCTCGCGCCCGTCATGGAGCTCGTTGCGGTAGCGGGAGACGATGAACAGCGCGTAGTCGACGGCCACGGCCAGGCCCAGCATCACGGCGAGCGTCGGGGCGGAGGAGGACAGGTTCCACAGGCCGGTGGCGAGCGTGATCGACAGCATCGCCAGGCCGACGCCGAACAGCGCGGTCAGCAGCGGCAGCCCGGCCGTGGCCAGCGAGCCGAAGGTGATGACCAGCACGACGGCCGCGACGACGATGCCGATCGCCTCGGCGGCGCCGCCTCCGGCCCTCTCATCGAGGGCGTTGCCGCCCATGCTCATCGACAGGCCGGCCTTCTCGCCCGCGGTCCCCACCTCGTGCAGGGCGTCCTTGGCCGCGTCGCCGACGTCGGCCTGGGCGACCTCGAACGTCACCGAGGCGTACGCGATCGTCCCGTCCTCGCTGACGGCTCCCCCGGTGTAGGGGTCGACGACGCTCGCGACCTGCGGGGCCTTCCTCAGATCGGCGACGAGCGTCTCGACCTCGGTCCTGACGGCCGTGGACGTCAGCCGCCGCCCGTCCGGCGCCTCGAACACGACCCGCGCCGTGGCCCCGGAGGCCGAGGCCTGCGGGAACTCCTCGTCCAGCAGGTCGAGGGCCTTCTGCGACTGGCTGCCCGGGATGGTGAAGCTGTCGTTCGAACCGCCGGACGCGTTCAGAGCGCCGACGCCCATGGCCGCCAGTACGACGATCCAGAGCAGGACGACCGTTCGGCGTCGCCGGAAAGCGAGCCGGCCCAGCCGGTACAGGAACGTGGCCACGGAGAACTCCCACAAGGACGGAGGAATGTGGTGCGCGGATGAGGCCTGGTCCGGCCTGAACCTCACGCTAGGAGCGCTCCGGGGCACGTCAGCGGCACGGGGGGACCGAAAAGCGGCGGCGGCCGTAGTACCCAGGTACTACGGCCGCCTCGTCCTGCGGGTGCGTCCGTTCAACCGATGTGCGCGGCGAACGCGGCGTGGGCCCGTTCGTCGAAGAGGACGAAGGTGACCTCCTGCACCGAGGTCGACGTCGCCCGCACGGTCTGCACCGCGATCCGGGCGGCGTCGTCCATCGGCCATCCGTAGATGCCGGCGGAGACCGCCGGAAAGGCGACCGTGCGCGCGCCCAGCTCGTCCGCGACCCGCAGCGACTCCCGGAAGCAGGAGGCCAGCAGCTCCGAGCGGTCCTCGCCCGCGCTGTACACCGGGCCCACGGTGTGGATCACCCAGCGCGCGTCCAGTTCGCCCGCCGTCGTGGCGACGGCCTGGCCGGTGGCCAGACCCTTGCCGTAGTGCGAGGCGCGGAGCCGACGGCAGTCGTCGAGGATCGCGGGGCCGCCCCTGCGGTGGATCGCGCCGTCGACACCGCCTCCGCCGAGCAGCGAGGAGTTGGCCGCGTTGACGATGGCGTCCACCGACTGCCGGGTGATGTCGCCCTGGACGAGCGTGATCGTGGTCATGGCTGTGTGTATAGCAACGGGGACCGCCGGCCGCTCAGCTTTGTCGCCGCAGTCTGCGCCATACGGCCTTGGCCGCGTTGTGGCCCGACATGCCGTGCACGCCCGGGCCGGGCGGGGTGGCCGAGGAGCAGATGAAGACGGCCGGGTGCGGGGTGGCGTACGGGAACGCGGTCAGCTTGGGGCGCAGCAGGATCTGGAGCCCGGAGGCCGCGCCCGTGGCGATGTCCCCGCCGACGTAGTTGGCGTTGCGGGCGGCGAGTTCGGCGGGCCCTGCGGTGACGCGGGCGAGCACGCGGTCGCGAAAGCCCGGGGCGAAGCGCTCCAGTTGGCGTTCCATGGCGTCGGTGAGGTCCCCCGTCCAGCCGTTGGGCACATGGCCGTACGCCCAGAAGACATGCTTGCCGGCGGGGGCCCGGGTGGGGTCGACGACGCTGGGCTGCACCGTGATCAGGAAGGGTCTGTCGGGGGCCCGGCCCTCCCGGGACGGGGCTCGCAGGGCGGCGCCGATCTCCGCGCTGTTCGCGCCGATCTGCACGGTGCCGGCGGTGCGGGCCTCCTTCGCGGTCCACGGGACGGGGCCGTCGAGCGCGTAGTCGATCTTGAAGACGCCCGGCCCGTACTTGTACCCCGCGTAATGGTCGCCGAAGCCGGCGATGCGGGCGAGAGCGGTGGGCGAGGTGTCGAAGACGTACGCGCGGGCCGGCGGCAGATCGTCGAGACGCTTGACCTCGTAGTCGGTGTGGACGCTGCCGCCGAGGTCCTCGAGGTAGGCCGCCAAGGCGTCCGAGATGGCCTGGGAGCCGCCGCGGGCCACCGGCCAGCCGCGGGCGTGCGCGGCGAGGGCGAAGACCAGGCCGACGGCGCCGGTGGCGAAGCCGCTCAGCGGGGCCATGACATGGGCGACGAGGCCGGCGAAGAGGGCCTTGGCGGGCTCGTCGCGGAAGCGTCGGACGAGCCAGCTGGACGGGGGCAGACCGACCAGGCCGAACCGGGCCAGGGTGACCGGGTCGCGCGGGAGCGCGGTCAGCGGCAGCGACATGAAGTCGCGGGCCAGGGTGTCCCACTTGGGCAGGAAGGGCTCGACCAGACGGCGGTACGCGCCCGCGTCCCGTGGCCCGAAGGAGGCGGCCGTCTCGGCGACCGACCTGGACAACACGGCGGCGCTGCCGTCGAGGAAGGGGTGCGCCATGGGCAGCTCGGCGTGCAGCCACTCCAGGCCGTAGCGCTCCAGGGGCAGGGCGCGGAACGCGGGCGAGTTGATGCCGAGGGGGTGCGCGGCGGAGCAGGGGTCGTGGCGGAAGCCCGGCAGGGTGAGTTCCTCGGTGCGGGCGCCTCCGCCCACGGTGTCCCGCGCCTCGAAGATCGCCACGGAGAAGCCGCGTCTGGCCAGCTCCACCGCCGCGGTCAGCCCGTTGGGCCCCGCTCCCACCACGACCGCATCGAGCATCGACGGCACTTCGACCCCTTCGTCAGCCGGTGACCGCCGTAGACCGGTGGCCCCCGCAGTCAGGATATGCCGGGGGTACGACAACGCCCGCGGCGCGGGGGCCCGAACGGGCCGGGACGTCCGCATCGCTCGACACCGGGCCGGGATCGCTCGGCACGATGCGCACACCGCACCGCGCCACACCGCACGGCGCCACGCCACGCCACGCCACACCGCAGGGCACCGCGCCGCGCCGCACGGCACCGCGCGCGCCGCGTCGCATCGCTCAGGCGATGTCGCGAAGCCGCTCGACGCCCGAGAGCAGTCCCGACACCCTGCGGGCCGTCGCCGCGTCCCGGGCCGCCGTGAAGGGCAGGGAGTTGCCGCCGGTGATGCGGAACGGCTCGCCGGTGAGGGTGAGGTGGGCGCCGCCCGCCTCCTCGACCAGCAGCAGTCCGGCCGCGTGGTCCCAGGCCGCTTCCCAGGAGAAGGCCGTGGCGTCCAACTCGCCCCGGGCGACGGCGAGATACTCCAGCCCGGCGGATCCGCACTCGCGCGGTGCGACTCCGTCCGTCCACAGCGCCAGCAGGGCGCGCTTCTCCGCGTCGGTCGTGTAGTCGGGGTGCGAGGTGGCCACCGTCAGGTCGCGGCCGGGCTCGGGCGGACCGGCGAACAGCCGCTCGCCGTCCAGGAAGGCGCCGCCGCCCCGGACGGCCGTGGCCAGTTGGTCGCGGGCCGGGGCGTACGTCCAGGAGGCGTGCAGGACGCCGTGGCGGACGAGCGCGACCAGGGTGCAGAAGCCGTCGTCGCCGTGCACGAACTGCCGGGTCCCGTCGACCGGGTCGACGATCCACACCGGCGCGTCGCCCTGTATCGCCTCGTATGTGGCCGGGTCTGCGTGCACCGCCTCCTCGCCGACGACGACCGAGCCGGGCAGAAGGGCGGCGAGGGCCTTGGTGAGGAACAGCTCGGCGCCCCGGTCGGCGTCCGTCACCAGGTCGTGCGGTCCGCTCTTCTGGTCGACCTCGTGCGCCGCGAGCTGCCGGAAGCGGGGCATGATCTCGGTCGCGGCGGCCCTGCGGACCGCCTCCTCCACGTCGGCCGAGCGGCGCGCGAGAAACTCGTCGATGGTTTCCTTGTCTTCGATCATGCCTCCATGAGAGCACGCCCCACTGACAATCCCCACCGGCCGGGTGCATCACGGGTGGAATCGGGATGAAGAACGGGAACGCGCTCGTCAGCGGCCCACCGCGTATCCCTGCATCCCGCGCGGGTTCGCGGCCGCGAGCAGGATCCCGGTCTCCGGGTCGCGGGCGACCGCGCACAGCCGGCCCTCGGACCAGGGGTCGCCGACGGTGACGTCGTGGCCGCGCCGCCGCAGCTCCTCCACCACCTCCGCGGGCATCCGGGACTCCACGGTGACGCTGCCGGGCCGCATCCCGCGCGGGTAGAAGGAGCCGGGGAAGCCGTCGTTGTGCCAGTTCGGGGCGTCGATGGCGCCCTGGAGGTCGAGGCCGCCGCGCACCCGCGCGCGCAGGGCGACGGCGAGGAGGAAGTGCAGCTGCCACTGGTCCTGCTGGTCGCCGCCGGGCGTGCCGAAGGCCAGCACCGGCACCCCGTCGCGCAGCGCGATCGAGGGGGTGAGGGTGGTGCGGGGGCGCCGGCCCGGCGTCAGCGAGTTCGGCAGGCCCTCCTCCAGCCAGGTCATCTGCAGCCGGGTGCCGAGCGGGAACCCCAGCTCGGGCACGACCGGGTTGGACTGCAGCCAGCCGCCGCTGGGCGTCGCCGCGACCATGTTGCCCCAGCGGTCGACGACGTCGAGATGGCAGGTGTCGCCCCGGGTGACCCCGTTCGCGCCGATCTCCGGCTCCCCCGGCCCCAAGGACGCCGGGCCCCGGGCGACCGTCGGCTCGCCCGCGCCCAGGGGGCTGAAGCCGGGGTCGTCGGCAGCCGTCACGCACGCGTGCGTGCTCAGCCGCGGAGTGCGCCCGCCGGGGCTGCCGGGCCGTACCTCGTAGGAGGCCTTGTCGCCGATCAGCCGCCGCCGGTCCGCGTTGTAGTCGGCGGCGAGCAGTTCGCCGAGCGGGACCTCGGCCGCGTCGCCGTACCAGGCCTCGCGGTCGGCCATGGCGAGCTTGCAGCCCTCGACGAGGAGATGGACGTAGTCGGCTGAGCCGTACCCGGGCAGCTCGGCCGGGAGCAGGGCGAGCTGCTGGAGGAGGGCGGGGCCCTGGCTCCACGGGCCCGCCTTGCACACGGTCCAGCCGTTCCAGTCGTACGTGGCCGGCGCCTCGTAGGACGCGGACCAAGCGGCGAGGTCGGCGGCCGCGAGGGTGCCGGAGTGCCGCTCGCCGCTGGTGTCCAGCGTGGGCCGGGCGGCCTGCCGGACGAGCGCCTCGGCGACGAACCCGGTCCGCCACACCTCCCGCGCGGCCTCGATCCGCGCCTCCCGGTCGCCCGCCCGGGCGATGGCGGCGGTCTCGGCGAGCAGCCGCTTCCAGGTGGCGGCGAGGGCGGGGTTGCGGAACAGCGCGCCGGGCCGCGGGGCCTCCCCGCCGGGCAGGTACACCTCCGCCGACGACGTCCACTCCGTCTCGAAGAGCTCCCGGACCGTCTCGACGGTCGCGCCGACGTTGTCCACGGGCGCGTGCCCGTGCTCGGCGTACCCGACGGCGTACTTGAGCACGTCGTCCAGGGACTTGGTGCCGTGGTCGCGCAGGAGGAGCATCCAGGCGTCGAACGCGCCGGGGACCGCGGCTGCGAGGGGCCCCGTTCCGGGGACGAGGTCCAGGCCCAGCGCCCGGTAGTGCGCGACCGTCGCGCCCGCCGGCGCCACGCCCTGTCCGCACAGCACCCGCACCTCGCCGCCGGCCGGGGCGAGCAGGATCGGGACCTCGCCGGCGGGCCCGTTGAGGTGCGGTTCGACGACGTGCAGCACGAAGGCGCCGGCCACGGCCGCGTCGTAGGCGTTGCCGCCGTCCTCCAGGACGGCCATCGCCGACTGCGATGCCAGCCAGTGCGTGGAGGACACCATTCCGAACGTGCCCTGGAGGGTGGGACGGGTGGTGAACACAACGGGCTCCTCACTGCGCGGCGGCCGATCTCGCGATCGTACGTACCTACCCACCGCACGCTCCCCGTCCCCCTCTTCCCCTCCCGTCCCTTCTGCCCGCGCCGCGCCCCCGCCTCCCCGTCGCCGCGCCCTCGCCGTCCCTATGTCCGGTGAAGAACCCCGATGTCCCGGTAGGTTCAGGCCCCTTCGTCACCGCGCAGGCACGGAGCGAGTTCACACTTCCGCCCCACAGGGAGTCGTGTGACACTGGCGTCTCCTGTCCGCACTGCGGACTCCGTCCGCACCGTCCCCCACGAAAGTGCGCCGTGCGCTCTCTCCCACTGCCGCTCGCCCTCACCGCGCGTCTGACCCCGGTGGTCGTGCTCGCCTGTGCGGGTTGGGCGATGTCGTCCGGCCCGCTGACCGAAGAGCAGGACACCGCGGCCAAGGACACCCAGAAGACCCAGACCGAGAAGTCGTCCGGCCCGTCCTCCACGGCCGTCTCCAAGACGTATGCCGCCGCCCCCGCCCCCTGCACCGGCGTGGCCGCGAAGACCGTCTCCTCGCTCGTGCCGGGCGCCAAGGTGGCGGGCAAGGAGATCCCGTCCACGGACACCGAACTGCGCCGCACCTGCTCGTGGAACGCGCTCAAGGGCTACGACTACCGCTGGCTCGACGTCTCCTTCGAGATCACGGAGTCGGACGACGCGGCCACGAGTTCGTACAAGGAGCGCATCGGGGAGAAGAGCGGCGGCGGTGCGGTGCCTGGCCTCGGCAACGAGGCCTACTCCGTGGTGAACCTGACCACGGAGGACAAGCAGCAGACCCGTGAGGGCGTCGTCATCGCCCGGGTGGCCAACGCGCTGGTGGTCGTCAACTACAACGGCAGCGACTTCGAGACGAAGAAGGCGCCCACCACCGACGAGATCAACAAGGGTGCGATCAAGGCGGCGAAGGAAGCGGTGGCCGCCCTGCAGAACGCCAAGAAGAGCTGAGACAGCGGTTACCGAGGACGGCCGGAAGAGCGCTGCTGCTCTTCCGGCCGTTTCCTGCGTCAGGCGTCAGACGACGTCCTTCACCAGCTTTACGTGCTCTTCCTGCTTCTCCTGTTCCTGCCGTCCGCGCGTCAGCATCAGGGCCAGGTACAGCGCCATGGAGGTGCCGAGGCCGACGGCCCAGCCGTAGTCGGCGAGGGATTCCAGCGCCGGGATGGGACGGCCGTCGATCAGCGGCTTGAAGCTGGCGCCGCCGACGGCGAGGACACCGCCGGTGACGAAGGCGACGACGGCCCGCCAGTTCCAGCCGTTGTCGTACCAGTAACGGCCGCCCTCCCGGTACAGGTCGGTCAGGTCGAGCTTGCCGCGGCGCAGGATCCAGTAGTCGGCGATGAGGATGCCGGCGACCGTGCCCAGCAGACCGCCGACCAGGCCGAGCCAGGTGAAGATGTAACCCTGCGGGTCGGAGTACAGCTTCCACGGGAAGATCAGCACGCCGAGGACGCAGGTGACGAGTGCTCCGGCGCGGAAACTGATCTTCCGCGGCGCGATGTTGGAGAAGTCGAAGGCCGGCGAGACGAGGTTGGCCGCGATGTTCACCGACAGGGTCGCCACCAGCACGGTCACCAGCGCGAACAGCAGGCCGAAGACGTTGTCCGTCTTCGCGGCGAGCTGTACCGGGTCCCAGATCGTCTCGCCGTACACGGCCTGCGATCCGGAGGTGACCATCACCGAGAGCAGCGCGAAGAGCGTCATGGTCGTGGGAAGACCGAGAGCCTGTCCCCAGGTCTGCGCTTTCTGCGACTTTCCGTACCGGGTGAAGTCCGGGATGTTCAGCGACAGCGTCGACCAGAAACCGATCATGCCCATGAGAGACGGCCAGAAAAGTTTCCAGAAATCGCCGCCCCAGCCCAGCTTGGAGGGCTGGTCGAGCAACGGGCCGAAACCGCCTGCCTTGTTGCTCATCCAGATCAGCATGACGACCGCGCCGACGAGGACGAAGGGCGCCGCCCAGTTCTCGAAGCGGCGGATGGTCTCCATGCCCCGGTAGATGATCGCGACCTGGATCGCCCAGAAGATCGCGAACGACAGCCACATCGTCCAGGCGTAGCCGCCGATCTTCCCGGCGTCGCTCCAGCCGTTGCCGATCAGCTTGCCGGCGAGGAAGTAGATCGCCTCACCGCCGATCCAGGTCTGGATGCCGAACCAGCCGCAGGCCACCAACGCCCTTACGACGGCGGGCAGGTTGGCGCCGCGGATGCCGAAGGAGGCGCGGGCGAAGACCGGGAAGGGGATGCCGTACTTCGGTCCGGCGTGCCCGGTGAGCAGCATCGGGACCAGCACGATCAGGTTGGCCAGGGCGATGGTGAGCACCGCCTGCTTCCAGTCCATGCCGACGGCGATCAGACCGGAGGCCAGCGTCCACGACGCCGTGTTGTGGGCCATGCCGACCCACAGCGCGGAGAAGTTGTACGTGGTCCAGGTGCGCTTCTCCACGGGGACGGGAAGCAGGTCCTCGTTGGCGTAGGGGCCGCTGGGCTGCGGCGAACCAGGGGCGATCTCCACCCGGCCGTCGGCGAGGGTGACTTGGGAGGTCGGCGGTATGGCCGTGGGAGCGGTGTCGGTCATGGGCAGGCCAATCAAACGAGGGGCGGATCCGGAAAGGCCGTGCGGGGTCTCCGGTCCCCTCTCCCCGGGACGTCGGGAGAGGGGAGAACTGGAGTGGGGGGATGGGGAGTTGATCCGGGGGGACGGGTCAGCCGTTGACGGCGGGGATCACCGTGGTGCCGTACGCGTCGATGACCTTCTCCTGCGCGTCGTGCATGTCGTAGACGGCGAACTGGTCGACGCCCAGCGCGCGCAGGGCGTTCAGCTTCTCGATGTGTTTCTCGACCGGTCCGATGAGGCAGAACCGGTCGACGATCTCGTCGGGCACGAAGGCGGTGTCGGGGTTGTCGCTGCGGCCGTGGTGCGAGTAGTCGTACCCCTGCCGGGCCTTGATGTATTCGGTGAGTTCCTCGGGGACCTGGGAGGAGTGCTCGCCGTACTTCGCCACCAGGTCGGCGACGTGGTTGCCGACCATCCCGCCGAACCAGCGGCACTGGTCGCGGGCGTGCGCGAGGGCCTCGGGCGAGTCGTCCTCGGTGACGTAGGCGGGGGCGGCGACGCAGATCTTGACCTCGGACGGGTCGCGGCCGGCGGCGACGGCGGCGTCCTTGACGGCCTTCACCATGTACTCGGTGAGATACAGGTCGGCGAGCTGGAGGATGAAGCCGTCGGCCTCCTCACCGGTCATCTTCAGCGCCTTGGGGCCGTACGCGGCCATCCAGACGGGAAGCTTCGCGTCTTCCTTGATCCAGGGGAACTTGACGACCGTGCCGCCGAGATCCGCCTCCTGGCCCGAGCCGAGCGCCCTGATGACCTTCATGGCCTCGCTGATGCGGGCGAGCGTGTTCGGGGCGCGGCCCGCGACGCGCATCGCGGAGTCGCCGCGGCCGATGCCGCAGACCGTGCGGTTGCCGAACATGTCGTTGAGGGTGGCGAAGGTGGAGGCGGTGACCTCCCAGGTGCGGGTGCCCGGGTTCGTCACCATCGGGCCCACCGTCAGCTTGCTGGTGTTGGCCAGGATCTGGCTGTAGATCACAAACGGTTCCTGCCAGAGCACCGCGGAGTCGAAGGTCCAGCCGTAGGTGAAGCCGTTGCGCTCGGCGCGCTTCATCAGGCTGACGACCTTCGAGGCCGGTGGGTCGGTCTGCAGGACGAGTCCGAAGTCCATGTGCGCTGCTCCTAGGTGAGGTACTGACAGGTGGAGCGCGGGGTGTAGACGCCGTGGCCGGCGTGGCCGGTGTACTCCCGCTCGGTGATGACGAGTTCGCCCCGCGACAGGACCGTCTCCACACGGCCGGTGAGCCGCTTGCCCTCGTACGCCGAGTAGTCGACGTTCATGTGGTGGGTCTCGGCGGAGACGATCTGCTCGGCGTGCGGGTCGTAGATGACGACGTCGGCGTCGGCGCCGGGGGCGATGGTGCCCTTCTTCGGGTACATGCCGAACATCCGGGCCGGGGTGGCGCAGGCGATCTCGATCCAGCGGCGGCGGCTGATGTGCCCGTCGACGACGGCCTGGTGGAGCAGGTCCATCCGGTTCTCGACGCCGGGAAGGCCGTTGGGGATCTTGGAGAAGTCGCCCCGGCCGAGTTCCTTCTGGCCCACGAAGCAGAAGGGGCAGTGGTCGGTGGAGACGACCTGGAGGTCGTTCGTCCTCAGGCCCTGCCACAGCTTGGCCTGGTGCTCCTTCGGCCGCAGCGGAGTGCTGCACACGTACTTCGAGCCCTCGAAGTCGGGCTCGGCGAGGTTGTCCGTCGACAGGAACAGATACTGCGGGCAGGTCTCGCCGAAGACGTTCAGCCCCTCGTCGCGCGCCCGCGCCAGTTCCGCAACCGCTTCCATCGCTGATACGTGCACCACGTACAGCGGGGCCCCGGCGACCTGCGCGAGTTTGATGGCGCGGTGGGTGGCCTCGGCCTCGAGCAGCGCCTTGCGCACCTCGCCGTGATAGCGGGGGTCGGTCTCGCCGCGCGCCAGCGCCTGCTCGACCAGGACATCGATGGCGATACCGTTTTCCGCGTGCATCATGATCAGTCCGCCGTTGTCGGCGGAGCGCTGCATGGCGCGCAGGATCTGACCGTCGTCGCTGTAGAAGACGCCGGGGTACGCCATGAACTGCTTGAAGGAGGTCACCCCCTCCTCCACCAGCAGGTCCATCTCCTTGAGCGTGTCCTGGTTCACATCGGAGACGATCATGTGGAAGGCGTAGTCGATCGCGCAGTTGCCCTCCGCCTTGGCGTGCCAGGCGTCCAGTCCCTCGCGCAGGCTGTGTCCGACGCTCTGCACGGCGAAGTCGACGATGGTCGTCGTTCCGCCCCAGGCGGCCGCCCGGGTGCCGGTCTCGAAGGTGTCCGAGGCGAAGGTGCCGCCGAACGGCAGCTCCATGTGGGTGTGGGCGTCGACCCCGCCGGGGATCACGTACTTCCCGGTCGCGTCGATGACCTGCTCGGCGCTCCAGGCCTCGGCGGCCGAGGTGCCGGAGGCGGCGAGGGCGGCGATACGGCCGTCCTCGATCAGGACGTCGGCGTGGATCTCGTCGGACGCGGTGATGACGAGACCGCCGCGGATGATTTTACGGCTGCTCATGTTCCGGCTCCGGAGAGGTAGTCGGTCGGGTGCGGGTCGGATGTGGGTCGGATGTGGTCGAGCGGGCAGTTCCCCGCGCCCCTGGGTCGGTCGGATGTGCGGGGAACTGCAGGCATCACGGAGCTGTCAGCGGGCCGTACGCCTCCGGGCGGCGGTCCCGGTAGAACTGCCAGCGGTCGCGGACCTCGCGCAGCTTGGCCATGTCGAGGTCGCGCACGACGAGTTCGGTCTCCTTGTCGCTGGCCACCTCGCCGACGAACTGGGCCTCCGGGTCCACGAAGTACGAGGTCCCGTAGAAGTCGTTGTCGCCGAGTTCCTCGACGCCGACCCGGTTGATCGCGCCGACGAAGTACTCGTTGGCGACCGCGGCCGCCGGCTGCTCCAGCTGCCACAGGTAGGCGGACAGGCCGCGCGAGGTCGCCGACGGGTTGAAGACGATCTCGGCGCCTTCCAGCCCCAGCGCGCGCCAGCCCTCCGGGAAGTGGCGGTCGTAGCAGATGTAGACGCCGATCTTGCCGACAGCGGTATCGAAGATCGGCCAGCCGACGTTCCCCGGGCGGAAGTAGAACTTCTCCCAGAAACCCTTTACCTGCGGGATGTGGTGCTTGCGGTACTTGCCGAGGTACGAGCCGTCCGCGTCGATCACCGCGGCGGTGTTGTAGAGGACGCCGGGCTGCTCCTCCTCGTACATCGGCAGCACCAGGACGATGCCGTGCTCCCGGGCCAGGGCCTGGAAACGCTGGACGATCGGGCCGTCGGGGATCTGCTCGGCGTACTCGTAGAACTGCGGGTCCTGGACCTGGCAGAAGTACGGTCCGTAGAACAGCTCCTGGAAACACAGGACCTGAGCACCCTGCGCGGCCGCGTCGCGGACCGCCTGCTCGTGCACCTGGATCATCGATTCCTTGTCGCCGGTCCAGGCCGTCTGGAAGACGGCGGCACGGATCACTCTGCTCATCGGGACCTCCGGTCACTCGGTGTGCGAGAAGAGTAGGAAGTCCGAAAACCCGCTTTGAGGTGCAGCGTGTCACGTCTGCGGGCCCCGGGCGTGCCACGGTGTCACCCTTTCGTGGATCCATGTTTCACCGCCGTTTTCCCAGGTCGTCGCATGTTTCAGGCCTGTTGCGCATCATGCGCGAGGAGCGCGATGTGCACCGAGGCGGCCTGTTCGAAGTCGTCGAGGTCCACGCCCAGCCGCCCCTGTATCGCCTCCAGCCGGCGGTACAGCGCAGGCCGGGAGACATGGTGGAGCTGGGCGGTGCGGGACTTGTTGCGGCCGGTGGCCAGATAGGTCCGCAGCACGGCGAGCAGGTCCTCGTCGGCCGCGCACAGCAGCCCGTCCAGCTCCCGCTCCGCGAAGGACTGCACATGCGGGTCGTCCCGCAGCAGCCGGATCAGGCCACGCAGATGGACGTCCCGCAGGCGGACGACGGCCGGGAGGTCGAGGGCGGCCGAGGAGTCGGCCACGGCGTCGGCGACGTGCTGGGCCTCGCGCAGGCCGGCGGGCACGTCGTCCCAGACGATGCGCGGGGCGGCCGCCGCGACGACCGTGCGGGTCTGGCCCGACTCGGTCCGCAGCCGGGCGGCGAAGTGGGCGGCGAGCGCCTCGGCGTCCTGGTCGCGGGCGAGGCTGAGCAGTACGGCGGTGGCCCCGTCGGCGAGCTCGGCGACCAGCCCGGGCAGCCCCAACAGCCGCAGCATCCGGTCGAGTTGAGCGGGGTCGCCGTCGCGTACGACGAGCGGGACGAAGGTGCGCCGGTTGACGGGGAGGCCGGCCGCCCGGGCCCGGGGCAGCAGCTGCCGGGCCGGTACGACCCCGGAGACCAGATCGGTGAGCAGGCTCTGCGCGGACTGCTCCTCCCAGGTGTGGGCGGAGGCGCCGCCGAGCATGCGGTGCAGGACGAGGGCCTCGGCGGCCCGGTCGGCGAGCAGCCGCCCGCCCGCGGTGTCGCCGCGGTAGCCGCACAGCATGATCTGTCCCCACCGCTCGCCGCGGCCGCCCAGTTCGGCGCGGATCCAGCCGTCGCCCTCGCTGCCGCCGGCCTGTCGGGCGATGCGCTCCCAGTCCCGCAGCACGTCGTCGACCGCCGACCGCTCCCCTGCCGTCGCCAGCACCCGGTGGGCGAGGTTGGTGACGACGACGGGACAGCCGGTGTGGTGGGCGATCTCGTCGAGCAGGAGTTGCAGCGGGGCGCCCGCGGTGATCAGCCCGGTGAGCGCGGTCCGTACGGCCTCCGACAGGCTGACGGCGGCGAACTTCCGCTGGACCAGCCGGGACTGGACCTCCTCGGTCAACTCGGCGAAGGGGAACGGCCGATGGAGCACGACCATCGGCAGCCCGCACCGCTCGGCGGCCCGCCGCATCACGTCCGGCGGGGTGGGGAAGGCCCGCCCCAGACCCAGCACCACGGCGGCGGCCTCCGCCCGGTGCAGGGAGTGGATGTACTCGGTCTGCGCACTCTCGTCACCGGCCAGCAGCACACCGGTGGTGAGGACCATCTCGCCGCCGCTGAGCATCACCCCGACGTCCGCCGCCTCGGCGACGTGCACCCAGCGCACCGGCCGGTCGAGCTGGCCGGCGCCGGCCACCACCTCGGGCTCACCCGCCAGCACCCGCTCCAGGGCCAGGACCTGACGGACCGACAGGGCGGGTTCCAGAGGCTCCACGGGGCCCCAGGGCTCCAAGGCGATGGTCATGGCGTTGTGTTTCCCTTGGCTCAGGCCGGCGCTACCGCGTGCTGCGCAGCGCGCTCTCGAGGATCGCGGCGCCCTCCTCGGCCTCCGCCACGGTCAGGGACAGCGGCGGGGCGATGCGCAGGGCGCTGGTGTCGTGGCCGCCTCCCTTGCCGATCAGCAGCCCGCCGGCGCGGGCCGCTTCGAGGACGGCGGACGCCCGGTCCGGGTCGGCATGGTCGGTGCCGGGTTTCGTCAGCTCGACGCCGATCATCAGGCCGCGCCCGCGCACCTCGCGGACGCCCGGATCCTGGGCGACAGCGGCCCGCAGCCGTTCGATGAGCAGGCCGCCGACCCGTCGCGCGTTGCCCTGGAGGTCGTGTTCCAGCAGGTAGGAGAGGTTGGCGAGACCGGCCGCCATGGTGATCTGGGTGCCGCCGAAGGTGGAGATGCTGTTGGCGTCCAGGCAGTTCATGATCTCGGAGCGGGCGATGACGCCGCCGATGGACATGCCGTTGCCGATGCCCTTGGCGAAGGTGACGATGTCCGGCGGACCGCTCTGGCCGTGCGCCTGCCAGCCCCAGAAGTGCTCGCCGGTGCGGCCCCAGCCGGTCTGCACCTCGTCGGCGATCCACAGGATCCCGTATGCGTTCAGCACTTCACGGAATTGTGCATACAGTCCGTCCGGCGGCGAGGTGAATCCGCCGACACCCTGGATGGGCTCGGCGATCAGGGCCGCGGGCGGGCGGGTGTGCCCGAGCAGGTCCCGCAGATCCGCGACGCAGGCGTCGATGAACTCGGCGTCGCCGAGATCGGCGAACGGGCCGCGGCCGCGCACTCCGCCGTGCACGTACAGCGTCTGGAGCGGGGACAGCGAGGTCGGCGACCAGCCGCGGTTGCCGGTGATGCCGACCGCGCTGAAGGAACGGCCGTGGTAACTGTTGCGCATGGCCAGGATCGTGTTGCTGCGCCGGTAGGTCGTGGCGAGCAGCAGCGCCGTGTCGTTGGCCTCGGTGCCCGAGGTGGTGAAGAAGACGCGGGCGTCCGGGATGCCGCTGACGTGGGCGATGCGCTCGGCGAGCTCGACCATGGGCCGGTTGAGGTAGAGCGTCGAGGAGTGGACGATCCGCCCGGCCTGCTCGCTCACCGCCTTGGTGATCTCGGGCAGCGCGTGCGCGGTCATCGTGGTGAGGATGCCGCCGAAGAAGTCGAGGTACTTGACGCCCTCGGCGTCCCAGACGTGGCGGCCCTCGCCGTGGGTGATCTCCAGCGGCTCCTCGTAGTACAGGGCGAGCCAGTCCGGCAGGACGTTGCGATGGCGGGCGTGGAGATCGCTCACGGCTGCACCAGCCCTTCGTAGGCGTCGGGACGGCGGTCACGGTAGAAGGCCCACTGCCGGCGGACCTCGTCGACCAGGTCGAAGTCGAGGTCGCGGATGAGGAGTTCCTCGTCCTTGTCGCTCGCGACCTCGCCGACGAACTGTCCGCGCGGGTCGACGAAGTAGGAGGTCCCGTAGAAGTCGTTGTCGCCGTACTCCTCCACGCCGACCCGGTTGATCGCGGCGACGAAGTACTCGTTGGCGACCGCGGCGGCGGGCTGCTCCAGCTGCCAGAGGTGGGCGGAGAGGCCGCGATGGGTGGCGGACGGGTTGTAGACCAACTGGGCTCCGTTGAGGCCCAGTTGCCGCCAGCCCTCCGGGAAGTGCCGGTCGTAGCAGATGTAGACGCCGATCCTGCCGACGGCCGTGTCGAAGATCGGCCAGCCGAGGTTGCCGGGCTTGAAGTAGTACTTCTCCCAGAAACCCTTCACCTGCGGGATGTGGTGCTTGCGGTACTTGCCGAGGTACGAGCCGTCGGCGTCGATCACGGCGGCGGTGTTGTAGTAGAAACCGGACTGCTCGACCTCGAAGACCGGGACGACCACCACCATGCCGGTCTCGCGCGCGAGCTCCTGCATACGACGCACGGTCGGCCCGTCGGGCACCGGCTCGGCCCAGCGGTAGTGCTCCGGCTCCTGGACCTGACAGAAGTAGGGGGCGTTGAAGACCTCCTGGAACCCGATGATCTTCGCGCCCCGGCGGGCCGCCTCGCGGGCGTGCTCCTCGTGTTTCGCCACCATGGACTCGGTGTCGCCGGTCCAGGTGGCCTGAACCAGTGCGGCACGTACGACGTTGGCCATGAGCTGCTCCTTCGACGGTTCCGTCAGAGCCTCTACGCCCGTAGACGAAGGTCGTAGAGGGACGAACGTAAGCCTCCGGGACAGGCTTGCCAAGACCATCGTCGTTAACCCGCGGAGTCGATCGCGTTTCACACCCTGGTGGGTTAAGTCGCGGTGCCGTACGGCCGAAGGCGTGACACCCGTCGGACGTGCGTTCGGTCAGGCGGTGAAGCCGGCGACCCTGAGCGCGTGCACCAGGTCCCAGTGGCGTTGCTCGGAGACCGCGCGGGCGGCGGCCAGCAGGAGCGGGACGAGCGCCTGCGGGTCCGGGGCGACGCTGCGGGCGGCCTCCTCGGGGGTGCGCACCCGGACATAGGCGTCGAGCAGCGCGTGCGCCTCGCGCCGTCGGCCGTCCTGGACGAGGCCGAGGACGGCCTGCCCGATCTCCACGGCCGGCCGGGCGACGCCCTGCCGCAGGATCTGCTCGCCGTCGGCCGTGCGCCCCACCGCGACCAGCGCGTCGGCCGCGGCGACGAGCCGGTCGGCGGGGAGCGAGGCGGCTTCCCAGAGCAGGGTGGTCCAGTCGGCGCTGAGCCCCGCGCGCTGCAGCTCGGCCGCGAGCAGCGGGATGCGGGCGGCCGGCCAGTAGGCGAGCTCGACGAGCAGGGCGTGCGCCTCGCCGCTGCGGCCTTCGCCGCGCAGCCGCACCAGCCGCTCCACGACCTCGACGGTCTCCCGGCGGGCCGTCGCGTCCAGCGGCTCGCGCTGCGGCTCGGAGCGCCCCCCGGGGCCGTCTGTGGCGGCTCCGGCGAAGCGGGCGCCGCGCGGGGTGCGGCGGGCGGCCGGGGCGGGCGCGGGCGCCGCCGGTTCGGCGGCGGGCGGCTGGACGACGGGCGCGGCGGCGTCCTCGTCCTCGGCCATGCCGGCGAACCGGGCGCTGCCGCGGCGCCGCTTGCGCTGCTTGGGCACGGGGGCCGGGGCGGGAACGGGGGCGGGCGCCTCCTCGGCGGGGGCCTCGGCGTCGAGGGGGGCCGCCGCGTCGTGGACGTCGTACGCGTCGACCGTCGGGCCCGCCATGGGCTCGGCGACGTCGCCGTACCCCGTCCGGGCGTCGTACGCGGGTCCGGCGGCGGTGTGCGGGGCAGGCCCGCGGCTCGGGGCGGAGGCCGGCAGACGGTCCAACTCGGTTATCCGGTACCGGAGTTCCGCGCACCGCGCGGTGGCTCGTTCATGGTCGTCGTGGGCCCAGGCGAGGTCGAGGCGGACGGCGTCCGCCTGTTCCCGGGTGCCCGCGGAGGAGAGGCGGCGGCCCAGTTCGGCCAGCCGTTCGGCGGCGTAGCGCTGCTCGCGGAGCATGACGTCGAGCCGGTCCCCGAGGGCGTCGCGGCCGCCGGGACGGGCGTCGTGGGCGGCGAGTGCGGCGGCGTGCAGCGGCCGGACCCGTTCCGCCTCCCGCCCGGCGACCTCGGCGCCGTACTCGGCGGAGAGGTCCTGGAGGACCGCCTCGACCACGTCCCAGGGAGGTATCTCACGTCCGTCGAGGCAGGCCTGCATACCGTCGGGATCGCGCTGCCAGAACACGGCGCACCAGCCGGCGCCCTGATCGAGGCGCGCCAGCAGTCCGTTCAGGTGGTTCGCGAACTCCCGCACCTGGCCCGGGAGTTGATCCACTGTCATCGCCCAACTCCCGCCCGACCGGAACACTCCGGCTTCGTAGAAAACACCAGTTGTGTTACAGCGGGGCTACGGCGAGTTTTCAAAGTGGACGCGACGAGTTCATTGCGCGATCTCGACCGAGGCGAGGACGGCCGCCCCCGGGGTCACACCGGCGCGGGTGTGCACAGTTCCGCCAGCTCGTCCATCGACAGACCGAGCACCCGGGAGAGCGCGGCGACGGTGAAGAACGCCGGGGTGGGCGCACGGCCGGTCTCGATCTTGCGGAGGGTCTCGGCGGAGACGCCCGCGCCCGCCGCGATCTCGGTCATGCTCCGGCCGCCGCGGGCCGCGCGCAGCAGGCGCCCGAGCCGTTCGCCGCGTTCACGCTCTTCGGGGGTCAGTGGGGTACGCACCATGCCGTCATTCTAATACCGGTATAGTAATTGGCATGGTGGAACTGAAGACAGACACATCGATCGACGCCATGTACGAGGCGGGACAGGTCGTCGCACGAGCCCTGACGGCCGTGCGCGAGGCCGCCGCCGTGGGCGTCTCCCTGCTGGAGCTGGACGAACTGGCGCATGACGTGCTGCGGGAGGCGGGGGCGACGTCACCGTTCCTCGGCTACCGCCCGTCCTTCGCGCCGACGCCCTTCCCGGCGGTGCTCTGCGCCTCCGTGAACGACGCGATCGTGCACGGCATCCCCACCGCCTACCGGCTGCGCGACGGCGACCTGCTCTCGGCCGACTTCGGCGCGCAGCTGAACGGCTGGGCCGGTGACTCCGCGATCAGTTTCACCGTGGGCACGGCGCGCCCGGCGGACGTCCGGCTGATCGAGACCGCGGAGCGGGCCCTGGCGGCCGGCATCGAGGCGGCGGTCGTCGGCAACCGCGTCGGCGACATCGCGCATGCGATCGGCACGGTGTGCCGGGCGGCCGGCTACGGCATCCCGGACGGCTTCGGCGGCCACGGCATCGGCCGCCAGATGCACGAGGACCCCGGGATCCCCAACGAGGGCCGCCCGGGCCGCGGCCTCCCCCTGCGCCACGGCATGGTCATCGCGATCGAGCCGATGCTGATCGCCGGCGGCAAGGACGGCTACCACGCGGCCCCCGACGGCTGGACCCTGCGCACGAACGACGGCTCCAGGGCCGCCCACGCAGAACACACGGTGGCCATCACGGAGAACGGACCGAGGGTCCTTACAGAGCGACGCTAGAGAAGCCCCCTTTTTTTCAGGGGCGCGGGGAACTGCGCGACCAGCCACGACGGCCCCGCAGCCGCCATACAAGACCAAGCCCCCGCCCGTGCCGCGCCAACCTGCAGGAAATGCCGCCCACCCCCCGGCATGCCATGGTGGTCTAAGCCCCGCAGGGACGGGCACCCGCGTTTGAGGTCCGGTGCCCCGATCGAACGGAACGCCATGACCAACGGCTTCACCGGCCCGGAGGGCTACGGCGACCCCTTCGGTGAATTCCTGGCCCGCTTCTTCGGCGGGCCCCGCCCCGGCCCGCGCCAGATCAACATAGGCCAGCTGCTCAGCCGCCCCGCGAGGGAACTCGTCCGCGGCGCGGCCCAGTACGCCGCCGAGCACGGCAGCCGGGACCTGGACACCGAGCATCTCCTGCGGGCGGCTCTCACCGCGGAGCCGACCCGCAGTCTGCTCAGCCGGGCGGGCGCCGACCCCGACTCGCTCGCGACGGAGATCGACGAGCGGTCGGGCCCGGTGCAGCATCCGCCGGGCGAGGTGCCGCCGCCGACCTCGCTGTCCCTGACCCCGGCCGCGAAACGCGCCCTGCTGGACGCGCACGAACTGGCCCGCTCCCGCGGCGCGGGCCACATCGGCCCGGAGCACGTGCTGAGCGCCCTCGCCTCGAACCCCGACTCGGCGGCCGGGCACATCCTGAACGCGGCCCGCTTCGCCGCCGCGGGCCTGCCGCCCGAGCCGCCGGACACCGCGCAGCCGGCCCGTGCGACGGACCGGCAGCGGCCCACCGACACGCCCACCCTCGACAAGTACGGCCGTGATCTCACCGAGTCGGCCCGCCAGGGCCGGATCGACCCGGTGATCGGCCGGGACGACGAGATCGAGCAGACCATCGAGGTGCTGTCCCGGCGCGGCAAGAACAACCCGGTGCTGATCGGCGACGCGGGAGTGGGCAAGACCGCCATCGTGGAGGGGCTGGCCCAGCGGATCGCGGACGGGGACGTGCCGGACGTCCTCGTCGCCCGGCGCGTGGTCGCGCTGGACCTGACGGGCGTGGTCGCGGGCACCCGCTTCCGGGGCGACTTCGAGGAACGGCTGAACACCATCGTCGACGAGATCCGCTCGCACTCCGACCAGCTGATCGTCTTCATCGACGAGCTGCACACGGTGGTCGGCGCGGGCGGGGGCGGCGAGAGCGGCTCGATGGACGCAGGGAACATCCTCAAGCCGGCCCTGGCCCGCGGCGAGCTGCACATCGTGGGCGCGACGACGCTGGAGGAGTACCGGCGGATCGAGAAGGACGCGGCGCTCGCCCGCCGTTTCCAGCCGATCCTCGTGCCGGAGCCGTCCGTCGCGGACGCGCTGGAGATCCTGCGCGGGCTACGCGACCGCTATGAGGCCCATCACCAGGTCCGCTACACCGACGAGGCGCTCGTCGCGGCCGTGGAGCTGTCCGACCGCTATCTCACCGACCGCCGGCTGCCGGACAAGGCGATCGACCTGATCGACCAGGCCGGCGCCCGGGTGCGGCTCGGCGCCCGCACCAAGGGCACGGACGTGCGGGCGATGGAGCGCGAGGTCGAGCAGCTCGCCCGCGACAAGGACCAGGCGGCGGCCGACGAACAGTACGAGCAGGCCACCCAACTACGGGACCGCATCGTCGAGTTGAAGCAGCGCATCGCGGCGGCGACCGGCGAGGAGACGGCCGACGAGGGCCTGCATCTGGAGGTGACCGCGGAGGCCGTCGCCGAGGTGGTGTCCCGGCAGACCGGCATTCCGGTCGCCAGCCTCACCCAGGAGGAGAAGGACCGGCTGCTCGGCCTGGCGGACCATCTGCACGAGCGGATCGTCGGCCAGGAGGAGGCCGTACGGGTCGTCGCCGACGCGGTGCTGCGCTCGCGCGCGGGCCTCGCCAGCCCCGACCGGCCGATCGGCAGCTTCCTGTTCCTCGGCCCGACCGGGGTCGGCAAGACGGAACTGGCCCGCGCGCTCGCCGAGTCGCTGTTCGGCAGCGAGGAGCGCATGGTCCGGCTGGACATGAGCGAGTACCAGGAGCGCCACACGGTCAGCCGGCTGGTCGGCGCCCCGCCCGGCTATGTCGGGCACGAGGAGGCCGGGCAGCTGACGGAGGTCGTCCGCCGCCACCCGTACTCGCTGCTCCTGCTGGACGAGGTGGAGAAGGCCCATCCGGACGTCTTCAACATCCTCCTCCAGGTCCTCGACGACGGCCGGCTCACCGACTCCCAGGGCCGCACGGTCGACTTCACCAACACGGTCATCGTGATGACCAGCAACCTGGGTTCGGAGGCGATCACCCGGCGCGGCGCCGGCATCGGCTTCGGGGCGGGCGGCACGGACGCCGACGAGGAGGCGCGGCGCGAGCAGATCCTGCGGCCGCTGCGCGAGCACTTCCGCCCGGAGTTCCTCAACCGGATCGACGAGATCGTCGTCTTCCGTCAGCTCAGCGGTGAGCAACTGCGGCAGATCACCGACCTGTTGCTGGAGAAGACGCGTCGGCTGGTGCACGCGCAGGGCGTCACGGTCGAGTTCGCCGACGCGGCCGTGGACTGGCTCGCCCGGCGCGGCTACCAGCCCGAGTACGGTGCGCGTCCGCTGCGCCGCACCATCCAGCGGGAGGTCGACAACGAGCTGTCGCGGCTGCTGCTCGACGGGCGGGTCAAGGACGGCGACCGGGTGACGGTGGAGGTCGAGGACGGGCGGCTCGCGTTCCGCACCGGCGCCGGTGTCGACGCCCGTACGGACACCGGCGAGCCGCCCGCGCCCCCACTCTGATCCGCGCTCCGCGGGCGGCGCTACGGCGCCGGGTACACCACCTGCGCCGAGCCGCCGCCGCGTCGTACGGTCTCGGCGGCGGCCAGCCACTTGCCGTTCGGCAGCCGCTGGACGGCCGTTGCGGCGCCGATCTCGGGGTTGAGCCTGAAGGAGTGCCCGATGGCCTCCAGCCGGGCCCTGAGGCCGGTGGGGCTCGTGTCGTTGAAGAGCGCGGGCTCCAGCTCCGTCTGGGCGGCGTTGCGCTGGCTGGCGCGCGGCGCGGCGATCGCGTCGACGAGCGGCAGGCCGCGGTCGAGGAACTGGGTCAGGGTCTGCAGCACGGTGGTGATGATGGTCGCGCCGCCGGGCGAGCCCAGCGCCACCACGGGCTTGTCGTGCCGGTCCAGCACGATCGTCGGCGAGAGCGACGACCGCGGCCGCTTGCCGGGGCCGGGCAGGTTCGGGTCGTGGACGGCCGGGTTTGCGGGGGCGAAGGAGAAGTCCGTCAGCTCGTTGTTGAGCAGGAAGCCACGGCCGGGGACGGTGATGGCGCTGCCGCCGGTCTGCTCGATGGTGAGCGTGTAGGAGACGACGTTCCCCCACTTGTCGGCGACGGTCAGATGCGAGGTGTTCTCGCCCTCGTACGTCGTCGGCGCGGCCGTGCCGCCGGTGTTGCAGGCCGCCGGGTTGCGCGGGTCGCCGGGCGCGACGGGGCTGGTGAGGACCGCGTCGTCCTTGATGAGGCAGGCGCGCGAGTCGGCGTAACTCTGCGACAGCAGCTGCTTCGTGGGGACGTCCTCGAAGGCGGGGTCGCCGACCCAGCGGCCGCGGTCGGCGAACGAGATCCGGCTGGCCTCGATGTAGCGGTGCAGGTACTGGACCTCGCTCGCCTTCGAAAGGTCCGTGTTCTCAAGGATGTTGAGCGCCTCGCTCACCGTCGTGCCGCCCGAGGACGAGGGCGCGATGGAGTAGACGCCCAGGCCCCGGTAGGAGGTCTTCGTGGGCGCCTGGACCTTGGCGCGGTAGGCCGCGAGGTCCTTCGCGGTCAGCTTGCCCGGCCGGGCGTTCCAGCCCGAACTCGGGTCCACGGGCGGGTTGTTGACGGTGGAGACGATGTCCTTGCCGAGGTCGCCCCGGTAGATCGCGTCGACGCCCTTGCGGCCCAGCTCCGCATAGGTCCTGGCGAGGTCGGGGTTCTTGAACGTCGAGCCCACGACGGGGAGTTGACCGCCCGGCAGGAAGAGCTCCGCGGTGTCCGGGAAGTAGCGGAAGCGGGTCTCGTTGCCGGCGGTCTGCGAGCGGAAGGTGTCGTCGACGGTGAAGCCGTCGCGGGCGATGCGCTCGGCGGGTTTGAGGACCGTGCCGAGCTTCTGGCTGCCCCACTGCTTCAGCGCCGTCGCCCAGGTGGCGGGCGCGCCCGGGGTGCCGACGCTGAGGCCGCTGCTGACGGCGTCCGCGAAGGCGAGCGGTGCGCCGTTCTCCAGGAACAGACCGGAGCCGGCGGTCAGCGGGGCGGTCTCACGGCCGTCGATGGTGTGCACCGTGCGGGACTTGGCGTCGTAGTAGACGAAGTAGCCGCCTCCGCCGATGCCGGTGGAGTAGGGCTCGGTGACGCCGAGGGCGGCGGCGGTGGCGACGGCCGCGTCGACGGCGTTGCCGCCCTTCCTGAGCACCTCGATGCCGGCGGCGGAGGCGTCCGCGTCGACGCTGGCCACGGCGCCGCCGTAGCCGACGGCGACCGGGACCTTCTCGACTGTCGTTCCCCCGGCGGCGGGTGGCGCCGCCGCCCCCACCGTGACCACGGCGGCCGAGACCGCCAGGACCGACAGTTTTCGCGCGACGGAGCGACCCATCCGTACCTCCAGTCCGGAACCGTCCGCGCAGCGTAACCACATTCGCAGGGCCTCGACAGCCTCCTTCCGGGCAGTGTCATACGACTGCCATACCTCGAACACGGGTACGTACCGGTCATGCTCGCCCGCTACCATGCGCGCCCATGAACGACGACGTGCGCAACATCGCCCTCGGGGTCGTCGCGGCCGGTATCAGCGCCGCGCTCGGCTGGCTCGCCCGTACCTATCTGTGGAAGCGCAGGCTCCGGCGCAAGCAGACGTTCTTCGGGCTGCCGGAGAACTCGGAGACGCTGCTCGTCGTCAACCGCGACCCGGCGTCCTCCGAGCCGGCGGTGCACCGGTTCGACGTGTTCGCGCTCCTGGAGCTCTCCGCGCTGATCAAGGACTGCGGCGCGAACGTCCAGGTGGTCACGCAGGACACGGCGCAGCAGGGCTTCGGCGAGCGCACCGAGTTCTGTGTGGGCGGCCCGTCCTCCAACCGGCGCATGATGGCGCACATGTCGGCGATGCTGCCCGGGGTGCGCGTCAACGTCGATCCCGAACCGGGGCCCGACCGGGGTGCGTTCCAGATCGGCGCCGAGCGCTACCGGCTGGACCCGGGCATCACGGAGTACGTGCTGCTGGCGCGGCTCACCGCGGGCCAACGGCGCGAGGCGCGGCCGGTGTTCCTGTTCTGCGGCCAGCGGGCGATCAACAACCAGGCCGCCACCCGCTACCTCGCCCGCAACCACGAGCGGTTGGCGCGAAAGCACGGCAACGGCTCCTTCGTGCTGCTGCTGAAGGTCGTCAACTCGCAGGCGTACGGCCCGGACGTGGTGGAACTGGTCTCCGATGTGACCCGGGCGGCCCAGGCTCCCCTGCCGCCCGCCCAGGAGGTCTCCACCCGCTCGTCGCACCGCGCCTCCTGAGTCGCCCTCAGTCCCTGTACGGCACAGCAATCGTTACTCGTGCGTAACTTACTGACGGGTTACCGCCGGTACGAAACCCGGTTACCGTCGGGTCACTTTGCTATGCCGCACGTCGAGGAGTGACCCGTGAGACCCGTGGGACAGCACCGCCAGGCCCTGCGCACGACCGTCGTGGGCGTCGTCTCCGCCTCGCTGGTCGCCGGTGGCGTCCTCGCCCTGGCTCCCGCGGCCGGGGCCGCCGGGAACGGCGTCCGCTTCGTCGACATCGCCGGCGACGGCGGCACCGTCCTCAAGGCGAACGTCGTCACCCCCGCCGACGCCGACGGCACCCGCCGGTATCCGCTGATCGTGCTGCCGACCAGCTGGGGCTTCCCGCAGGTGCAGTACCTCGCCCAGGCCCGGAAGCTCGCCGACTCCGGTTACATCGTGCTCAGTTACAACGTGCGGGGCTTCTGGCAGTCCGGCGGGGAGATCGACGTGGCCGGGCCGCGCGATGTCGCGGACGCCTCCGAGGTCATCGACTGGGCCCTCGCCCACACCGACGCCGACGCGGAACACATCGGCATGGCGGGCGTCTCCTACGGGGCCGGGATCAGCGTGCTCGCCGCCGCGCACGACCCGCGCGTCAAGGCCGTCGCCTCGCTCAGCGGCTGGGGCGACCTGATCGACTCGATCTACTCGGGGCGCACCCAGCACGTCCAGGCCGCCGCCGTGCTCGACACCGTGGGCACGGTCACCGGCCGGCAGAGCGCCGAGTCCCGGGAGATCTTCTCCGCCTTCTACTCCGGTGACCTGTCGAACGAGAAGGACATCGTCGCCTGGGGGAAGAAACGTTCCCCCGCGACCTACGCCGACCAGCTCGACCGGAACGGCGCGGCCGTGCTGCTCGCCGGCTCCTGGGGCGACACGATCTTCCCGTCCAACCAGTCCATCGCCTTCTACGAGCAGCTGACCGGCCCGAAGCGGCTGGAGCTGCGGCCCGGCGACCACGCGACCGCCGAGCTCCCGGGTCTGCTCGGGCTGCCCAACGACGTGTGGACGGACACCGAGCGCTGGTTCGACCACTACCTCAAGGGCGTGGACAACGGCGTCGACCGCGAGCAGCCCGTGCAGCTCAAGTCCCGTACCGGGGGCGGCTACGAGGGCTACCCGGACTGGAAGTCGGTGGGCGCGACGCGGAAGAAGATCGCCCTCGCGGGCACGACCACGATCCACACGAACGTCAACTCGGGCGCGGACGGCGGGATCGTGTTTCTGTCCAGCATCCTCGACCAGATCGCCCAGGCACCGCCCGTCGCCTCGATCCCGCTGCTCCCCCGCCGCTGGGCCGCCGTGTGGCAGTCGGAGAAGTACGCGACGCCCCAACAGGTGCGCGGCACCGCGAAGTTGCACACGACCGTCACCCCGACCGAGGAGAGCGGCACCCTCGTCGCCTACCTGTACGACGTGGGGCCGCTCGGCCTCGGCAAGCTGGTCGCCAACGCGCCGTACACCTTCCACGGGCGCACGCCCGGGAGACCGTTCGGTCTCGACCTGGAGCTGCTCTCCACGGCCTACGACGTCCCGGCCGGGCATCGGCTCGCCCTGGTCGTCGACACGGTCGACCCGCTCTACATGGAGCACAACCCGTCCGGCGCCCGGCTGACCTTCTCCTCGCCGACGAACGACCCGTCGTACGTGTCGATTCCGCTGCGCGAGCAGTGATCTCCGGCCGCCGCCGGGGCGGGTGGGCTCCGTGGCCGTCGCCGTCGTTCAGTGCTTGAGGATCTTGGACAGGAAGTCCTTGGCGCGGTCGCTGCGCGGGTCGGTGAAGAACTCCTCGGGGGTGCGGTCCTCGACGATGCGGCCGTCGGCCATGAAGACCACCCGGTTCGCCGCCGAGCGCGCGAAACCCATCTCGTGGGTGACGACGACCATCGTCATGCCCTCGCGGGCGAGCTGCTGCATGACCTCGAGGACCTCGTTGATCATCTCGGGGTCGAGGGCGGAGGTCGGCTCGTCGAACAGGAGCGCCTTGGGGTCCATGGCGAGGGCGCGCGCGATGGCCACGCGCTGCTGCTGGCCTCCGGAGAGCTGCGCGGGGAACTTGTCCGCCTGGTCGGCGAGACCGACCCGGTCGAGAAGCTCGCGGGAGCGTCCGTCCGCGTCCTCCTTCTTGCGCTTGCGCACCTTCACCTGCCCCAGCGAGACGTTCTGCAGGACGGTCTTGTGGGCGAAGAGGTTGAAGGACTGGAAGACCATGCCGACCTCGGAACGCAGGTGCGCCAGCCCTTTGCCCTCCTCGGGCAGCGGCTGTCCGTCGAGCGTGATCGAACCGGAGTGGATGGGTTCCAGCCGGTTGATCGCGCGGCACAGTGTCGACTTCCCCGACCCCGAAGGGCCGATCACCACGACCACCTCCCCCCTGCCGACGACGAGGTTGATGTCCTGCAGGACATGGAGCTCCCCGAAGTACTTGTTGACGTCACGCAGCTCGATCAACGGATCGACGGCCATCCGCAGCCCTACTCACTCTCAGCCGTGTCGTGGTTGCCGCAAACTATCGACATAAGGCCCGCGTTAAGAAGCGACACGCACTTTCAGGGCATTAGCCCTATTTACTCCCGCTCCTCAGTTCTCGGCCACCTCGGCGTACAGCTGCGACAGTTCGGGCGTCCCGGTCACGGCCCACTCCCGTCCGGCCGTGACGACGTCCACCTCCCGGCCGGACACCAGCCGGACGACCGCCTCCCCGCCGGGCCGGATCGCCCAGGCCGCGCCGGGCACCGTGCGCACGACGACCGTCCCCAGGTAGAGCCCGGCGTCGTGGCCGAACCAGGGCAGGCTCTCCTCGTCGTCGCGCCAGCGCGGCGGAAGCTGGTCCAGCGCCTCCAACGACGCGGCCGTGTCGTCCAGTCCGATCCCCTCCCGGGCCGCGACCGAACGCAACAGCTCGCATTCGGAGAGGAGTTCGGCGATCCCCTCGGGGTCCTCGGCCAGCACCGCCGCGCGGTACTTCTTGCTCCTGTTGCCCAGGAAAGGGATGTTCATTGCTCCAGCGTGACACCCGCACCCACGCGCGCACCACAGGCGCGCTGGCCCGCGCCGAGGGTCGAATTCCCGCCCCGCCACCCGTGCCGCGGCACCCGGCGGAGCGGGGAACTACACCGCCAGGTCGACCACGACCGGTGCGTGGTCCGAGGCACCCTTGCCCTTGCGTTCCTCCCGGTCGACGTAGGAGTCCTCGACCGACTTGGCGAAGGACTCGTTGCCGTACACCAGGTCGATGCGCATGCCACGGTTCTTGGGGAAGCCGAGCTGGCGGTAGTCCCAGTACGTGAAGGGGTGGTCGTACTTCAGGGGGCGCGGGACCACGTCCGCCAGGCCGGCCTCTCGCAGGGAGGCCAGGGCGGCGCGCTCCGCCGGGGTGACATGGGTGAGGCCCGCGAAGGCGGCCACGTCGTAGACGTCGTCGTCGGTCGGCGCCACGTTGTAGTCGCCCATCACCGCGAAGGGACGGCTGCCTGCCGCGTCCCCGGCCACGGCGGCCTTGAGGGCCTCGAACCACTGGAGCTTGTAGGCGTAGTGCGGGTGGTCGACCTCGCGGCCGTTGGGCACGTACACCGACCAGACGCGGACCGGGCCGCAGGTCGCGGAGACGGCGCGGGGCTCGGTGGAACCGTCGTAGCCCGGGTCGCCGGGCAGGCCCTTGACCACGTCCTCGATGCCGACGCGGGAGATCACCGCCACGCCGTTCCACCGGCCCGTGGCGTGCACCGCCGCCTCGTAGCCCAGCTCGCGCAGCTCGTCGAGCGGGAACTGCGCCTCGGCGACCTTGGCCTCCTGGAGGCACAGCACGTCGGTGCCGCTGCTCTCCAGCCAGGCCAGGAGCCTCGGCAGGCGGGCGGTGATCGAGTTCACGTTCCAGGTCGCGATGCGCATGCCTCACAACCTACCGGGCGCCACTGACACTCACAGTGCCGCGCTCTCCCCGGGGGCCAGCCGCAGGTGCCGCGCCCCGCCGAGGGCGCCGATCTGGTTGTCGTAGATCGGCCGGGCGAGGTCGGTGAGGAGGGCGTCGTGGATGTCGTAGGCGCGCTGCGGCCGCACCTCGCGGACGTAGTCGATCACCTCGGAGATCTTGCTCCAGGGGGCCATCACCGGGAGCATCAGCGTCTCGACGGCCCCGTCGGGGACGGTGAGCGCGTCGCCGGGGTGGAAGACGCGGCCACCGTCGACGAGGTAGCCGACGTTGGTGATGCGCGGGATGTCCGGGTGGATGACGGCGTGCAGCTCGCCGTGGACCTGGACGTCGAAGCCCGCGGCGGTGAACGTGTCGCCGTGGCCGACGGTGTGGACGCGGCCCGGGAAGGCGGCGGAGATCTTCTCGGCGACCGAGCGCAGGGTCCAGATCTCGGTGGCCGGATCGGCCTCCATGGCCGCGCGCAGCCGCTCCTCGCTGAAGTGGTCGGGGTGCTCGTGCGTGACCAGGATCGCCTCCGCGCCGAGCGCGGCGTCCGCCTCGCTGAACCCGCCGGGGTCGAGGACGAGGGTGCGGCCGTCCTTCTCCAGACGGACGCAGGCGTGCGACTTCTTCGTGAGCTTCATGGTCGTCATGAGCTCCATCCTGCCGCTCGCCCACGGCCGGCGCTCACTCCTGCGGGGTGGTCTCCTCGCGGATGATCTGCTGCGCCACCTTGAACGCGCTGTTCGCCGCCGGCACGCCGCAGTAGACGGCGGCCTGGAGCAGCACCTCCTTGATCTCGTCCGGGGTCAGGCCGTTGCGCAGCGCGGCGCGGGTGTGGAAGGCGAGCTCCTCCAGGTGGCCGCCCGCGACCAGCGCGGTGAGCGTGACACAGGACCGGGAGCGCCGGTCGAGGCCGGGGCGGTCCCAGATCTCGCCCCAGGCGTAGCGGGTGATGAACTCCTGGAAGTCGCCGGAGAAGTCGTCGGCCTGCGACAGGGCCCGGTCGACGTGGGCGTCGCCGAGCACCTCCCGGCGCACCTTCAGCCCCGCGTCGTACGGATCGGGGCGGCCCATGACCTGCGGCGGTTCGAGGACGGGGGCGGGCGCGATCTCCGCGATCGCCACGGGCTGCACAGGCTGGGGCGCGGTCAGGACCGCTCTGACGGGGATGCCCGGGACGGCCGTCTGCCCGGTGGCGGAGTCGTAGGCGGGCTGCCAGGCGGTGGAGAAGTGGCGGACCAGCAGGTCGGTGACGGCCGCGGGCTGCTCCACCGGGACCAGGTGCGAGGCGCCCGGTACGACGGCCAGCCGGGCGTCCGGGATGCCGGCGACCAGGGTGCGCGCCTCCGCGGGGCCGGTGACCTGGTCGTCCGAGCCGACGAGGACCAGCGTCGGCACGCCCACGAGAGAGACCTCGGCCCGTACGTCGAACGCGGCGAGCGCCTCGCAGGCCGCTATGTAGCAGCCGGGGTCGGTGGTGCGCACCATCTGCACGGCCCACTCGGTGATGGCGGGCTGCGCGGCGGCGAAGCCGCTGGTGAACCAGCGGTCGGGCGAGGTGCGGGCGATGGGGTCGAGGCCGTTGGTGCGGACTATCACGCCCCGCTGGCGGAACTCGTCGGCCGTGCCGAACCGGGGCGAGGCCGCGATCAGCGCGAGCGAGGCGACCCGCTCCGGGTGGCGCAGGGCCAGCTCCACGCCCACCGCGCCGCCCAGGGCGCAGCCCGCGTAGCCGAAGCGCTGTACGCCGAGCCCGTCCAGGGTGGCCAGCAGCCGTGCGGCGAGGTCGGACACCGAGCCCACCGCGTGGGCCGGGGCGCCGCCGTGGCCGGGCAGGTCGAACCGGAACACCCGCCACTGCTGGGCCAGTTCGGGAACCTGGCGGTCCCACATGTGCCATGTCGTACCGAGCGAGGGGCCCAGGATCAGCACTGGTGCCTCTTCCGGCCCGTCAAAGCGGTATTGCAGGGTGTTGGACGTACTCTCGCTCACCCGACTCACGCTCCCACATCTCCGAATTTCTCAAGGGCTTAGGTCGGAACCCCGTGCAGGCCGTCCCACGTTGTGGCAGCCTCGCGAAGATCCGGTGCATCGGGCTTCACGCATGTGAGACACGACGCGCGAGCATCGTACCGACGCATCCTGCGAAGCTCCGATTCGCGTCGCACAGCCGCCTGCACCGGGACGACGATCACATCTCGTCGGCGCCGCCCAGGCCGGTGAGCGCACCCACCGGATCCGGGTCGGGGGTGCCGCGCGGCCACCAGTCGTCGTGGCCCGGATCCGACTCGTAGGCGTACCACAGTCCGTCGCGGCCGAACCGGAGTTGGACGTGACCGTGCGGGTGGGTGAGGTGGTTGCGGCGCGGGCGGAAGGCGGGCAGGTCGGCGGCGAGGAGGAGGGGGCGGGCCCGGTCGAAGCGTCCGGCCGGCGGATCCCACTGCTCCTCCAGGACGATGAGCCCGTCCGGCCCGCCCTGGCGCCAGGCGGCGACCGCGCGCGCCAGCTCGGACGGGGTGCGGCCGGCGGCGGAGGCGAGCGAGGCGTACAGGGAGCGGGTGGTGGCGGTGAGCCCGGAGCCGGGGCGCGACGCGGCGAGCCGTACGGCGTCCTGCCAGAGGGTCAGTTCACCGATCTCGTCGTGTCCGCAGAGCAGCAGGGCGTGGGCGCGGGCCGCCGCGTCGGTCGCCAGGTGATCCAGCGCGAAGGAGTCCGGGCCGCCCGGCGCGGAGGGGTAGGCCGGGGGCTGCTCGGGGTGCGCGGGCACGGGCGACGGGGCCGGGAGCGGCGGGAGTCGGCGCTCGGCGAGGGCCTCCCCGGCCCGTACGCCCGGCAGGGGTTCCGGTTCCTGTTCCTGAGCGGCGCGGGCCGCGCGGGCGGCGTTGCGGCGGGACAGCGCGTCGAGCAGTTCGCGTTCGCCCCGGCCGCGCAGCAGGAGCAGGACGAACGGGTCGGCGTCGAGCAGTCGCGCGCTCTGGTAGCAGAGTGCGGCGGCGTGCTTGCAGGGGTGACCGCGGTCGGGGCAGCTGCAGTGCGGCTCCAGGTCGCCGGGGCCGGGCAGCAGCGGCACCCCGCACTCGGCGAGGGACTCGGGCATCTCCTTGTCGAGCAGGGCGGCGATGTGTCCGGGGCGTTCGACGGCGGCGTCCAGGAAACGCTCCCAGTCCTCCTCGCCCAGGGTGCGCAGCCGCACCTGTACGCGGTACGGACGGGGGCGGCTGCCCTGTACGTAGGCCAGGACGAGCCCGGGGGTGACCGTGATCGCGTCCACGTTTCCCTGCTCGGCGTAACCGCGCCCGCGGGCCAGGCGACCCGGGTCCAGGGCGCCCTCTTCGAGCGCGGCGACCCAGGCGTTGCCCCACCAGGTCCCGGCGAACGAGCCGCCGGTGCGCGGGGGGAAGGCGGGGAAGGTGCGGCGGTGGTCGCCGTCCCGGGAGGGGGCGGCCATCGAGCGCGCGGCGCGGGCCGGTTCGGCGGCCGGGAAGGACGAGCTCTCGCCGGCGGTCGCCGCGCCGTCCCCGTCGGCCTCGGACTCGGACCTGGGCCTGGGCTCGGGCTCGGGCCTGAACTCGGGCTCGGTCGCGAACTCGGGCTCCGACTCGGCCGTCTCGTGCTCGTGGGACGGCATCCGGAAGGCGCCCGCGAGCGACTCCCTCACGACACGCGCACGTTCCTCCGCGACAGGGTCGCGCGTACGGCCCGGTGGGCGGGCTTCGGCTGGGCGGACCTCCGCGCGGGGGCGCGGGCGGGACGAGGAGCGGGGGCCGTTGCGTGCGGTGCCGGGCCCGGTCGGCTCCCCCGCATCGGCCGCACCCTGCCGCGCCTGCGCCCGCGCCGCGCGCAGAGCCTCACGGGCGACGTCCCCGGGGCGCGGGCCCTCGGTGACCTGCGGGGCGGGGGCCTGCGGGGCGGGGGCCGGTGCGGGGACGGCGTCGGCTGCCGGGGGGTCCGCCACGGGAGTGCCGTCGGCCGCGGGAGCGGGGCCGGGAGTGCGTCCGGGTGCGGGTTCCGGCGTCCGCCGCAGGGCCGCGCGAGCGGCGTCGCCCGGCCTGGGGGCCCGGCCTTCGGGCTGCTCCTGCTCGTGGGGCTGCTCCTGCCGCCGTTCCCGGGCCTCGCGCAGCGCGCGGCGTGCCTCGTCGGCCGGCCTCGAACCCGGCTCCTCGTCCAGCTCAGGGGCCACCGCCTCCTGCTCCGGCTCGTCCCTCTCCGGCTCCCCCATCACGCCTCCCTCCGCAGCCTGACCAGGTCGGACAGTTCACGGTCCGTCAGCTCGGTGAGGGCCGACTCGCCGGAGCCGAGGATCGCGTCGGCCAGGGCGCGCTTGGCCTGGAGCATCTCGGCGATGCGGTCCTCCACCGTGCCCTCGGTGATCAGGCGGTGCACCTGGACCGGCTGGGTCTGGCCGATGCGGTAGGCGCGGTCGGTGGCCTGTTCCTCCACCGCCGGGTTCCACCAGCGGTCGAAGTGGACGACGTGGCCCGCGCGGGTGAGGTTCAGGCCGGTGCCGGCGGCCTTCAGGGAGAGGACCAGGATCGGGGTCGCGCCGCTCTGGAAGCGGTCCACCATCCGCTCCCGCTCGGGTACCGGGGTGCCGCCGTGCAGGAGCTCGACCGGGACCGCGCGGGCGGTGAGGTGGGCGGAGATCAGGCGGGCCATGCCGACGTACTGCGTGAAGACGAGGGCCGAGCCGTCCTCCGCGAGCAGGGTGTCCAACAGCTCGTCCAGCAGGGCGAGTTTGCCGGATCGGGTGGCCAGGGCGTCGCCGACCGAGGCGGCCTCCTCCTTGAGATACAGCGCCGGGTGGTCGCAGATCTGCTTCAGCGCGCCCAGGAGCTTCAGGACCAGGCCGCGGCGGGCGATGCCGTCCGCCGTCTCGATGGCCAGCAGGGACTCCCGCACCACCGCCTCGTACAGCGCGGCCTGTTCGCGGGTCAGCGGGACCGGGTGGTCGGTCTCGGTCTTGGGCGGCAGCTCGGGCACGATGCCGGGGTCGGACTTCTTGCGGCGCAGCAGGAACGGGCGGACCAGGCGGGCGAGGCGCTCCACCGCAGCTGCGTCCTCGCCGTTCTCCACCGCGCGCGCGTGCCGGGCGCGGAAGGACTTCAGGGGGCCGAGCAGTCCCGGTGTCGTCCAGTCGAGCAGGGCCCACAGCTCGGAGAGGTTGTTCTCGACGGGGGTGCCGGTGAGCGCCACGCGCGCGGGCGTCGGGATCGTGCGCAGTGCTTTCGCCGTCGCCGAGTAGGGGTTCTTGACGTGCTGGGCCTCGTCCGCGACGACCATGCCCCAGGGCTGTTCGGCCAGTGCGGGGGCCGCCGAGCGCATCGTGCCGTACGTGGTGAGGACGAAGCCGCCGGACAGGTCCGTCAGGCTGCGCTCGGGGCCGTGGAAGCGGCGGACGGGGACGCCGGGCGCGAAACGGGTGATCTCGCGCTGCCAGTTGCCCAGCAGGGAGGCCGGGCAGACCACCAGGGTCGGCTCGGTGCGGGCCCGCTTCAGGTGCAGGGCGATCAGGGTGATCGTCTTGCCGAGGCCCATGTCGTCGGCGAGGCAGCCGCCGAGGCCGAGGGAGGTCATGAGGTCCAGCCAGGCCAGGCCGCGCAGCTGGTAGTCGCGCAGGGTGGCGTGCAGGCCGGCCGGCGGCTCGGCGGGGTGCACCCCTGCGGTGAGCCGGTCGCGCAGGGTGGCCAGGGCTCCGACGGGGACCGCCGCCACGGTCTCGCCGTCGACCTCCGCGGTGCCGGTGAGGGCGACGGACAGAGCGTCGACCGGGTCCAGCAGGCCCAGCTCGCGCTTGCGGGCCTTGCGCACGAGCGCCGGGTCGACCAGGACCCACTGGTCGCGGAGCCGGACCACCGGGCGGTGGGCCTCCGCCAGCAGGTCCATCTCGGCCTCGCTGAGCGGGTCGCCGCCGAGCGCCAGCTGCCAGCGGAACTGCAGCAGTTCCTCGCTCTCGAAGAAGCCGGTGCCGTCGGTCGCCGAGCCCGGCGCGGGCCGCACCACGGCGGACGCGGCGAGGTCCTGCGCCAGGTCCCTCGGCCAGTGCACGGCGACGCCGGCGGCCGCGAGCCGGGTGGCCGCCACGCCGAGCAGATCGCTCAGTTCGTCCTCGCCGAGGGCCAGGACGTCCGGCGCGTCCTGTTCGGCGAGCCGGGCGAGCGGCGGCCAGACGCGGGCCGCGCGCCGCACCGCGAGGGCCGCGTCCACGCGTGCGCGTGCCCCGAAGGCGGCGTCCGCCTCGCCCGCCCACAGGGCCGCCGCGTCGGTCATCAGGGTGGGGTCGGCGAGGCTGTGCACCTGGACGACGGCCGCGCCCGCGCTGCGCCCCCGTCCGCCGCCGTCGTCGAACAGGTCGTGCGCGTTCAGGTCGAGGCGGAGCGAGATCCGCACGCCCGCGTCCATGCCCGCGGCGACCTCGGCGGCCCAGTCGTGCGCGCCGGGCAGCCGCTGGGGCCGGCGGTCCGCGAAGGGCTTCCCGCACGCGTGGGGCGCGGCCGGGGTGCGGGGCATGGTGTCCGCCACGGCGTCCAGGAAGGACCGCATCAGGGCCTCCGGGCGGGGCAGCAGGAGCGGGCCGGGGCCGGGCAGCGGCACCGCGTGGCCCTCGTGCGGGAGCGCAGCGGCGACCGCGCGCAGGTGTGCGATGTCCTCCGGGTCCAGCGGGCCCGCCCGCCAGGCGTCGTGCCCGGTGGGCGTCAGACCGGGCAGCAGGCGGCCGCGGGCGGTGAGCCGCAGCGCGTGCAGCGCGGCCGCGCCCCAGCAGGCCGTCGCCGGGTGGGCGGCGGGGTCGCGGCGGGCGCGCACGAGCAGCGGGAGCGCCTTGTCGAGCGGCAGGGACAGGGCCGGGGCCTGCGTACGGCGGATCGAGGAACCGTGGCGGCGCACGACGGTGAGCTCCGTGAGCTGCGCGTCCGTCGTGTCGGGCAGTGTGCCGTCGGCCGGGTCCCAGAAGGCGACGCGGCCCTCGCGCGGGAGGGGCGCGGGCAGGAAGACGGCGGCGAGCCGCACGGAGACGGAAGCCGTCCTCGCCGCTGTCGTGCCGTCGTCGGCCAGGGCGCGCATACCTTGTGTCCACCTCCCGCCCGCGTGTCGGATCAGTCGTCTTCGACTCTACGGGCGGGGTCTGACATTCGGCCCCGGCGGCCTGCGGAGCACCCCGTCGGGTCCGGCCGGTCAGGTCGGGTCGGATCCGGCCGGTCAGGTCAGGGGACCGCGCGCGAGACGACGTAGACGAAGGGGTACACCGCGTTGCCGGTGTTCACCACGATGTCCAGCGTCGGCTGGGGGTCCTTCTGCTCATGGACGATGCCGAAGTCGTCGCCGGGGCGGGAGCCGGGGCCGGTGAACTTCCAGCCCGTGATCTCCTGGTCGCGGGCGCTGATGGTGATGTCGCCGCTCTTCAGGTCGGCCCGGCTCAGGCCGACGTCCGCGAGGAACTGGTCGAGACCGTCGTGCGTGGTCTGGAACTGCACATAGAGACGGCTGGTCTTCCAGTTGTTCGTCTCGTAGTAGGCGACCTGGTTCGACGGGTGCGGGATCGGCACCTGGTAGAGCCGGCGCTGGACCTTCGACGGCCAGCCCTCGGTCAGGCCGGTGGCCGAGTACTTGGCCTCCTTGTTCCTGCCGCTGTCACGGCTCTGGTTGGCGGAGATCACCAGGTAGCCGGCCGGGACGCCGATGAGCAGCACGATGATCAGCAGGGTGAGCGCCCTGCGGCGGATCACGTGCCTGCGGTCCTCCGGCGGGCGGGACGGCTCTGAGGCGGCCGCGGCCTGGCGGGGCAGCGATGCTGTCATGCGATGTCCCAGGTGGTGCGGGGCGGTGCGGTGGTCATGCGGTGTCCGGGGCGGTGCGGGGCGGCCCGGCGGTCACGCCGGGTCCTGGGTTCGGCGGGCCGCCTCCGTGAATCGTTCGAAGCGCTCGTAACGCTCGACGCGGCGGCGCTTGGCGCGCCGGAAGCGGCGGGCGACCAGGCGGGCCAGGTCGGCGGCCCCCACCATGCCGGCCTCGGGGCCCAGCTGGGCGCGGACGATCCGGGCCTCGGGGCGGTAGCCGCGGCCGGTGAGCTGGCGCTTGAAGGCATCCCGCGCGGGGGCGATCAACAGTTCGTCGGCGGCCGAGACGCCGCCGCCGATCACGAAGCAGGACGGGTCGAGGGCGGCGGCCAGGTTGGCGATGCCGACGCCGAGCCACTGGCCGATGTCCTGGAGCAGCTCGATGCACATGGCGTCGCCGTCGCGGGCCAGCTCGGTGATCATCGGGCCGGTGATGTCGCCGATGTTGCCCTTGACGTGCTCGATGATCCCGTAGGCCACCGGGGAGTCGGCGGCGGCCAGTTCACGGGCCTCCCGGACCAGCGCGTTGCCCGAGCTGTACTGCTCCCAGCAGCCGCGGTTGCCGCACGGGCAGCGGTGGCCGCCGGGCACGACCTGCATATGGCCGAACTCGCCGGCGACGCCGTACTTGCCGCGCTTGACCTGGCCGTCCTCCAGGATCGCGCCGCCGATGCCGGTGCCGAGGGTGATCATGACGAGGTGGTCCTCGCCGCGTCCCGCGCCGAAGCGCCACTCGGCCCAGGCGGCGGTGTTGGCGTCGTTGTCGACCAGCACGGGAACCGCCAGCCGGCCGGAGAGACGGTCCCTGAGGGGCTCGTTGCGCCAGGACAGGTGGGGCGCGAACAGGACGCGGTTGCGGTCCGCGTCGACCCATCCCGCCGCGCCGACGCCGACCGCGTGCACGTCGTGGCGGTCGGAGAGGTCCAGGACCAGCTCGACGATGGTGTCCTCGACGACCTTGGGGCTCTTGGACTTGTCCGGGGTCTCGGTGCGGACCTTCTCCAGGATGTTGCCGTCGGCGTCGACGACGCCCGCCATCACCTTGGTGCCGCCGATGTCGATGCCCACCGTGGGCACCCGGGGCGCGGTCAGGTGCGAGCGGCGCTCCCGGGTGCCTACCGTGCGCAGCGCCGGTGCGCGGCGGGAGCCGATGGGGGCGGTGAAGTTGCCGTAGGTGCTCATCGTCGCCGATTCTGCCTCACCCTCATGCCGGGTGCCGAGCCGGGCGGCGGCGGGGCGTGCGCGTCGTCGGCCGTTCCCGGGTGTGTCGTGGCTGGTCGAGGCCCATGGGGCGGCGCGACAGGTCGCCACGGTCTCGTGCCCTGCCTCGGGCGGCCGTGAAGGGGGTCACATGTCCTATGACCGCCGAAACGTCTCGTCCTGACATATCGCCATCCTGGCATATTGTCCGGACAATGCGACCAACATACTGCGAGGCGGCCCCTCGCCCCGGATCCCGCCCCGGATCCCGGCCCGGGTCCGCACGGGCTCCTCAGGGGAGTCCTCAGGGGAACCCTCGGAGAAGTCCTCAGGGGCGCACGAGCAGCTGGAACTCGAAGGAGTAGCGGGTCGGCCGGTAGATGTGGTCGCCGAACTCCACCGCGCGGCCGGTGTCGTCGAAGGTCGTGCGCTGCATGGTCAGCAGCGGGGCGCCCTCCTCCTCGGCGAGCCGCTCGGCCTCGGCGGCGGTGGCGGCCCGGGCGCCGATGGACTGCCGGGCGCTGTGCAGGGTGATCCCGGCGGCCCGCATCAGCCGGTACAGGCCGGTGGCCTGGAGCTGCTCGGTGTCCAGACCGAGCAGACCGGAGGGGATGTGGTTGCACAGGTACGCCATCGGCTCGCCGTGCGCCAGCCGCAGCCGCTCCACCCGGTGGACGTCGCTGCCCTCGGCCACCGCGAGCGCGGCCGCGACCTCGGCGGACGCGGGGACCATGGTGTTGACCAGGACCGTGGTCGCCGGACGCTGCCCGGCCGCCTCCAGGTCGTCGTAGAGGCTGCTGAGCTCCAGGGGGCGCTTGACCTGGCTGTGGACGACCTGCGTGCCGACGCCCCGGCGACGCACCAGCAGGCCCTTGTCTACGAGCGACTGGATCGCCTGGCGGACGGTCGGCCGGGACAGGCCGAGCCGTGCGGCCAGCTCGATCTCGTTGCCGAGCAGGCTGCCCGGGGTGAGCGAGCCGTGCTCGATCGCGGCCTCCAGCTGCTGGGCCAGCTGGAAGTACAACGGCACCGGAGAGCTTCGGTCCACACGTAGTTCGAGCTGCACAGTCGGGTCCACTCCTGGTTTCGGCACGGGCCGAGCGTAGCTCCGTGACCGGTTGACGGGAAGTTGTGTGGTTCGGTTGTCCGGACATACGCATTGACAGGGCACTGCCTGCGAGGTCACTTTGATTCCATGCGCATCGGGGTCATCGGGACGGGCCGCATAGGCACCATTCATGCGAACACACTCAGCCGTCACCGCGAGGTCGGATCCCTGATCCTGACGGACGCGGACCACGCGCGGGCTCAGGAGCTCGCGTACCGGCTGGGCGAGACGGCCGCCCCAGGGGTGGACGAGATCTTCCGCTGGGGCGTGGACGCCGTGGTGATCACGACGGCGACCTCGGCCCACGCCGAACTGATCGGCCGGGCGGCACGCTCGGGGCTGCCGGTCTTCTGCGAGAAGCCGATCGCCCTGGATCTGGCGGGGACCTTACAGGCGATCGCCGAGGTCGAGACCGCCGGAACGATCCTTCAGATGGGCTTCCAGCGCCGCTTCGACCCGGGGTACGCAGGGGCCCGGGAGGCGGTGCGTTCCGGGCGGCTCGGACGGCTGCACACGGTGCGGGCGCTGACGTCCGACGAGTCGCCGCCGCCGGCCTCGTGGCTGCCGGTGTCCGGCGGGATCTACCGGGACGCCCTCATCCACGACTTCGACTGTCTGCGCTGGGTGACCGGGCGCGAGGTGGCGGACGTGTACGCCACCGGGTCCGCCGCCGGACCGGCGATGTTCCGCGAGGCGGGTGACGTGGACACGGCCGCCGCCGTCCTCACCCTCGACGACGGCACCCTCGCCACGGCGACGGCGACCCGGCTGAACGGCGCGGGCTACGACGTCCGCATGGAGCTGGCCGGGGAACTCGACCAGATCGTCGTCGGTCTGGACGACCGCACACCGATCGCGTCCACCGAACCCACCGGGCCGCCCGCCGCGGACAAGCCCTGGTCCGGGTTCCTGGAACGCTTCGAGCCCTCCTACCAGGCGGAGCTGAACGCCTTCGTGGACGTCGTCCGCGGCAAGCGGGCCAACCCCTGCGACGGCCGCGAGGCCCTCCAGGCCCTGCGGATCGCCGAGGCCTGCGAGGTCTCCCGGCGGGAGCGCAGAGCGGTGTGGCTCGCCGAGATCCCGGAGACCTCGGAGGCGGGCTGAGCACGGGCGCGCCGGCGCCCCACGCCACCGGTGCCCCGCGCCCCCGGTGGCTCAGGACCGGTGGCTCAGGACCGGGAGTCGCCGCTCCGCGTCCAGCGGAGCGGCAGGCTGCGCATTCCGCGTATCAGCATGCCGGGGATCCATTCGCCGGGCGGTCCGTCGAGCGCCAGGGACGGGGCGCGCTCGAGGAGGGAACGTATCGCCGTGCGGGCTTCCAGGCGGGCCAGCGGGGCCCCCAGGCAGTAGTGGACACCGTGGCCGAAGGCGAGGTGGCCGCGGTCGTCGCGGCGGATGTCGAAGCCGTCGGGAGCCGGAAAGCGCTCCGCGTCCCGGCCGGCGGCGGTCAGGCCGATCATCACCGCCTCGCCCGGCGCGACGGGCACGCCGGCGATCTCCAGCGGCTCGGCGGCGAACCGGTACGTGGCGTTCTCCACCGGCCCCTCGTAGCGCAGGGTCTCCTCGACCGCGCCGTCCAGCAGGGTCATGTCGGCGCGCAGGGCGGCGAGTTGGTCCGGGTGGGTGAGCAGGGCGTGCACCGCGTTGGTGATCAGGTTGACGGTCGTCTCGTGGCCGGCGATGAGGAGGACGAACGCCATGCCGCGCAGCTCCCCGGGCGAGAGCCGGTCGCCGTCCTGCGCGGTGGTGCGGATCAGGTCGCTCAGCAGGTCGCCGCTCGGTCCGGCGCACCGCTTGTCCTCGATCAGCTCGGTCAGGTACTCGCCGAGCCGCGCGAACGCGTCGTGCTCGGCCTGTGCGCTCGTGGGCGCGACGGCCTCGCTCGACAGCTTGCGGAACTCCGTGCGGTCCAGCTCGGGAACGCCGAGGAGCTCGCAGATGACGGTGAGGGGCAGGGGGTAGGCGAGCGACTCCACGAGGTCGGCGCGGCCGTGCGGAAGCATCGCGTCGAGCAGGTCGTCGGTGATCTCCTGGATCCTCGGCCGCAGTTCCTCCACGCGGCGCACGGTGAAGGCCCGGGAGACCAGCGAGCGCAGACGTGTGTGCTGCGGCGGGTCGGAGACCAGCAGGTGTCTGCCGATCGGCCGATCGTCGGGGAACGTACGGCCCGTCCGCGAGGTGTCCTTGGCCAGCCGGGGGTCGGCGAGCGCCGCGCGCGCCTCCGCATGGCCCACGACGAGCCAGGTCACGTGGTCCTCGTCGGGCAGCCGCACCCGGTGCACCGGACCGCGCTCGCGCAGCCGGGCGTAGACCGGGTGCGGGTTCCTGCGGAAGTCGTCGCCGAACTCGCCCAGGTCGACCGTCTCGACCATGCCGCTCCCCCTCACGTCGTCCGCGGAACATGCCACCCCCACAACGTGCGGGCCGTCCGTCTAGTGCCCGCCGTGCTCGCCTTGCTCCAGGAGGCCCGCGTCGTAGGCCAGGAGGGCGATCTGGACCCGGTTGTTCAGGTCGAGCTTGGCCAGGACCCGGGAGACATGGGCCTTCACGGTGGCGACGCTCATGAACAGTTCGGCGGCGACGTCCGCGTTGGACAGTCCCCGGCCGACCGCGACGGCCACCTCGCGTTCGCGCTCGCCGAGCACCGCGAGCCGCACGCGCGCGTGGGCGCGCCGGGTGTCGGCGGCCGTGCCGGCCGCATGGTCCATCAACTGCCGGGTGACCGCGGGCGACAGGACGGGGTCGCCGGCCGCCACCCGGCGCACGGCGTCGAGGATCTCGGCCGGCGGGGTGTCCTTGAGGACGAACCCGGCGGCGCCCGCGCGCAGCGCCCGCAGCACCTGTTCGTCGGCGTGGAAGGTGGTGAGCACCACGACCTGCGGGGCGTCCTCGCGCTCCCGCAGCCGTCGGGTGGCGGTGAGTCCGTCCACGGACGGCATCCGGATGTCCATCAGGACGACATCGGGGCGGGTGCGCTCCACGAGCCCCTCCACCTCGCCGCCGTCGGCGGCCTCACCGACGATCTCGATGTCGTCGGCGCCGCCCATCATGAACGTCAGACCGGCCCGCACCAGGGGATCGTCGTCGACGAGGAGGAGTCTGATCGCAGTCATGGGTCTTACGTAATCACGGTTGCGGCAGGCGAGTTGCGCGGATGCGGGCGGCGCGGACGCACCCGGTGACCGCGCCGGCGGTCGGAGGGACGGGCTGCGCTCACGCCCACGGCAGCCAGGCCCGTACCTCGAACCCGCCGTCCTCGCAGGCCCCGTGCGTGAGGCGTCCCCCGGCGAGCGTCGCCCGTTCGGTCAGGCCGATGAGGCCCTGGCCGGAGCCGGGGACGGCCGGCACGTCGCCCTCGGGGGCCGGGTTGCGCACGGTCACGGCGAGGCCCTCGCCCCGCCCGCCGGACACGGTGACGGCGGCCTCCGCGCCCGGGGCGTGCTTGCGGGCGTTGGTGAGGCACTCCTGGACGATGCGGAAGGCGGTGCGGCCGACGGAGGCGGGGACGGCGTCGGCGTCCGTGACGCGCTGGTCGAGGGTCACCTTCATGCCGGCCTCCCGGGACTCGGCGACCAGTGTGTCCAGGGCGGCCAGCGTCGGCTGCGGGCGGCCCGCGTCGTCGGGTTCGCCGGCCCGCAGGACCCCGATGATCTCCCGCAGGTCCTGGAGGGCCTCGTGGGCGCTCTCCCGGATGACCCCGGCCGCCCGCACGATCTCCTCGCGGGGCGCGTCGGGACGGAACTCCAGGGCGCCCGCGTGCACGCTGAGCAGGGTGAGCCGGTGGGCGAGCACGTCGTGCATCTCCCGGGCGATGGACTCGCGGGCCAGTCGCTGCGCCTGCTCGGCGCGCAGTCGGGCCTCCGTCTCGGCGCGCCGGGCGCGGTCGCGCAGGCTCAGCATCAGCTGGCGTTTGGAGCGCACGAACATGCCCCAGCCGATGGCCGTGACGATGAACAGCACGCTCCACGCCACCGACGGCCCGTACGCCAGGGTGGGGTCCGGGCGGACCCAGGCCAGCAGCGGGAGCAGGGCGAGCTGGGCGCCGCCCACCCAGGCCACGTAGCGCAGCGGCCGGTGCACGGCGAGGGTGAAGAGGGCGACCGTGCAGGCGCCGGCCGAGGTGGTCGACAGGAAGCCGAGCGGGACCAGGGCGACCGCCAGGGCGAGGGGCCACCGGCGGCGCAGCCAGACCGCCGCGCAGGCGAGGACGCCCAGGAGCTGGTCGGTCACGGCGAAGGCGGGCGAGAGGTCCGCGTCGCCGGGGAACGCGTCCGCGACGGCCAGGCCGACGCCGACGGCGATGAGGAAGCAGCAGAAGTCGACGACCCAGTCGCGGGCGGTGCGCCGCTGCGGCCGGCCGGGGCGCTCGGGGTCCGGGGCCAGCTCCGCGACCACGGCGGACGGCAGCAGCCATCGGCGTCCGGTGATTCCGGCCGCCGTCGGCGCCGTGTCGTCGTCTGCCCTCATGGTCGACAAATCTACGCAGTGCGGGCCCGCGGCACCTCCTCGTGGCCCGGATCCCTACCGAAGGGAGGCGACGATCGACCGAAGTCGCGGCGCCCGCTACTTTCGGCGCGGCCGGGCCGGCGGGACGGGGCCTTGCGTCGGACATGTCTCGCCCCGCGGCCGATGGCGCGAGGGGGGTCCGCGGGGCGAGGGTCTCGGACATGAAGGAACTGCTGGGAGTACTCGGATTTCTCGCCCTGGCGCAGGGCGTCCTGGGCCTGCTGCACGAGTTCACCGACTGGCACGTGGGTCTCGTGCAGCGGCTCGGCTTCCTCGACGGCTACGAGGTGTACGCGAGCGCCGCGCTCATCGTGCTGGCGTTCGCCCTGTTCGCCGCCGCGGAGAGCCGGAGGTCGGGCTGAGTGGGGTCAGCCGGACCTCCGGTCCCGTCGCACCGATCCTCGACGTTCGACAGCTGATCGTGTGCCGGCTCAGCAGCCGTAGTTGATCAGCTTGAACGTGACGTAGTGGTCCGCCGTGTAGTAGTCCTCGTCGGTCTTCTTCCCGGTCACGATGCGGCGCGCTCCGCGCGTCGACGACCCGGGGGTCTTCACCGTGTACTCGTGGTAGTAGCCGGTCGACTGACTGGGCAGCACGCCCTCGCGGTTCTGGAAGACGGCCCCGTCCTGCGAGTACGGGAAGGGTCCGCCCTCCTCGATCAGTTCGAGGGTGTCGTACGCCTGGGACGGCAGGCTGCCGTAGCAGATGCTGCCGACCGCGGCGTGCGCCGTCGTGGCGGAGACGGTGCCGCCGACGAGCAGGGCGGTCAGGACGGCCGCCGACGCTCCGATGCGGGTGATTCGTGGGGGGAATCTCATGCCGACATGATGACGCGCGTAGACCGTGGCATGTCAATGACAACTCCGAGGATTTTCCCGTCAAGTCCGATGAATTTTCGGGAAGTTAACCTCCGGCTACCCGCTGTCCGGGAGTTCGTACGGGCCATGGCGGGGCCGGCCGTCGAGGTCGGAGCCGGCCCGGGCGATCTCGATGTCCGTTCGCCGCCAGCGGCGCAGGGCCCCGACGGCTGGGATGGAGACATGACGACGACATACGCGATGAGCACGACACACGGAACCCTGCACGGCAGGGCGGCCCTCGTCACCGGCGGCAGTCGCGGGATCGGGGCGGCCACGGCCCTGCGGCTCGCCCAGGAGGGCGCGGATGTGGCGGTGACGTACCTGAACGGCGAGGAGGCGGCCGAGGAGGTCGTGCGGGCCGTGGCGGGCCTGGGGCGGCGGGCGGTGGCCCTGCGCGCGGACTCGGCGGACCCGGCGGCGGCGGCCGGGGCGGTGGACCGGGCGGCGGAGGCGCTGGGCGGTCTGGACGTGCTGGTGAACAACGTGGGCGTCGGTGTCCTCGGCCCGCTGGAGCAGCTCGACCTCGCCGAGGTCGACCGGGTGCTGGCGGTGAACGTGCGCGGGGTGTTCCTGGCCTCGCAGGCGGCCGCCGGGCGGATGACGAGCGGCGGCCGGATCATCACGATCGGCAGCTGCATGACGCAGCGGGTGCCCGGCCCGGGCGGCACGCTGTACGCGATGAGCAAGTCGGCCCTGGTGGGACTGACCAAGGCGCTCGCCAGGGAGCTGGGTCCGCGCGGGATCACCGCGAACCTCGTCCACCCGGGCCCGGTCGACACGGACATGAACCCGGCGGACGGCCCGTACGCGGCCGCCCAGGCGACGATGACCGCGCTCGGCCGCTTCGGGCGGGCGGAGGAGGTGGCCGCGGCGGTCGCGCATCTCGCGGCGGCCGGCTACGTCACGGGCGCCGAGTTCGCCGTGGACGGCGGACACGCGGCGTGAGCGTCGGGCGAGCGCCTCCTGCACCCGGTGCGAACGCCCCCGCACCCGGTGCGGGTGACTCTCGCCCACCCGGTACGGGTGACCGAAGTCGTGATGCGACGCCCTCTCGCCCGCCCCGTCAACACCCCGTCAGCCCCGTGAACACCCCGTCCGCGCCGGGGTGTTCACGGCGGCGCGGGCCGGATCAGCCGCCCAGTTCCTGGTGACGGGCGGTCAGGGCCGCGGCGCCCGCGTCCGTGAGGGAGCCGAACAGGCGCAGGCGGGAGATGCCGCCGTCGGGGTAGATGTCCACGCGCGCGTGCGTGCCGACGGCCGGGGTCGGCAGGACGAAGCGGTGGTTGGTGTCGGGCTGGAGGCGGGTGCGCGGCAGGATCTCCGTCCACTCGCCGCTCTCGCCGTCCTTGACCGACACCGAGGCCCAGCCGGCGCTGTTGCCCTTCAGGTACGCGGTGTCGATCTCCAGCGCGCGGATCTGCGCCTGGGCGACCAGCCGGTAGCGGATCCAGTCGTTGCCGGTGTCACGGCGGCGGCGGGTCTCCCAGCCGTCGTCCATCTTGCGGGAGCGGCCCGGCTGGATGGTGTTCGACGCCGGGGAGTAGAAGAGGTTCGACGCGTCCTCGGCCCGGCCGCCGTTCTCCAGGGCGACGACGTCGAAGGCGCCCAGCACGGCCAGCCACTCCGGGTCCGGGACGACCTCGCCGTAGACGCGCAGCCGCGCGATGCCGCCGTCGGGGTGCTGGTTGACCCGCAGGTGGGTGAAGCGCTGTTCCACCGACACGGAGAAACCGTTCGCCGCGTGGCCGCCGACCGGCGTGCGCGGGACGAGCGTCGTCCACTTCACGTCGTCGCCGAGGAGTTCCTCGGGGGACGGCGAGCCCGGCACCGACGTGCCCTCGACGGACACGGCCTGCGGGTAGTTGCCGCGGAAGTGGGCCGTGTCGACGACGATGCCCCGGATCACGCCGGGTGCGCCGAGCCGGACCAGCGCCCAGTCGTGGTCCTCGGCGGTCGGCCACGGACGGTCGGCGGAGGCGCCCCGGCGACGACGCGTCTCCCAGCCGTCCATGATCTTGCCCTTGTGCCCGAAGCGCTCCGGGTCGAACTCGGCCGGGTGCGGGAGCAGCAGGTTCTCGCGCTGCGCGAAGAACTCGTCGTTGGCGGCGACGACCGCCGCGCCGAGCTGCCGGTCGGCGAGGTTGGCGTGGTGCGTGAAGGGGAAGTCGGCGGTGCGGTGGTCCGCGTACGGGTCGCCGCCGCCGTAGGGGTTCGCGTCGCCGGTGAAGCTCTGTATCGCCGTCACGGTGATCAGGTCTGCCTTTCGGTGGTCGGCCGGTGCGGATGCCGGTGCGGTGCGGGTGCGGGGTGGGTCAGGGGGTGCGGGTGAGGAGTCGCCCCTTCGGCTCGGTGAACTCGCCGTCCGCGACGATGCGTTCGCCGCGCAGCCAGGTGGACCTCACGACGCCGTACAGGGTCTTGCCGGCGTAGGCCGTGACGGGGTTGCGGTGCTGGAGGGCGGCCGGGTCGACGGTGAAGGTCTCGTCGGGGGCGAGGACGGCGAAGTCGGCGTCGCGGCCCGCTTCGATCGCGCCCTTCTGCGCCAGGCCCGCCAGCGCGGCCGTCCGGGCCGACATCCACCGCACGACGTCCTCCAGGCCGTGACCGCGTCTGCGCGCCTCGGTCCACACCGCCGCCAGGCCGAGCTGGAGCCCCGAGATGCCGCCCCACGCGGTCGCGAAGTCGTCCGTCTTCAGGTCGGCCGTGGACGGCGAGTGGTCGGTGACGACACAGTCCACGGTGCCGTCCGCCAGGGCCTGCCACAGCAGGTCCTGGTTGGCGGACTCGCGGATGGGCGGGCAGCACTTGAACTCGCTGGCGCCGTCCGGGACCTCCTCGGCGGTGAGGGTCAGGTAGTGCGGGCACGTCTCGACCGTGATGCGGACGCCCTCCGCCTTGGCGGCGGCGATCAGCGGCAGCGCGTCGCTCGACGAGAGGTGCAGCACGTGCACGCGCGCGTGGAGGCGCTTCGCCTGGGCGATGAGGCCCGCGATGGCCGTGTCCTCGGCGTCGCGCGGGCGGCTGGCGAGGAAGTCGGCGTACCTGGGGCCGCCCGTCTGCGGGGCCGCCTCCAGGTGGCGTGGGTCCTCGGCGTGCACGATCAGCAGGCCGTCGAACGCGGCGATCTCGGCCAGGGACCGGGCCAGGCCGTCCCTGTCGAGGTGCGGGAACTCGTCCACGCCCGACGGGGAGAGGAACGCCTTGAAGCCGAAGACGCCGGCGTCGTGCAGCGGCCGCAGGTCCTTGACGTTGTCGGGCAGGGCGCCGCCCCAGAAGCCGACGTCGATGTGCGCCTTGTCGACGGCGACCTCCCGCTTGACGCGGAGGTTGTCGACCGTCGTGGTCGGCGGCAGGGAGTTCAGGGGCATGTCGACGAGGGTGGTGATGCCGCCGGCCGCCGCCGCGCGGGTGGCGGTCCAGAAGCCCTCCCAGTGCGTACGGCCGGGGTCGTTGACATGCACGTGGGTGTCGACGAGCCCGGGCAGCAGGACGTCGTCGCCGAAGTCCTCCAGTCGGGCGCCCTCGGGCAGGGGGGCGTCGTGGGGCAGGACGGCCGTGATCGTGCCGCCGGCGACCGCGACCGCCGCGGGACGCGTCCCTTCGGGAGTGATGACCCGCGTCGAGCGCAGCACCAGGTCAGCTTCAGCGTCGGACACCCGGACCCCTCTCTGTTCAACATTCCGTTGAAGGAGTCTTCACTCCCGCCCCCACACCGTCAAGGGCACACCTGTCCACAGAATGCCCGCCTTCGGCACCCTGGACGTTTCCACAAGGCGGAATTAGTATTCCGACAAGCAGAACGTAGCTATGCACAAGCGAGGAGTCAACCGACCGCCGGGTAGGCTTCAGCCCCTCCCGCCAGTTTCGAACCGTCAGATTCGTACCGCCAGTTTCGAGAGGAACGCGCCGTGCCGACGTCCAGCGCCAGCACCACCGACTCCGCCAAGTCCGCCGGCGGAGGGGTCCAGTCCCTCGAGCGCGCCTTCGATCTGCTCGAACGGATGGCGGACGCGGGCGGCGAGGTGGGCCTGAGCGAGCTGTCCGCCAGCAGCGGGCTGCCGCTGCCCACCATCCACCGCCTGATGCGCACCCTGGTGGCCTGCGGTTACGTCCGCCAGCAGACCAACCGCCGCTATGCGCTCGGCCCGCGGCTGATCCGGCTCGGCGAGTCCGCCTCCCGGCTGCTGGGCACCTGGGCCCGCCCCTACCTGGCCCGGCTGGTCGAGGAGACCGGCGAGACGGCGAACATGGCGCTGCTCGACGGCGACGAGATCGTGTACGTGGCGCAGGTGCCGTCCAAGCACTCGATGCGGATGTTCACCGAGGTCGGCCGCCGGGTCCTGCCGCACTCCACGGGCGTCGGCAAGGCTCTGCTCGCGGGCTTCCCGGACGCCGAGGTGCGCGCCCTGCTGGGCCGCACCGGCATGCCCGCCGCCACCGAGAAGACGATCACCACGGCCGACGGCTTCCTCGCCGCGCTCGCCGAGGTGCGCCGCGCCGGGTACGCGGTCGACGACAACGAGCAGGAGATCGGCGTCCGCTGTCTGGCGGTGTCGGTGCCCGACTCCCCCACCGCTGCGGCCATCTCCATCTCCGGCCCGGCGGGCCGCGTCACGGAGTCGGCCACGGAGCGGATCGTGCCCGTGCTCCAACAGGTGGCGGTGGAGCTGTCGGAGGCGCTGACCAGCTCGGGACCGACGGTGTAGGACCGGTGCACGGGCGGCCCGGAGGCTGTCCGAGAGCGGCGTGAACAGGTGGCGGTTAGCCTGGGACGGGGGTCATCCGCGAGAGAAGCGAGGTGTGCGCCATGCTTCAGGACAGCAAGTACTGGTCCTCGGGAAACTGGCAGGTCAAGCTGGGCCAGGGCGATGAATTCATCGAGAGCTGGCGGGAGTTCCTCACCTGGACCAAGGAGTCCAACGAGGGCTTCATCGGGGCTCGCCTGATCCGCGACCTCACGGAACCCAACTCCTTCAAGTCCTTCGCCGCCTGGCAGGACGTCGAATCGATGCGCGCCTGGCAGGCCTCGCCCGAGTTCGCCGCGCGGCTCGCCGCCTGCCGAGCCCTGTGCAACGACGTGCAGAGCGGCGCCTACGAGCTGGCCTGCGACATCTGAGCCCACGTCGACTGTCGGCGAGTCACCGCCCCACGACTCAGCGGCGCGGTGACTCGCCGAACAGCTCCACCGCGCTGCGCACTTCCGACAGTCCGCGGGACAGGGCGCTCATGGAGCCGATCGCCCCCGCGATCAGCAACAGCGACCGGCGTAACCGGGGAATCTCCGGGATGCCGTGCGCGGCCATCGCGGCGAGCGCGGCGAGTTCGTCCTCGGCGACGACCCGGTCCGGGAACTCGGCCGGGTGCGCGGCGAGTTCGCGGCGCAGCCGGGACACCGCGGTCCTCAGCTCCGCCACCCTCGGATCCTCGTCGCTGCCGGTCACTGCCCTCTGCGCCCTCTGCCCCAAGCTTCGCAACACGGCTCCCCCCTGGCACGCACCCGCGCGCGTGCGAGTACGCGCGCGTGTTCCCACCCCGCGTCCCCGTGGCGCTGGTCGGGCACCGAAGGACGCGCGGGTCAGTTAACGCCACCCGATGCCGGATCCGCCACTGCGCGGACGGAAATTCAGCCCCGGGTCGGGTATGCAGGACGCATGACGCAATACGAGGACCGGGCCGCCGTCGCCACCGAGGAACCCGAGGATGCCGAGGAACCCGAGGACGCCGAGGACGCCGAGGACGCCGAAGGCTCGGTCGTCGGCCTGCTCCTCGCGGCGGGCGGGGGCCGGCGGCTCGGCGGGCGGCCCAAGGCGCTGCTCGAACACCGGGGGCGGCCGCTCGTGGAGCACGCGGTGGGGGTGCTGCGGGCGGCGGGCTGCACGCGCGTGCACGTGGTGCTGGGGGCCGCCGCCGACGCCGTACGGGAGCGGGCGCGGCTGGCGGGGTGCGTGGTCGTGGAGAACGCGGAGTGGGAGCAGGGCATGGGCGCCTCGCTGCGCGTCGGCCTCGGCTCGCTCGCCGGGTCGGGAGCGCGGGCCGCGCTGGTCTCGCTCGTCGACCAGCCGGGCATCGGCCCGCGGGCCGTGGCCCGGGTGCTCGCCGCGTTCGAGGACGAACACTCGCTCGCGGCGGCGGCCTACGACGGTCTGCGCGGCCATCCCGTGCTGTTCGGGTCGGCCCACTGGGCGGGCGTCGCGGCGAGCGCGAGCGGGGACCGGGGTGCGCGCGCCTACCTCAAGGAGCACGCGGCGACCGTCACGCTCGTGGAGTGCGGGGACGTGGCCGAGCCGTACGACATCGACACCCCCGAGGATCTTGGCCGCCTCACCGGTCCCACCTGTCCCACTGGACCCACTGGACCCACTGGACCCACTGGACCCACTGGACCCACTGGATCCAAAGGACCCACAGGATCCAGTGGTTCCAGCGCGGGCCCGCAGGAATCTTGACGTCAACAAACCATTGAACTTCCACGATGAGGAAACTAGTATCCATTGATCAGAAGGGCACCCGGTGCCACGCTCGCTGAAGGAAGTGACCGCTCATGTCCGCACCAGCGCCGTCCCCGCTGGCCATCGTCGACGCCGAGCCCCTGCCGCGGCAGGAGGAGGTCCTCACCGAGGCGGCGCTCGCCTTCGTGGCCGAGCTGCACCGGCGGTTCACCCCGCGCCGTGACGAGCTCCTCGCCCGCCGGGCGGAGCGCCGCGCCGAGATCGCCCGCACCTCCACGCTCGACTTCCTCCCGGAGACCGCCGCGATCCGCGCGGACGACTCCTGGAAGGTGGCCCCCTCCCCCGCGGCCCTGGACGACCGCCGGGTCGAGATCACCGGCCCGACCGACCGCAAGATGACGATCAACGCCCTCAACTCGGGCGCCAAGGTCTGGCTCGCGGACTTCGAGGACGCCTCGGCGCCGACCTGGGAGAACGTCGTCCTGGGGCAGCTCAACCTGGCGGACGCCTACACCCGGAACATCGACTTCACCGACCCGGGGTCCGGGAAGTCGTACGCGCTGAAGGACGCCGGCGAGCTCGCCACGGTCGTCATGCGCCCGCGCGGCTGGCATCTGAACGAGCGTCACCTGGTCGCCCCCGACGGCACCCAGGTCCCCGGCGCCCTCGTCGACTTCGGCCTGTACTTCTTCCACAACGCCCGGCGCCTGCTCGACCTCGGCAAGGGCCCGTACTTCTACCTGCCGAAGACGGAGTCGCACCTGGAGGCCCGGCTCTGGAACGAGGTCTTCGTCTTCGCGCAGACCTACGTCGGCATCCCGCAGGGCACGGTCCGCGCCACCGTGCTCATCGAGACGATCACGGCCGCGTACGAGATGGAGGAGATCCTCTACGAACTGCGCGACCACGCCTCGGGGTTGAACGCGGGCCGTTGGGACTACCTGTTCTCCATCGTCAAGAACTTCCGTGACGGCGGCGCCAGGTTCGTCCTGCCGGACCGCAACCTGGTGACGATGACCGCCCCGTTCATGCGGGCGTACACCGAACTCCTGGTCCGCACCTGCCACAAGCGCGGCGCGCACGCCATCGGCGGCATGGCGGCCTTCATCCCCTCCCGCCGGGACGCGGAGGTCAACAAGGTCGCCTTCGAGAAGGTGCGCGCGGACAAGGACCGTGAGGCGGGCGACGGCTTCGACGGCTCCTGGGTCGCCCACCCCGACCTGGTCCCGATCGCCATGGAGTCCTTCGACAAGGTCCTCGGCGACAAGCCGAACCAGAAGGACCGGCTGCGCGAGGACGTCCACGTCGAGGCGGCCGACCTGATCGCCGTCGACTCGCTGAAGGCCGTGCCGACGTACCCGGGTCTGGTCAACGCCGTCCAGGTGGGCATCCGTTACATCGAGGCCTGGCTGCGCGGCCTGGGCGCGGTCGCCATCTTCAACCTCATGGAGGACGCGGCCACCGCGGAGATCTCCCGTTCGCAGATCTGGCAGTGGATCAACGCGGGCGTCGAGTTCGAGAACGGCGAGAAGGCCACGCCCGAGCTGGCCCGGAAGGTCGCCGCCGAGGAACTGGCCGCGATCCGCGCGGAGATCGGCGCGGAGGCCTTCGCGTCCGGCCACTGGCAGCAGGCCCACGACCTGCTGCTGACGGTCTCCCTCGACGAGGACTACGCGGACTTCCTCACCCTGCCCGCGTACGAGCAGCTCAAGGGCTGAGGCTCGGGGGCGGGACTCCAGAGCTGAGGCTCAGGGGCTGACGCCGTCCTGCGCAGGCTTGTCCGAGTGGCCCAGGGACTTCCCCGGGGCCACTCGGTCGCGTACGAGCCTCTTCACCGCCGTCGGCTCCGGGAAGCCCTGCTCGCGGCGGTCCCACACCACCTCGTCGTTCACGCGGACGACGAAGACGCCTCCGGTGCCGGGCTTGAGCGACAGCTCGGTCAGCTCGGTCTCGAAGGTGGTGAGCAGCTCCTGCGCCAGCCAGGCCGCGCGGGGCAGCCAACGGCACTGGGTGCAGTACTCGATCTGCACGATCTGGGTCATCCGAGATGCACCGACCAATCCTGTTCCGCCGCCGGTTTGCCGTGCAGGTCGGGGACCTGCTTCAGCCACTTCGGCCGGCCCTGCTGAGTCCTCGCCGCCCTGAGGGCCTCCTCGGCGGCGAGTTCCTCCCGGGTGGGGAAGTCGGTGGGCAGCCAGGCCGCGGAGGCGCTCACGCGCGCGTGGAGGTACTCCACGTACGCCTCTCGGACGACGTCCGGGGCGCCGAGCCCCTCCTCGTCCGTGAGCCACGCGTCCGGCACCTCCGCCACGATCGCGCGCAGCAGCTCCTCGGTCACCCGGGGGGCCAGCTCGGCGTCGGCGGCCCGGACGTCCGGGGCGTAGTGGCCGAGGGCGTGGTGGCGGAAGTCGTACGCCTTCTCGGGGTCGGCGCCGTCCCAGCGGTGGTGGAAGACGAGGGCCGCGCCGTGGTCGATGAGCCACAGCCGCGGGGGCGCGATCCCGAGGGTGGGCCAGATCATCAGGTTGGAGCTGTGGACCGTGCGGTCGACGTTGACGGTCAGCGCGTCGAGCCAGACGATCCGGCCGGCCTCCAGCGGGTCCACGGGGAAGGACTTCGCGATCTCCGGGGTGAAGTCCTGCGCGCCCGGCAGATGGTCCATGCCGAGGTTGAGGCCCGCGCTGGCGCCGTGCAGTTCCCGCACCTCCTGGTGGGGCTCGCCGTCGGCGATCGCCGGGTCGAAGTGCACCAGGACCAGTTCGGGGAAGCGCAGCCCGAGGGCGCGCGCCAGCTCGCCGACGATCACCTCGGCGACCAGCGCCTTGCGGCCCTGCGCGGAGCCGGTGAACTTCACGACGTAGGTGCCCAGGTCGTCGGCCTCGACGACTCCGGGGACGGAGCCGCCGGACCTCAGCGGGTTCACGTATCGAACAGCAGTCACATCGCGCAGCACATCGGCCAGCGTAGTTCAGATCATGTGCCGACCAGCGGGTTCGGCAGCGGCAGGTAGCGGGCGTCGGCGCCGTCCGCGCCCGTCCAGCGCAGCAGCAGGTTGGTCTTGCCGGGCAGGGTGGGCGCGGTGAGCAGGGCGGCGGCCTCGGGAAGGTCGTGGCGGGCCAGTTCGCGGCGTACGGCGGGCCAGGGGTCGAGACCGGGGCGCCGCTCGGCGAGGGCCGCGGCGACTTCCCACAGATGGTTCACGACCAGGCAGTACACCAGCCGCTCCCAGCCGGCCGGCCGCTCCACGTCCGCGAGCAGTTTCACGCCCTCGGCGTCCCGGAACAGGGCCTGCACGGGGGTGCCCTCGGCGTCGACGGCGACCAGGGTGTTCTGCAGATGCGCCTCCAGGACGACGCCGTGGTCGGCGAAGGCCGCCAGCGCCGGCGGGACGACGACGGCCAGGTACGCCTCCCACCAGGCCGCCGGGTCCGGCGCGGCGGCCAGCGGGCTGCCCTCGAAGCCCTCCACGAGGCCCGCGGCGAGCAGCGGGGTCGCACCGGGCAGCAGATGGCCGTCGAGACCGTCGCGAACGAGGACGGCGAGTTCCTCGAAGGCGAAGTCGGCGGTGCGGTAGCCGCGGTCGCTCAGCCAGGCCGCCGGGCCGTCGATCGCCTCGAAGGCGCGGGCCGCCGCCGCGTCGGTGCGGCGCAGTCCCAGCAGGTCGTGCCGCCACAGCCGGCGGATGTCGTTGGTGATGCGGACGTCGAGGCTGAACTTCAGGCACAGGTCCCGCTCGGGCGCGTACAGCGTGCGCACGGCGGCCGTGGGCCAGGCGTCGAAGTCGGTCGTGCCGAGCCGGACCAGACGGCCGTCGGCGAAGGCCCGGGTGAGGTCCACGAGGTCGAGCTGCCAGGGGTGGGCGGGCAGCAGCCGGTAGCCGGGCGGGGCCGCGCCGAGGGCGTCCAGCGCGGAGGTGTCGCCCTCCTCGACGACGCTGTCCTCGCGCACGCCCAGCACGACGAGCGGGAAGCGGGCGTACGCCTCCGGGGCGTAGGGCAGCCAGCCGGCGTGCGGGCCGCCGCCGCGCGCCTTGGGGGCGGGGTGGTGGGGGTGGCCGGTGATCAGGCACTGCTCGGAGCGCAGGTAGGGGTCGGCGGGCGGGGTGGCACGCGCGCGTGCGGTGAGCAGCGCGGCCACCGCGTCCCTGCTGTCGATCATCTCGGCGGGCAGTTCGTGGTTGGACAGTCCGGTGTGCCGGCGCAGTTCCTCGGCAACCAGTTCGACGAGTTCCTCGTGGCCGAGCCGGCACCAGGCGCCCGCCGCCTCCACCTCGGGCTCGGCCGGCCGCCGGGCGCCGCGCACGCGCAGCAGACGGCCGCTGCCGGGCAGCCGGTACACGAGCCGCCCGTCGGCTCCGGGCCGTCGGGGCAGCTCTTCGCCGATCTCGCGGAGCAGGCAGTTGAGCAGCGGCGCGGCCGCGTAGGCGTCGGCCTCGGCGGGGGCCGCGGCTTCGGCGGGCGGGGGGATGAGGTCCACGTGATCCACTGGTTCCCTGGTTCCCTACGGTTCTTCTGAGCGGAGACGATCAGTATCGCCGTCGTCACCGCCCCTCCGTGACGTCGTACCCGTACCCCAGGAGCCCACCCGTGCACCGTCCCTCAAGCGCCGAGTCCGAGCTGGCCGGAGAACTGGCCGCCGTACGCCCCGCTCTCGGTCCCCGGTTCGCGGCCGCGTTGCCGGGGGCCAGGGCAGCCGTGCTGACCCGGCTGTGGCGGGCCCTCGTCCATGAACCGCTGCCCTGGATCGCGCACCGGGCGCAACCCGAGGGCGAGAGCCTGCTCACACTGGGCGACGGCCGCCGTCTGCACGGCCCGCGCGCGGACCCGTACGCGACCGCCGCCTATGTGACGGAGGTTCGGCTGGACGAGGTGGCCTACGACGATCCGGCACGGTTGATGACGGATCTGGCGGTGCCGCACGGCGCGGATCTCGCCGTCGAACTCGGCCACAGCGTCGCCTCGTTGGCGCTGTCGCGGGCCGGGCAGGATCCCCACGACACTTCGCTGAAGGACCCGCGGGATTGGCCGGCGCACGACTGGGAGTGGGAGCAGCGGGTCGTCGACGGGCATCCGTACCACCCCAGCTGCCGTTCGCGGCCCGGCTTCACGGTGGCCGAGCAGTTGGCCTACGGGCCCGAGCACCGGCCGTCGGTGCGGCTGGGTCTGCTGCCGGTGCCGGCCGACGAGTGCCTGGTGTCGGGCGAGTGGCCGGCGCAGCTGCGGGACGGGGCGCGGCTGGTGATCCCGGTGCATCCGTGGCAGGCGGCGCACGTGCTCAAGCGCTCCTGCGAGGAGGGGGCCACGGCGCATCCGCTGATGTCGCTGCGCACGCTGGCCCTCACCGACGGTCCGCATGTCAAGACGGCGTTGAGCACCCGGCTGACGTCCTCGGTGCGGGACATCTCGGTCGGTTCCATCGTCGCGTCCGCGGCCCTGTCGGAGTTCGCGGAGACGTTGACGCCGCACGCCTACGGCCTGCTGCACATGACCCGGACACTGGGCGCGGCGACCGCCGACTCCCCCGATCTGGCCGCCGTGTTGCGCGAGTCGCCCGCCGTCTACGGCGGACCGGGCGAGCGGGTCGTCCCGGTGGCCGCCCTCGCCGGCACCGAACTGCCGGGCTCCCCGGCCTGGTCGGCGCAGTTCGCGCGGCTGGCGCTCACCGTCGGGCTGCGACTGCTGGAGCTGGGCGTGGCGTTGGAGGCGCACGGGCAGAACCTGCTGGTCGTGCTAGCGGCGTCGGGCGCGCCGCTGCGGCTGGTCTACCGCGACCTGGCCGACATCCGCGTCAGCCCGGCCCGGCTGGCCCGGCACGGCATCGCGCTCCCCGACGGCCTGCCCGCCCGGATCCTCACGGACGACGTCACGGCGCTGCGACGCAAGCTGTTCGGCTCCCTGGTGGCGGGCGCGCTCGCCGGGACGGCCGGCAGCCGTACGGCCCTGCGAGCGGCCCTGGAGACGGCCCTGCGGGAGGTCCCGCCCACCCCGGACCTCGGGGCGCTGCGCGAGCAGCCGCTGCCCACCAAGGCGCTGACGCTGATGCGGCTGTCGCCGGGGGCGCCCGGGGACCAGTGGGCGCTGCTGCCCAACCCGTTGGGCGGGGACGCGGGCTGACCTTCGTCAGGTACGCGGGCCGAAACCTTCGTTTCGTACGTGGGCCGGCCTTCGTTTTGTGGCGAGACACCTCTGATCAATAGGATCCGCCGATGATCAGAACACAACGGCTGGCGGCGGGCGTATGCGCTCTGCTCGCCGCGCTGACGGCCGGGATCGCGTTCCCGGCCGGGGCGGTAGCCGACGAGACCACCGCCACCGCGCCCAAGGTCAATTTGGTCCTCGACGTCAGCGGTTCGATGCGGACCAAGGACATGGACGGCGGGACGCGGATGGCCGCGGCCAAGCAGGCGTTCAACGAGGTGCTCGACGCGACCCCGGAGAACGTCCTGCTCGGCATCCGCACCCTGGGGGCCAACTACCCGGGCGACGACCAGAAGACGGGCTGCAAGGACACCGCTCAGCTCTATCCGGTCGGCCCGCTGGACCGGACCGAGGCGAAGACGGCCGTGGCGACGCTGGCGCCGACCGGCTGGACGCCGATCGGTCCCGCCCTGCTGAAGGCCGCCGACGACCTCGAAGGCGGCACCGGCTCCAAGCGGATCGTGCTGATCAGCGACGGCGAGGACACCTGCGCTCCGCTCGACCCGTGCGAGGTGGCCCGTGAGATCGCGGCCAAGGGCATCGGTCTGACCATCGACACCCTCGGCCTGGTGCCCAACGTCAAGATGCGCCAGCAGCTCAGCTGTATCGCCGAGGCGACCGGCGGCACCTACACCTCGGTCGAGCACACCGCCGAACTCACCGACCGCGTCAACCAGTTGGTCGACCGGGCCGCCGACCCCGTGGTGACTCCGGTCGCCACCGAGGGCGCGGCCTCCTGCGCCGCGGCGCCCACGCTGAAGTCCGGTCTGTACACCGACCGCGAGGAGTTCGGCCAGGAGCGCTGGTACAAGGTCGACGTCGAGCCGGGCCAGGAACTGCGGGCCTCGGTCAGCGTGTCGGCGGACCGGGCCATGAACCCCGACTACGGGGTGCTGCTGCGGGCCGTCACCGTGCACGGCCGCGAGATCGTGCGCGGCGAGGCGGCGGGCAACGGCCGTACCGACGTCATCTCGACCGGTCTGCGCTACCCGAAGGCGGAGGGCGACGACGATGACGCTCCCGCCGAGACGGTGTGCGTCCAGGTGACCAACTCCTACTCGGCGGCCGCCGGTGTGAAGACCACGCCTGGCATGCCGCTGGAACTCAACCTCGATGTGGTCGACGGTCCCTCCCAGGCGAGCGATGTGGCCTCCTTCGGCCTCGGCCGCGGCTGGTGGCTGCTCGGCGTCCTGGTGCTGGTCGGCTTCCTCGCGGGTGTGCTGTGGGGCTGGGTGTCGCGCCTGCGGATCGCGGTCTGGAGGACCAACTGATGCGGATCTCACGTGTGTTGAGCGGCGCGCTGCTCGCGCTGGGTCTGGCGGTCGGACCGGGGGCGGTCGCACCGGCCGCGGCCGACTCCACCCCGTCCGCGAGCCCGTCCGGCGACGGCGACGACTCCGCGCCCACCGAGGCGGGCACGTCGTTCCGTACGGCGACCGAGATCGACCAGGGCCAGACGGCCACGGCGAACGGCTCCGCGGGCGACTACCTGTACTGGTCGTTCCCGGCGGACTCGGGCCAGCGCCCCACCGTCAAGGCGACGGTGAAGCTGCCTCAGACCCACACCGCGCAGACCTGGCAGGTCGACGTGTACGACGGTCTGCGGCGCCGTCAGGCCTGCCAGTACGGCGCCCAGACGCGCACCGCCGGAGCGCAGGCCGCCTCCGTCGAACTGGCCTGTGTGCTGCGCACGGTCCGCGCCTGGTCGGAGCCGTGGGCGGACGACCCGCTGCCGGGCACGTACTACGTCCGGCTGACGGTCCTCGACCTGAAGGCGTCCGACCTGGGGCTCCCGGTCGACGCCGAACTGCGGGTGGACTCCAAGGACATCGGGGGCTCCGCGGCCGTCGACGGTTCGCTGGCGCAGCCGCTGGTTCCGGGCATCGCCGTCACGTCGCAGGCGGAGGATTCCGAGGACGACTCGTCGGCCTCGGCCGTGCTGTCGAGCATCGAGCCGGACGACGGCTGGGCGTCCGGCTGGTGGTCCGACCGCTGGGTGTGGACCTCCCTCGGCGCGGTGCTGGCCGCGCTGGCGGGCATCGGCGGCTACACGCTGACGCGCGGCACGGGACGCCCGAGGCACGTACCGCCGGGCGCGTGACGCCACCTCGGCCGACACCTCAGCTGTGCATTGGCTGATATCCCATCAGAAGGCCCACCAGGACACACTGGTGGGCCTTCTGCCATCCGTCCTGCCGTCCCGCCCGTCCTGCCGTCCCGCCGGCACGCCGTCTCAGGCCTCGCGCAGCGCCTTGGCCAGTGCGCCCTCGCCGCTCACGTCGATCCGCCCGGCACGCACCGCGTCGAGGACGCTCAACTTCCCCTGGGCGACGCCCATGCAGGTGTCCACGTCGAGGACCAGCCGCGCGTCGGGCTCGGCGGGCGCGGGTCCGTCGCCGTACACGGGAACGCCTTCCGATCCGACGAGGAGATGGAACTCCCCTTCTTCCAGGCGGACTTCGACGAGCCCTTCGCCCTCCAGCCCACGCAACAGGGGCAGCGCGAACCAGTGCGCCCGGACTGCGTCGGTGGGGCGCCGCTCGCCGAGCTCGGCTTCGCCCCACTTCCCCAGCGCCTGGAGCACCGGCAGCAACTCCCGCCCCCGCGCGGTGAGTTCGTAAACGTAGGCCGCGCCGGGCGGAGGCAGCCGGCGTCGGGTGGCCAGCCCGTCCCGTTCCATGTCCTTCAGCCGCGAGGCGAGCACGTCCGTGCTCACCCCCGGCAGGTCGGCGTGCAGGTCCGTGTAGCGGCGCGGGCCGGCGAGCAGCTCCCGGACGATCAGCAGGGTCCAGCGGTCGCCGACGGTGTCGAGTGCGCGGGCGGCGGAACAGTACTGGTCGTAGCTTCGGCGAGGTGACATGGCACGCAGTCTAGACATGTCGTTGGACTTTCCAAGCTGGAACTTGGTAAAACCAAGCAACACAACGAACGGGAGGGGCGAGCGCGCATGGAGTTCCGGCAGTCGAACAAGCTGAGCGAGGTCTGTTACGAGATCCGCGGCCCGGTGATCGAGCACGCCAACGCGCTGGAGGCGGCGGGCCACAGCGTCCTGCGCCTGAACACCGGCAACCCCGCGGCGTTCGGCTTCGAGGCGCCGGAGGAGATCCTCCAGGACATGATCCGGATGCTTCCGCAGGCGCACGGTTACACGGACTCGCGCGGCATCCTCTCGGCCCGCCGTGCCGTGGCCCAGCGCTACCAGGAGCGGGGCCTGGAGGTGAGCGTGGACGACGTCTTCCTCGGCAACGGCGTGTCGGAGCTGGTGTCGATGGCCGTCCAGGCGCTGATCGAGGACGGCGACGAGATCCTGATCCCGGCCCCGGACTTCCCCCTGTGGACGGCGGTCACCACGCTCGCCGGGGGCAAGGCGGTCCACTACCTGTGCGACGAACAGGCCGACTGGTATCCGGACCTGGCCGACATGGCGTCGAAGATCACGGACCGCACGAAAGCGGTTGTGATCATCAATCCGAACAACCCGACCGGCGCGGTGTACCCCAAGGAGATCGTCGAGGGCATCCTCGATCTCGCCCGCCGGCACGGTCTGATGGTCTTCGCCGACGAGATCTACGACCAGATCCTGTACGACGACGCCGTCCACCACTCGGCCGCCGCGCTCGCCCCCGACCTGGTCGTGCTGACCTTCTGCGGTCTGTCGAAGACATACCGGGTAGCGGGTTTCCGCTCGGGCTGGCTGGTAGTAACCGGTCCCAAGCAACACGCCAAGGACTACCTGGAGGGCCTCACGATGCTGGCCTCCATGCGCCTGTGCGCGAACGCGCCCGCGCAGTACGCCATCCAGGCCGCGCTGGGCGGCCGCCAGTCCATCCACGAGCTGACCGTGCCGGGCGGCAGGCTGTACGACCAGCGCCAGGTGGCCTGGGAGAAGCTCAACGAGATCCCGGGCGTCTCCTGCGTGAAACCCAAGGGCGCGCTCTACGCGTTCCCGCGCATCGACCCCAAGGTGCACCCGATCCACGACGACGAGAAGTTCGTCCTGGACCTGTTGCTGCAGGAGAAGATCCAGGTCGTCCAGGGCACCGGCTTCAACTGGCCCACCCCCGACCACTTCCGCATCCTCACCCTCCCGCACGCGGACGACCTGGAGACCGCGATCGGCCGGATCGGACGGTTCCTCAGCGGGTACCGGCAGTAGTCACCGGCGGTAGCCATCGGTGGTAGCCGTCGGGACTCCCCTGTGGTCACCGCAGCGCAGGAACGGTCGGCTCTCCTGTCGTACGCTGAAAAACGTGGGCGATCTTCTCCTTGTCCGGCACGGTGAGACCGAGTGGTCGCTGTCCGGGCGGCACACCGGCTGGACGGACCTCCCGCTGACCGAGAACGGGCGCAAGGAAGCCGAACAGCTCGCGCCGCTGATCCGGGGGCTCCGGGTCGGCGCCGCGTTCGTCAGTCCGCTGCGGCGGGCGCGGGAGACCGCCGAGCTCATCGGGCTGCGCCGGCCGCGCGTCGAAGACGATCTGCGCGAGTGGGACTACGGCGCGTACGAGGGCGTCACGACCGCCGAGATCCAGCGAACGCGCCCCGGCTGGTTCCTGTTCGACGACGGGGTCGCGCCGGGGCCGCCGGAGCATCCCGGGGAGACGCCCGAGCAGGTCGGGGCGCGGGCCGACCGGATCCTGGCCAGGATCACCACCGACGGCGACACCGACGACGACACCGACGGCGACGTGGTGCTCGTGGCGCACGGGCACGTCCTGCGGGTGCTGACCGCCCGGTACCTCGGGCTGGCTCCCTCGGCGGGGGCCCACTTCCAGCTCGCGACGGGCACGCTGAGCAGGCTGGGCACGGAGCACGGGCGGCCGGTGATCGCCGAGTGGAACGTCGGAGCCGGGGCGTAGCCTCGGGGCCTGATGGGGGCCTGATGGGGGCCTAATCGGGGCTGTGGAGCGGGCGCCCGGCCTTGACGCGGCGCTTCACCTCGCGGAAGTCCCGGATGCCGTCCACGCAGGTGACCCTGCGACCGTCCTCGTCCTCGTCGTCGTACACGCGCAGCAGGTCGCGGTCGAGGTGCTCCAGAAGCCGCGGATCGTCCATCTCGAGCCCGACCGGCTGCTGCGCGATCTCCAGGCGCGGCCGGCCGATCACCGCGGCGGCCGTCAGTGCGCCGCCGACGGTGAAGTGGTGCTCCTCGCCGTAGAAGAGGCCGGTGTGCACATCCCCGCCGATGTACGCGGCGCAGTCGTTGTAGTCGCCGATCAGCCGGTCGGCGCGGAGCTCTCCGTGGACCTCCAGCCAGCCGGCGGTCACCACGTCGCGGGCCCTCATGTCACCCGTGACCAGCAGATACGACTCGGGGTCGTCGTAGTCGGCGTAACCGCCGTCGACCACCAGGTCACCGAGCACGACGAGCAGGTAGGCGCGCTCCTGGTGCAGGTCGAGGTCGCCGTGGACGTGCAGGTCGCCGTCGGCCAGCCAGACGTCGGCCTCGTAGTCCTCGATCTCGTCGAGTCCTACGGTCACATGCTTGATCTTGTGGCTGTCCCGGAACCGGCCGACGGCGGCGAGGACTTCGGACCGGGGGACCTGGCGCTGCTTGAAACTGCGGGCGTTGGCAATCACAGCGGAAAGCTAGCGGAAAGCTGTCCGACGCCTCGGCGATACTGGCTGTTCCGTCGGTCTCCGAGGCCGGGGACAGCACTTGGAGGGGGCCCGCCGTGACCCGACCGCCGACCGCCGCGCAACTGCGGCTGATCGAGGCCGCCGACCCGGTCACGGGCCGCCTGCGGGGTACGGAGGCGCAGCTCACGGCGCTGGTGAAGCGGGGGCTGGCCTTCCGGCACCCCCGCCCGCCGCACGATCACTTCCTGACCCCGGCGGGGCATCGGATGCGGGAGGACGATCCCGCTGCCGAACCTGAGTCCCCGCGGCCTGAATCCCCGCGGACGGAGTCCCCGCGACCGGCGGACACCGGCGGGTTCGCCGCGCGGGTCGGCGGTGAGGAGGCCCCGCCCCCGGCCGGTCCCGCCCGGGTCCGCGAGGTCCACAGCGCCTGGGAGGGGCTGCTGGAGCTGCGCCGGATGACCAACCCGGACGGGAGCCGGGAGCGGCCCTGCGGCTGGGAGCGCACGCATCTCGTGCGGGCCGCCGCCCTGGCCCTGGAGGCGGCCGGACACCCTCCCGCCGGGCCGACGGGCACCGACGGCTACCGGGTGCGCGCGACCCCGCAGCCGGAGGCGGTGGCCGTGCACGGGCCGGACGACGCGACGCTGTCCGCCTGTGCGGCGACACTGGAGAAGGCCGGCTGGCAGGTCGGCGAGCACACCGATCGCCGGAGCAGGAAACGCTATCTGTTGGCTTCCCCGCGCCGCGTGTAGAAGGCATGCGCCGCATGTAGAAGGCATGCCAAGATCGATGCCTCTCGATATGTAAGGGGAAACAGTGAGCGAGCCGTTTTCCGTCCGGGTCACCGTCCGCGGATACGAGACCGACGTGCAGGGACACCTCAACCAGAGCGTGTACATCAATTACGCGGAACACGCTCGCTGGGCGTTACTGCAGGCGGCCGGCATCACCCAGGCGGGGCTGATCGGCAAGGGAGTGGGCCCGGTCGCCCTGGAGACGAACATCCAGTACAAGCGCGAACTCCTCGCCGGGGACGAGGTCGACGTCACCTGCGTCTTCGAGTGGGGCAGCGGGAAGACGTTCCGCATCCAGCAGACCATCCGCAGGGCGGACGGCACCGTCTCCGCCGAACTCACCTCGGTCGGCGGCCTGTTGGACCTGGAGAAGCGCCGGATGGTCGCGAACCCCCAGGGCTACTTCAAGGAACTCGCTACGGATCCCGGCCTGTTCGGACTGTAGTCCTGGACTGTAGTGCTGAACCGCGGTCCTGAACTGCAGTCCTGGCCGGAGCCCCGGGAGACGTACGGCAGACGATCCCGGGGCGACGTCGGCACCCGCTACCGCCTGGACTGCCTCGACAGGGCGGACAGGCACACGGGGCGGACGGGGCGCACGACGGCCGTGCGGCTACTTCAGCTCGTCGGCGGTGTAGTAGCCGCCCGCGACCAGAACATAGTCCAGGTTCTTCTTGTCGACGCTCGTCGGCTGCAGCAGGAAGGCGGGCACGTACTTGGCGCCGTTGTTGTAGGCCCTTCTGCTGTTCACCCTCGGCGTCTTGTCCTTGAATATGGCGTCGACCATATCCGCGGCGACGCCGGCGAGCAGGCGGACGTCCTTGTAGACGGTCTGCGCCTGCTGACCTGCGATGATCGACTTCACCGAGGGCAGTTCGGCGTCCTGACCGGTGATGACCGGGAGGGGCTTGCTGCCGGAGCCGTAGCCGTCCGCCTTGAGCGCGGACAGGACGCCGAGGGAGATGCCGTCGTACGGCGACAGCACCGCGTCGACCGTCCGGTTCCCGTACGACTCGGCGAGGATGTCGTTCATGCGCTTCTCCGCGGTGCCTCCGTCCCAGCGCAGGGTGGTGACGTCATTGAGCCCGGTCTCGCCGGACCGGACGACCAGCTTCTTGCTGTCCAGGTACGGCTGCAGGAGGTGCATCGCGCCGTCGAAGAAGTACTTGGTGTTGTTGTCGTCCGGGGAGCCGGCGAACAGCTCGATGCTGAACGGGCCCTTGCCGTCATCGAGGCCGAGCTCTTCGATGATGTAGTGGGCTTGGAGCCGCCCGACCTGCTCGTTGTCGAAGGAGACGTAGTAGTCGACGTTCTCGGTGCCGAGGATGAGCCGGTCGTAGGAGATCACCGGGATCTTCGCGGCGGCGGCCTGCTTGAGCACGCCGTTCAGCGACTTGTTGTCGATGGCCGCGATGATCAGCGCGTCGACTCCCTGCTCGATCAGCTGCTCGATCTGGGAGACCTGGGTCTTCGGATCGTCCTTGCCGTAGACCAGCTTGGTCTCGTACCCCTTCTGCTTCAGGTCGTCGACGACACTCTTGCCATCGGTGAGCCAGCGCTCAGAGGCCTGGGTCGGCATGGCGATGCCGACGGTGCTTCCGTTGGAGCTGCCTTCGGAGCTGCCCTTGGTGTCCTGCCCGCAGGCGGACAACGTGAGGGCTAGGGAGACGGCTCCGGCCAGCGTGGCGAGGGCGGCTCTTCGGTTGCGCATAGTCAACGGTCCTTGTTTCTTCTCGTCGTTGAGAGGATGAGGGCATATCGGATGTCGCTCGGAGGCGCGGTGGAGCGAGCCGGGCGGTCGGCACGGACCGGCTCCGGGGAGAGCGGTGCGCCGCGGCGGATCAGCCCGGCGACCGTATGGATCCGCACATGGCCCGCCGAGGTCGTCGGGGGTCTGGGTGCGCATCTTCACAAGGGCGGCGAACAACCGGACGGCGGCCCTCGATCACCGGTCAGTGCGTGGGTGTGGCGCGGCATCCGGGTCTCGCCGACACGCGTGACCCTGTTGCCGGTGTGCACCTGTACGTACGTCAGGGTGCGCCACCGCGTTCGGCCCACGGGCGTGCTGATTCCAGTGATGCGCAGGGCGCTCGCCTTTCAAGCGTTCGAAATGTCGTCACATGTTCGGAAGCTTGCGGAACACTAGGGGCGCGTACGCGAGGTGTCAACGGGGTGAACAGGAACGGTTACAGAAAGGCGTGACGACGATCGACGAGTCGCTGCGGCCCGGTCGGGTCAGGTCAGGTCAGGTCAGATCAGGCCGACTCCTGCTCCCGCTCGGTGTCGTACGTCGCGCGCGCCTCGGCGATGTAGACCCTGTTGCGCTCCGCCCAGTCGGTGAGGCGCTGCAGGGTCTCGTGCAACTCACGGGCCACCGGGGTGAGTTCGTACTCCACCTTGGGCGGCACCGTCGGATGCACGGTGCGGGTGACGAGTCCGTCGCGCTCCAGGTTGCGCAGCGTCAGGGTCAGCATGCGGCGGCTGATGCCCTCGATGCTGCGCTCCAGTTCGGTGAACCGGATGGGTCCGTGCGCGGCGGCGACGAGGATCTGCACGCTCCATTTCCCGGAGACCCTGTCAAGAACCTCGCGGACGGGGCAGGCGTGCGCGTTCACGACCTGCGAGGTAACACCCGTGTTCCTCTGCGACATCGAAGTGCCTCCTTACACCGCTCTCCATGGTTATCCACGATGGTCTCCGTTACAAGTCGTGCACCAAGGGTTGCCCTGGAGATTGTGGAGGCCACACCGCCATGACGGTCATCGCCGATTCCTCGACGCGGACACCGCGACGAACGTACTCCCGCTGGGCGGCCCTCGTCGTCCTGTGCGCGGGAACCCTGATGACGATCCTGGACGGCAACATCGTCACGGTGGCGATGCCGGCCATCCAGAGCGACCTCGGGTTCAGCGGCCCGGGTCTGGCCTGGGTCGTCAACGCCTATCTGATCCCCTTCGGCGGCCTGCTCCTGCTGGTCGGCCGGCTCGGCGACCTGGTGGGCCGCAAGCGGATGTTCACGGCGGGCCTCGCGGTGTTCACCGCGGCGTCGGTGCTGTGCGGGGTGGCCACCGGCCAGGAGGTCCTCATCGCGGCGCGGGCCGTGCAGGGCGTCGGCGGGGCGATGACCTCGGCGGTGGTCCTGGGCATGCTGGTGACGCTGTTTCCCGAGCCGCGTGAACAGGCCCGCGCCATCGCGGTGTTCAGCGCGGTCGGCGCGGCGGGCGGCGCGCTCGGCACGTTCCTCGGCGGGGCGCTGACCCAACTCCTCGACTGGCACTGGATCTTCCTCATCAACCTGCCGATCGGCGTGGCGGCCTGGTTCGCGGCCGTCCGCGTCCTCGCCCCCGAGAACGGCGCCGGGCTCGGCAGGGGCGCCGACTACCCGGGGGCCGCCCTGGTCACGAGCGCGCTCATGCTGACCGTGTACGTCATCGTCGGCGCGGGCGAACGCGACGGCACGACGACCGCGCTGCTCGCCCTGCTCGCCGCCGCGCTGTTCACGGGGTTCGTCCTCCGCCAGGCGAGGACCGCGCGCCCGCTGCTGCGGCTGCGGCTGTTCGGCTCCCGGCTGCTCAGCGGGGCCAACGCCGTCCAGGTCCTGATGATCGCGACGATGTTCGGCTTCCAGTTCATCGGCGCGCTGTATGTGCAACGCGTCCTCGGGTACAGCGAGTTGGCGACCGGTACGGCGTTCCTGCCGGCGCCGGTCGCGATCGGTCTGCTGATGCTGTTCCTGTCCGCGCGGACCATCGGCCACTTCGGCCCGTACCGCGTCCTGCTGGCCGGTCTGGTCCTGATCGCCGCCGGAATGGCACTGCTGAGCCGCGCACCGGCGGACGGCTCGTACGCCGCGGACTTCCTGCCGCCGATGCTCCTGATGTCCGCCGGCTTCGCCGCCGCGATGCCCGCACTGACCGGGCTCGCCATGTCGGCGGCACGGGAGGAGGACGGCGGCCTGGCCTCCGGGCTCTTCAACACCACGCAGGTGGTGGGCGGTTCGCTCGGTCTCGCGGTCCTGTCGACGCTGGCCGCGAGCCGCACCGACGAACTCCTCGGCAAGGGGGTGGAGTTGGTCCCCGCCACGGCGGAGGGCTACCAGCTGGCGTTCCGGGTGGCCGCGTCGATCGCGGTGGCGGCGCTGATGCTCGCGGCGGTGGCACTGCGTACGAGGCGGCCGAGGCAGCCGCGTCGGCAGCACTGAGCGCGCAGGAGAAAAGCCGCTGCGGCCATGGGACCGGACCTGCGATGATCCGGCTCCATGGCCGCACAACGCGTGAAACCGAGTCTCTACATCTCCGTCGACGTCGAAGCCGACGGTCCGATCCCGGGACCCTACTCGCTGCTGAGCCTGGGCGCGGCGGTCGCGGGCCGGCAGGACGCCGACGGGTTCACCGCGGCCGACCCCGACCGACAGACCTTCTATCGTGAACTACGGCCGATCAGCGCCGAGTTCGTCCCGGAGGCGCTGGCCGTGAGCGGACTCGACCGGGAGCGGCTGGCCGTGGAGGGGATCGAACCCGCCCTGGCGCTCGCCCAGTTCACCCGCTGGGTGCGCGAGGTGAGCGGGGACGCGCAGCCGGTGATGTGCGCCTACCCGGCCTCGTTCGACTGGACGTTCCTGTACTGGTATCTGATCCGCTTCACCGGCGCGAGCCCGTTCGGGCACTCCGGCTGCCTCGACATGAAGACCCTGTACGCGACCAAGGCGGGACTGCCGCTGCGGGCCGTGGCCAAGCGGACGATGCCGGCGGAGCTGCTGTCGAGCCGCCCGCACACCCACCACGCCCTCGACGACGCCGTCGAACAGGCCGAACTCTTCGCCAACCTCATGGCCTGGCGGGGGCCCGGATCGCCCCGATGATCTCCTGGCCCGCCCCCTCGGACGGGTCGCGTCCGCCGCGTCCCGGCGGCCCTGGCCCACGTGGACGGCGGAGGAACCGTTCCGGGGCGCGCGCTTCCACGCGCGCCCCGGTCACGGCTTCCGGGCGAGGGCCGTCCCCCTCGACCGGAGATCTTCAACCCGTCAGCCCTGCGCGGCGATCCGCGCCAGGCGCTGCGCCTCCTTGCGGGTGGAGCGTGCGATCGCGTCCTCGTCGGCGTGCAACAGGCGTCCGTCCTCGACGATCTGACGGCCGTTCACGAAGGAGGCGGTGACCGGGGCCGCCGCGCCGAAGACCAGGGCGGTCACCGGGTCGGCGATGGAGGCGTGGGCGAGGGTGTCCAGCCGCCACAGCACCAGGTCGGCCAGCTTGCCGGGCTCCAGGGAGCCGATCTCCCGTGCCCGGCCGAGGACCTGGGCGCCTCCGAACGTGCCGAGGCGCAGCGCCTGACGGGCGTTCAGGGCGGCTTCCCGGTGGGCCCCGAGACGGTTGACGAGCAGGGCGTTGCGCAGCTCGGTGTGGAGTTCGCCGGACTCGTTCGACGCCGTGCCGTCGACCCCGAGGCCGACCGGTACGCCGGCCGCCAGCATGTCGGGGACGCGGGCGATGCCGGCCGCCAGCCGGGCGTTGGAGGACGGACAGTGGGCGACGCCGGTCCTCGTCCGGGCGAACGCGTCGATGTCGGAGTCGTTCATATGGACGCAGTGCGCCATCCACACGTCCTCGCCGAGCCAGCCGGTGGACTCGAAGTAGTCGGTCGGGCCCATGCCGAACAGCTCGTGGCAGAACTTCTCCTCCTCGACCGTCTCCGAGCCGTGGGTGTGCAGCCGCACGCCGAGCCGACGCGCCAACTCCGCTCCCTGGCGCAGGAGTTCGGTGGAGACGGAGAACGGCGAGCAGGGGGCGACGGCGATCTGGGTCATCGCGTCGAAGGACGCGTCGTGATGCTCCGCGACGGTCGCCTCGGTGGCGGCCAGGGCGCCGTCCAGCGTCTCCACCGCGAAGTCCGGGGGCAGCCCGCCGTCCTTCTCGCTGCGGTCCATGGAGCCGCGGGCGAGGGTGAAGCGGACGCCCATGTCACGGGCCGCGCCGATGATCGCGCCGGACAGGTCGCCGGTGCCCTTCGGGAAGACGTAGTGGTGGTCCATGGCGGTGGTGACGCCGCCGCGGGCCATCATCGCCAGGGAGCCCTCCGCGGCCGCACGGACCATCGGCTCGTCGATGCGCGCCCAGGTGGGGTAGAGGGCGACCAGCCAGTCGAAGAGGTTGTGGTCGGTGGCCAGGCCCCGGGTGATCCACTGGTAGAAGTGGTGGTGGGTGTTGACCAGGCCGGGGGTCACCAGGTGACCCGAGGCGTCGATCCGGCGTACGACGTCCGTCAGGCCCTCGGGGGCCCGGCCCGCGCCGAGCGACTCGATGCGGTTGCCGGAGATGACGACGTAACCGTTTGCGTACTCGGTGTCCCGGGCGTCGACGGTCGCGATCGAGCAGTTCTCGATGACGATGCGCTGAGCCATCATGTGTCCTCTTCCTTCCGTGTCCGCTTCAGAGGTTGGTGAGGTCAGCCGGGATCCGCGCCTCGCAGCCGTCCCGCAGGACGGTGGCCTCGATCAGGCCGTAGGGGCGGTCGGCGGCGAAGTACACCGCCCCGTCCTCGGTGGCGTTCTTGAGCCCGAACGGTTCCAGGTCCACCAGGAAGTGATGCTTGTTCGGGAGGGAGAAGCGGACCTCGTCGATCTCGGCGCGCTGCTCGACGATCCGGGAGCCCATCGCGTAGAGGGTCTGCTGGAGGGAGAGCGAGTACGTCTCGGCGAACGCCGCGAGCAGGTGCCGGCGCGTCTCCTCGTACGAGGTCTCCCAGACGGGCGCCGGCTGCTCGTCGTCGGTCCAGTTGAACCGCCAGCGGGCGGAGACCTCGGTGGCGAGGATCCGGTCGTATGCCTCGGGGAGGGTCGTGTACTTGTCCTTGGCGTACCCCCAGAACTCGGAGTCCGTCGAGTTCAGCACCACGAGGTCCTTGAGCCCGGAGACGACCTCCCACGACGTGCCGTCGTAGGTGATCTGGGTCAGCCGGGTCTCCTGGCCCTTGCGGGCGAAGGAGTGCGCGCCCTCGCCGCCGTGCTCGATGCGCTCCCAGCCGTACTCCTCGACACGGATCCGGGCCGTCCTGATCGGCTCCTGCGAGGTGACGAAGTGGCGGGCGAGGTGGATGCCGAACTGCTCGGCGGACTCGATGCCGTGTTCCTTGGCGAACGCGTACACCGTGTTCTTGGTGGTGTCGGTCGGCAGGACGTTGGCGTTCGAGCCGGAGTAGTGGACCTCGTCCATGTCGCCGCTCAGCGACACGGAGACGTTGAGGTCCTTGATGTGGTGAGTGGCGCCGTCCCGCGTGATCTTCACGACTCGGTTCTCGGCCTTGCCGTACTGGTTCTGTCCCAGGATCACAGGGCGGGCCGGGCGGGCCGGGCGGGAATTGTCTGCCATCTTCTGCTAGCTCCCTCGGTATACGGAGTAGCCGAACGGGTTGAGCAGCAGCGGTACGTGGTAGTGCTCGCCGGGCGTGACGGCGAAGGTGATCGCCACCTCTGGAAAGAACACACCGCTGTCCCGATTCGCGGGGGCGTCCTGCTGCGCATCGGCTTGCTTCTTCTCGAAGTACGGTTCGACGGCGAAGTCGAGCCGTACGTGGGTGGTGCCCTCCGGCAGCGCCGGCAGGTCCTTGCACCGCCCGTCCGCGTCGGTCGCGGAGCCGCCGAGCGCCTGCCAGTCCGCAGCCCGGCCGCTGCGGGCGCAGAGCCGGACGGCGACGTCCGCGGCGGGACGGCCGATGCTGGTGTCCAGGATGTGTGTGGACACCGAGGCGGTGGTGCTGGTGCTCATGGCGGGCTCAGTCCTCTTCGACGAGTCGGGCGAGGCGGATACGGTTGATCTTGCCCAGCTCGGCGCGGACGATCTCGCGTTCCTGCTCCGGCGTGTTGCCGATCCGCTCCTTGACCGCGTCCCGCATCTGCTCGCCGGTCCGGCCGGTGGCGCAGATGAGGAAGACATGGCCGAACCGGTCCTGGTAGGCCAGGTTCAGTTCCAGCATCTCCGTCTTGAGCTCCTCGGAGGCGCCGGACATGCCGCGCTGCTCCCGGGCCGAGGTCGGGTCGCCCGGCTTCGGGCGGCCGATCGGCGGGTGCCCGGCCATGGCCTCGGCCAGGTCGGCCGCGGTCAGCGCGGCCGTCGCGGCGTCGTTGACCGCGTAGAGGTCGTCGGCGGTGGCGTAGGGGCGGGCCGCGAGCAGCCGGTCCGCCCAGGCGCCGGAGGCGCAGGCCTCGCGGAGCGCGGCACGGGCGGCGGACTCCCCGAGGCCGTTGAACCGGGCCAGGCCGGGGGGCGTGGAAGTCGAAGTCACGGGGCCAGCTAACGCCTCACCGCGACTTCACGTCAACACTTTGTTGAAAATTTCGGGTGACAGGCCCCCTCCGGGACCCGCCGTCGCTCAGGGGCATCGATCATCGCGCGCAGGTCTGCGAGCGATGCTTCGTTCTCCAGCCCTGCTACACAGGGGACAGGATGTAGCAGCCTTTCGACGTGCCCTTGCCGTTCGTGTTCGGCACGTCGTCACGGAAGTCCCGGTGGATGAACTGGCCGACCTCCTTGAAGGTCGCCGTGGCCTCTCTTGAGATCATGAGGCAGAAACGGCTGATGAGGGGAGTACGCCCGCTACTGCGTTTCAGCGTCAAGGTACCTTCGTAGCGGCCTACTGCGAATCTCCACCCGATGGCGTTGAACAGCATCACCGGCTGCTGAGGCTTGTCTCGACTCACCACCAGCGGGCTCGGGTCTGCCACGCGCTGATAGTTCAGGGAATTCTCCTGTGGATCGTATGAGAACGAGCCGGTCTCATCCCAGAAGAATGCGGGTTTCATGCCGTTCAGGTCAGCACGTTCCACCTCAAGCTGCGCTCCGGTGATCACCTCGACCTTTTGCGTCTCCAGCCTCGTGGACAGGGTGGGCTGGAGATACAGCCAGACATCGTTTCCTTGAGCTACCCGCAAGATGTGCGGGAGTGCAACATCAACATCCGGGTCCCGCTCGAGTTGGATGAAGTTGTAGGCGGACAGTGCGAGGGCGGCGATCCCGGCGACTGTGTTGGTCCACGCGTGGGCCAGATCGAAGCGCCTTCGTGCATGTGACGCATGTGACGAGGGGGGAGAGACCGTCCCGCGTTCATCGGACACCATGATTTCAATGGTGACCTACGAAAGCACCCATGGCGCGAGTCGGTCGGCCAGACGGGGGCCGCAATTCGGTCGAGCCTGCACTGAACAGGATTCGCACCTCAGCCCTTCTCCCGGTTCAGGTAGTTGTAGACCGTGAAGCGGCTCACCCCGAGGGCGTTCGCCACCGTTTCCACGCCGTGCCGGACGGAGAAGGCGCCGCGCGCCTCGAGTATCCGTACGACCTCCTGCTTCGCCTTGCGGTCCAGGTCGGCGAGCGGTCTGCCCTTCTTGCGCTCCATGGCGGCCAGGATGTGGTCGAGGGAGTCGGCGAGCTGGGGCAGCCGCACGGCGAGGGTCTCGACGCCGTCCCAGCTCAGGACGACGTCGTCCGGGCCGGCCTCGTCCGGCGGGAGCATCTCCCCGCCCATGGCGTCGACCAGTGGCTTCACCGCCGCGATGAAGGCTTCCTCGCCGCCCGTGGTCACTCGCCCTCCCCGAGGACGTTGACCTGGAGCGAGATACGGGTGGCGCCCGCGTCGAGGGACTTGCGCAGCAGGGCGTCCACGGCGGCGAGCACCGCGTCGGAGGCGCCCTCCACGGTGTTCCCGAAGGGTCCGACGTCCACCGCGTCCAGGTCGGCCGCCTCGATCACCGCACGGGCGGCCAGCGCGTGCGCGGGCGCCTCGTCGAGGTCGAAGGGCTCGGTGGTGAACTCCACTTTCAGACGCATCGCGCCCCACACCTCTCTGAACGGATCCGGGCCGTCGACGCCCCGGACCCCGACCCTAACGGACCCGGCGGACGATCACCCCGGACTCGGGATTCCGCCTCAGTCGGGAGGCAGCAGCAGGTCGGGCGCGGGGTCCCGGCCGTCCGCGAGGTAGGCGCTCAGCGCGGCGCCGTGGGCGAGGGTGAGCGGGCCCCGGCGGCCGATGCCGAGCTGCCGGGCCAGGTCCTGCGCGTGGAGTCGTACGGCGGACTCGACCAGGGTCGCGTAGCCGTCGGTGGCGGCGCGGAACCGGTGCCAGGCCGTGCCCGTGATCGCGCCGCAGAGCAGCACGCCCGGCCACCACAGGGCGGCGAGGGCGAGATAGAGCAGGCCCCAGCCCGCGAGGGTGGCGGCGCGAAGCATGCTCTCGCGCGCGGCAGTGATCTCGGCGCGTGTCGTGTCGGGGACGTGCAGCCACAAGTGGGGCCAGACCACGGCCACTTGGAGGCCGAGGTCGCCGCGCAGCCGGGTCTCCACGGCATGCAGCCGGTCCCCCGTCCAGGTGGGCCGGGCCGGCGTCGCGTCGGCGACCCGGCGCAGCCGGCTGCCGGCGACGGCCGCCCGGTGCGCCGCGTCCGCTTCAGGGTCGGCCAGGCCCGCCGCGGCCAGGGCGGCGCCCGCTTCCGCCCGACGCCGGTCGAACAGCCGTGCGCGGCGCGCGATCAGCCGGCGGACGACGGTGTGGGTCGCCGTCGGCCACGCGGGCCAGTCGGCGGCCAGCCACAGCCGCTCCACCAGGGAGCCCAGCGCCTGCGCGGCCAGCCCGCAGGCGGCCGCGGCGAGCAGGAAGGCGAGGAGGAGCAGAAGCAGGTCGGCGGTGGACACGGCGAGCGATCCGGTGTGCCGCTCGAGGCGGGTCGGCAGCGTGCCGAGCGCGTACCAGCGCGTGTGCCCCAGCTCCCGTCCGGCGGCCAGCGCGCCGAGGAAGAGGGCGCCGGGCAGCACGAGCAGCGTCAGCCATCGCTCGGCGAGCTTCTTGCCGAGTTCGGTCAGGAGGCCGTTCACGGCGTCACAGGTTCTTCAACCGCAGCGGGGCGCCGTCGAGTTCGCAGGCGGGCGGGGCGTCGGGGGTGTCGTCGGCCCAGTGGTAGCGCAGGCAGCGGCCGTGCGGGCACAGATAGATCCCCGGCTCGCGGCCGGCGCCGGGGACTCCGGCGAGCCGGGCGCCGGGGCCGCGGGTGCCGCCGTGCAGCCCCTTCGCGTCGCCCTCGGCGAGGATCCGCCGGTGCAGCCGCCCGACCGGCGCCTCGACGTCGCCCCCGTCGCGTACGGCGGCCAGCAGACCGTCGACGGCGTCCCGCGACTCCTGCTCGCGCAGGCGAGCGCGGAGGTCCTCCGCATGGGTGAAGAAGTAGACCAGCGCCTCGGACGTGCGCCGGGCCTTCCGGTCGGGGACGCTGCTCATGTTCTCTGCGGTCATGTCTTCTCCGGACGGGCCCTGCGGGGGCGCGGGGCGTGTGCGGGGGTGCGGTGTGACGATGCGAGTACGGTAGGGCAACTCCCGATCCGCGCCTGCCCCGTTGCTCTACTCTGCGCTGCCATGACCAGTGAACGGGAGGCGGAGCGCGACCGGCTGCTCGCCTCCGCACGGCGGCGATTACGGCGGTTCAGGGCGACCGGGGACGGATCGCCGTTGCGGACGCCGGAGGCGCAGGCCGACCTGCGGGCGCTGCACGCACTGCGGTCCGACGGCCGCCGCGACGCCGAGGCCGGCTACCGGCTCGCCTGGCTGCTGCTGTTCCAGCACCTCCAGGAGCAGGAGCCGGACGAATCCGTCGTGGACGCCATGGGCGAAGGATTCGCCGACGCCCTGCTGGCGGGCGTCGACGACCTCCCGGCCCAGTTCCTGCCCGGCATCGCGTCGATCGCCGAACCGGCCGCGACCGACCTGCTCCGGCAGGCGCGGTCGTCGTCCGATCCGGCCCTGCTCGACACGGTCCTGGAGCAGCACCGGCGGATCGTGGCCGCCACGCCCGACGATCATCCCGGACGTCCGCAGCGGCTTGCGAACCTCGGCGTCGCCCTGCACAACCGGTTCGAGCGGCGGCCGTCCGAGGAGGACCTGACCGCCGCACTGGACGCCCACGACGAGGCGGTCCGCACGACCCGGCCGGACGATCCCGACCTGCCGACGCGGCTCAGCGGGCGGGCGGGCGTGCTGTGGTCCCGCCACCGGCTGAAGGGCGACCCCGCCGACCTGGACGGCGCCGTCGAGGGGATGCGGGCGGCCGTCGACGCCGCGCCCGCCGGGTCCCCGAACCAGGCGCTGTGCCTGTCCAACCTGGCGCTGACGCTGCGGGACCGGTTCGGCCGGTACGGGGATCCGGCGGACCTCGACGCGGCCGTCGCCGCCGGCCGCGAGGCGTGGCAGGCGACGCCTGCGGACGATCCGAACCGGTCGCTTCGCCTGCACAACCTGGCCGGGACCCTGCTGATCCGCTACCGCGACGTCGAGGGCGTGACAGCGCTGCAGCGGACCGTCGACCGACTGCGCACGACGGCCGACGGCTCCGGCGCGGCCGACGGCACCGGCACGTCCGGCACGTCCGGCACGTCCGGCGCCCCGGCGGACGAGTACACGCTGTGCTTCCTGGCGGGCCTGGACGACATCCCGCCGGAGGTGGCCTCCGACGTGGCCGCGACGGCCGCGCCCCTGGCTCTCGCCCGGCAGTTGCGGCTCGTGAACGCCTACGACCCGGCCGAGCACGAGACCGTCATCGCGCTGTGGCGGCGCATCATCGGCATCACCCCGCCGGGGGATCGGCGACGGCACATCTCCCTCGCCAACCTCAGCCAGACCCTGCTGGCCCGCTACCAGCTCACCGGCGCCGAGGAGGATCTGGCGGCGGCGCTCGGCACCGCACGCCGGGCGGTGCGGGAGGCGCGGGAGGACGATCCGGAACGCGGCCTGGGGGTCGGCAACCTCGCGGCCGGGCTGTCCGAGCGGTATCTGCGCGAGGGGGAGACCGAGGATCTGGACCTGGCCGTCGACCTGACGCGGGAGGCAGTCGCACGGGCTCCGCACGATCACACCGACCGGGCCCAGTACCTCGTTTCGCTGGGGACGACCCTGGCCCTGCGGTTCGAGCGGCACGAGGACCCGGCCGACCTCGACGACGCCATCGCCGTCCTGCGCGAGTCCGCCCGGGCCGTGCCGGCCGACCCCAAGGGCCCGGGGCTCGCCCTGAACAACCTGGGCGAGGCGCTGGAACTGCGGCATGCCCGCACCGGCGACCCGGCCGACCTGAACGAGGCCGTCGGTGTGCTGCGGGTCGCCGTGGAGGCCACCCCCGAGGCGCATCCGGGTCGTGTCCAGTACCTGGCCTCGCTGGGCGGCGCGCTGACGACGCGAGGCCGACAGCTGGCAGACCAACAGGATCTGGAGGAGGCCGTCGACCTGTTGCGGGCCGCGCTCCCCGCCGCTCCGGCCGGCTCCCCGGTGCGGTCGCGGATCCTGCACAACCTGGCTCTCGCCCACTACCAGCGGCTCTTCCGGACGGGGCTGCGGCGGGCCGACCTGGACGAGGCGGTGACGGCGGCCAGGACGGCGCTCGTGGACCTGTCCCCGACGCACCCCGCGCACGCCAAGTCCCTCGGTCTCCTGGCGGACGCTCTGCGCATGCGGTACGAACAGACCACGAACCCCGACGATCTGGCCGAGGCCGTCGCGATCGGCCGGGATCTGCTCCGGCCCGGTTCCCAACTTTCCCCGGCGCGCTGGGCCGAGCAACTGGCCTCCGGCGCAGGGGCGTTGCACACCCGGTACATCCAGACGGCCTCGACGGCCGACCTCGACGAGACGATCGACGCCCTCCGAACGGCACTGCGGACACTGGCCCCCGGGCACAGCGCACGGCTGGTGATCCTGCACAACCTGGCGCTGGCGCTCCTGGCACGCTGTGTGCACACCCATTCCGGGCCGGATCTGGACGCCGCGATCGACGCCCAGCGCACGGCGGTGGAAATGGCCGGTCCCCGGCACAGCGCCCGCGCCCAACTGCTGGGCGCGTTGGGCGGTTTCCTCCAGGCCAGGTACCGCCACTCGGGTTCGAGCTCCGACGGGGACGAGGCGATCGACGTCCTCGCCGCGGCGGCCGAGGCCGCGCCCGTCGGCCATCCGGCGCGGGCCCAGGTCCTCCCCAACTGGAGCAACGCCCTGTTGATGCGGTCCATGGCGACGGGCGACAGGGCCGACCTCGACGTGGCGGTGGCGATCGCCCGCGAGGCGGTCGCCGTGATGCCCGTCGACGGCGTCTGGCGGTCCTGGGCCCTCGGCCGGCTCGGCCAGGCGCTGGCGCACCGCCATGAGTCGGGCGGTCCGGCCACCGATCTCGACGAGGCTGTCGCGGCCCTGCACGAGGCCTGCCACGGCACCGGAGGCAACCCGGTGGCGACGCCGATCCACCTGCAACTGCTGGGCGAGGCCCTCGCCTCCCGACACGAACGCGACGGCGACCGAGCCGACCTGGCGGAAGCGGTACGGCTGTCGGCGCAGGTCGCGTCGCTGCCCTTGGCGCCGCCCACCTTGCGCATCGCGGGGGCGGTACGGGCGGCGCAACTGCTGACGGCGTCCGAGGACGTGTCGCGTACGGCCGGCTTCTTCGAGGAGGCCGTGACCCTGCTGCACCGGATCGCCCCGCGGCGGCTGCGCCGAGGTGAACAGCAGTACCTGCTCAGCCGGTTCCAGGGCCTGGCGGCCGTCGCGGCGGCGCTGGCACTGCGCGACCCCGCGAGGCCGCCGGGCGAACGGGCCCTGCGCGCACTGCGGTTGCTGGAGACCGGGCGGGGCGTGCTGATGGGCCAGGCGCTGGACGCCTGGAGCGAGCTGGGGGTGCTGCGCCGGGCGCATCCCGAACTCGCCGCCCGCTTCGAGGAGTTGCGGGACACCCTGGATCGGCCGGACGACGGGGCGGACGCCTTGATGGGAGGCGTCCCGGGGGCTGGGGCAGGGCCCGGGTCCGCGACGGGCGACCGGCACCGGCTCGACGCCGAGCTGACCGCCGTGCTCGAACGGATCCGCGCACAGGACGGGTTCGGCTCCTTCGGGCTGCCGCCCTCGGTCGGCGAGCTCCTGGCCGCCGCGCAGGAGGGCGCGGTCGTCGTCCTCAATGTCACCACGGAGCTCTGCGACGCCCTGCTGGTCACCCCGGCCGGCGTCACCGCCGTCCCGCTGCCCGGGCTCACGCTGTCGTACGCGACGGATCTCGCCCACGCCTGCCAGCGCGCCGCGCACGAGGCGACGGACGACGACCCGGATGTGCGGACCAAGGCCCAGGAGACGCTGTCGGCCGTTCTCGGCGCGCTGTGGGACGTCGTCGTCGAACCGGTGCTCACCGCGCTGGGGCACGACCGGGCGCCCCGGGACGGGAGGTATCCGCGGGTGTGGTGGGTGCCCGGCGGGCCGCTCGCCCGGCTGCCGATCCATGCCGCCGGTCATCACGACGGGTCGGGCCGGGCCGTGCTCGACCGGGTCGTCTCCTCGTACGCACCGACCGTCCGCGCCCTGCGGCACGCCCGCCGCGAACTTCCGGACACCCCGGCCTTCGGCCCGCCGCTGGTCGTGGCCATGCCCAGCACGCCGGGCCATGCGCCACTCGACTTCGCGGCGGACGAGGCCGAGGTGTGCGCGGAGCTGTTGCCCGGGGCGGCGGTCCTGCTCGCCCCGGAGCGGCCGCCGACCCGCGACGAGGTGCTGCGCCGGCTGCCCGGCTGCCCGGTCGTCCACTTCGCCTGCCACGGCGACAGCCTCTCCGCGGACCCCGCGCAGCACCGGCTGCTCCTGCACGACCACGCCGAGAGCCCGCTCACGATCGGTGAGCTGGCCACCGTCCGGCTCGACCACGCGCGGCTCGCGTACCTGTCGGCGTGCGGGACGGCCGTCTCCTACGACGGCGTCCTCCTCGACGAGGCCGTGCAGCTGACCTCGGCGTTCCAGCTGTGCGGCTTCCGGCATGTCGTCGGCACCCTGTGGCCGGTCGTCGACGGAACCGCCGTCGAGTTCGCGGAGGCCTTCTACGCCGCCCTGCGGCCCGGACCCGACGCCGCCCCGGACCCCGACCGGTCGCCGTACGCCCTGCACGCGGCCGTGCGGCGACTGCGCGACGAACTGCCCCGCACACCGTCGCTGTGGGCGTCCCACGTCCACACCGGCGCCTGAATCCGAGCCTCACCCAGAAGGACAGAAAGCATGCACCGCACACCGTTTCCGCCGCACACGTTCGCCCGCCACAAATGGCTCCTCAACCTCTTCGCGGCGCTCTCGCTGGCCGCGTTCTTCTATGTGGGAGGCCGGTTCGGCGCGGGTGCGCTGGGCGTCCTCTTCGTGCTGTGGAGCGCGGCGCTATTGTTCTTCGGCTATCAGGAGGGGCAGAAACAGTTTCGCGCCGTCGAGGAGGATCGCGCCCGGGCGCTCAAGGCGCACATCGCCTCGATGGCGGAACGGATGCTGTTCGCGGGGCGGGAGGAGGGGTGGGAGTTCGAGGCGTCCTGCGCCGAGACCGCGGTGGGGTTCGGCCGCATCCCGCAGGACGTCCCCGACCTCGGGCTCGCGAAGGAGGAGGAACAGGCCGTCGCCCGGCACGCGGCCGGCCTGGTGGCGGAGGGCGTCCTGCGCACCCGGATCGACGGCTTTCCCGTCACCGCGTTCGATCTGGAGATGATCAATGACGCCGATGTGCGCGAGCTGCGCAGGCGCTGCCGCTTCGAGCGGGCCGCCGAGGCGTCCAAGGACTATCTGACCGTGGTCGCCGTGCACCTGCCGGTGCGGCTGCCGTACCTGGCCTCGGTGCACCCCTTCGCCCCGGGGTCGCGGATCGCGTGCACGGCGGACGACGACTTCGCGGAGTTCCTGCTGTCCGTACCGGCGGTGCGCGCGGCGGCGCTGGACGTGGAGCGGCCGTGGTCCGTGCAGGGCGGCCTGCTCGTCTCCTGCGCGCTGACAAACTCCGGCCTCGATGTGGCGGACGTGGTGGAGGTCGCCCGGCGAACCGCCCTGCTGGCGGGCGCGTTCCCCTGGTCCGAGCTGGAACGCTTCCGCGTCGAAGCGCCCGAGACCGGGGCCGAGACGGGGACCGGGGCTGGGACCGGGGCTGGGCAACACTCCCTGTGGGTCCACGAGTTCACCAACAGCCTGTTCGGCCCGCAGATGCGGCGCTGGGACGAACAGCGGCTGGGCCGCACGGAGCTGCGCGCCTTCCGGTCCACGCACGAGTGGCTGAGCGAGCGGGCGCCGGCCGAGAACCTCGCCGGCTGAGCCGACCCGCCGAGCCCCCGGAGCCCGGCGGCCTGCGCTCTTCGCGCGTGCCGCCGGGCTCCGACGCGTTCCCACCCCTTGACAAGCCTTGAGACCGAACGGCAATCTTCCAGTAAGCAGAAAACAACTTCCGCAATATGGAATTCTAGGACTCGGAAGGGAGCGCGAGAGCCCATGGGCTTCGAGGACCAGCGCTTCAACGTCAACCTGTCGATTCTCTTCACGGAACTCCCGCTCCTGGAGCGCCCCGCGGCCGCCGCCGCGGCCGGTTTCACGGCGGTCGAGCTGTGGTGGCCCTGGATCGACTCCCCCACCCCCGAGCGGTCCGAGCTCGACGCCCTGAGGAAGGCGATCGAGGACGCGGGCGTCCGGCTCACGGGCCTCAACTTCTACGCCGGCCGGCTCCCGGGCCCCGACCGCGGCGCCCTCTCGCTGCCCGGCGCGGAGTCGGAGCGGTTCCGCGCCAACATCGACGTGGCCGCCGACCTCGCGGGCTCCCTGGGCTGCAAGGCGCTCAACGCGCTGTACGGCAACCGGGTGGACGGCGTGGACCCGGCCGAACAGGACGCGCTGGCCCTGGAGAACCTCGTGCTCGCGGCCCGCGCGGCGGACCGGATCGGCGCGATCCTGCTGATCGAGGCACTGAACCGGCCCGAGTCGCCGCGGTATCCGCTGGTGAGCGCACCGGCCGCGGTCGAGATCGCGGACCGGGTCGACGCGGCGTCCGGGCTCGGCAACGCACGCTTCCTCATGGACCTCTACCACCTGTCCATGAACGGCGAGGACCTGCCGTCGGTGATCGATCGGTACGCGTCCAGGACCGGCCACGTCCAGATCGCCGACAATCCCGGCCGCGGCGCGCCCGGCACGGGCGCACTGCCCCTCGCCGACCTCCTCGACCGGCTGCGGAAGGCCGGTTACGACGGCTGGGTCGGCCTGGAGTACAAGCCGGGCGACCGCCCGAGCGCCGAGGCCTTCGACTGGCTGCCCCGCTGATCCCCCCGTACCGAGAGGCATCCCGATGAGCAACGCGAACAACGCACTTCCCAGGATCGCCTGGATCGGCCTCGGCATCATGGGCTCCCCCATGTCCGAGAACCTGATCAAGGCGGGCTACGCCGTCACCGGCTTCACCCTGGAGCAGGACAAGCTGGACCGGCTCTCCGCCGCCGGCGGCTCCGCGGCCGGGTCCATCGCCGAGGCGGTCCGGGACGCCGACGTCGTGATCACGATGGTGCCCGCCTCCCCGCAGGTCGAAGCCATCGCATACGGTCCCGACGGCATCCTGGAGAACGCACGGGCCGGCGCACTCCTGATCGACATGTCCTCGATCACCCCGCAGACCTCGATCGACCTCGCGCGGGCGGCGAAGGACAAGGGCATCCGGGTGCTCGACGCCCCCGTGTCCGGCGGCGAGGCCGGCGCCGTGGAGGCCGTGCTGTCCATCATGGTCGGCGGCGAACAGGCCGACTTCGACGAGGCGAAGCCCGTCCTCGAGGCGCTCGGCAAAACCATCGTGCTGTGCGGACCGCACGGCTGCGGGCAGACCGTGAAGGCCGCCAACCAGCTGATCGTCGCCGTGAACATCCAGGCGTGCGCCGAGGCCGTGGTCTTCCTGGAGAAGTCGGGCGTGGACCTGAAGGCCGCGCTGGACGTCCTGAACGGCGGACTCGCCGGCTCGACCGTGCTGACCCGCAAGAAGGACAACTTCCTCGCCCGCGACTTCAAGCCCGGCTTCCGCATCGACCTGCACCACAAGGACATGGGCATCGTGACGGACGCCGCCCGCGGCGTCGGCGCGGCCCTGCCCGTGGGCTCGGTGGTCGCCCAGCTGGTCGCGAGCCTGCGCGCGCAGGGCGACGGCGGACTGGACCACTCGGCCCTGCTGCGCGGCGTCGAGCGCCTCTCGGGCGCACAGCTCTGAGACTTCCGGGCGGCGGCGCCGCTGACATCTGTCCTGTCGCGCCCAGGCGGTGGCGCCGCCCGGAAACCCGGCTCACGTACGGACTCTGACGGGAGGTCAGGATCCGTGCGTGCTGAGGGACCGCGGCGGCCTGCGAGCCAGTGCGGTGGTGAAGGAACGGGGTCCCCTCTCGACCTGAGGGAGGAGGCCCGCGTCTCCGTCGTATCCGCCGCGGTCCCTGCCCACCGGACAGTGGGTCGCCCATACCCACCCCAGCGCTCCCCCGTCGGCATGGCCGAGGGGGAGCGCTGCGCGTCGTCCCGCCCGGCTCCACCCGGCTCCGCCCGGCATGCGGATCCCGCCCACCCGCAGGACGCTGAAGGCATGGGCAATCCGACGCAGTATCCGCACATCGTGGTCCACGCCCCGGCGCTGGACGGGTCCCGCCGGGTCACCTCGGGCGACACCGTTCTCGGGGTCGCCTCGCATCTCGACGACGTCGTCGAGATCCTGCGCCTGGCCGACCTGGACCGGATCGAGGTGGAGGAGAGCGACCTCATCGAGTGGCAGGGCGGCGGCCCCGACGACTGGCCGGGCCTGTCGGAACACCATGAGGAGCATCACGAGGCCTAGAGCCAGAGAGGTCGAGGGGGCCGCTCGGGGCGACGAGCGGAGCGGCGAGCGGAGCGGCGAGCGGGGCGGCGAGCGGGGCGGCGAGCGGGGCGCGCCAACCTCAAATCAACCTCTGAACGTCGTCCGGCAGGCTTCAACCGCCCCCAGGACAGGGCACATTGTCGTCACGCGGGAGCCCGCCGACACGGGGGCGGCGGGCTCCGCTTCCGGGGGGAATGACATGAGCAGAGGCACGTCGGTCCGACTGGAGCCCTACGAGGTCGCGCTGATGCGGGGTGGCACCCGATCGGCGGTCACGGTGGCCGTGCTCGCTCTGCAGCTGCGCGGTCTGGTCGACGCGGGCAGACAGGGACGGATCCGCACGACGGGGGCGGCGGGGGCAGAGGCTGGGGCAGGGAGTGGGGCAGGGACTGGGCCTGCGGGGAACTCGGGAGACGACCTCCCGCCCCTGCCGACGGCGGTGTACGCGGCGCTCCAACGCCCCGCAAGCATCGCGGAGTTGGAGGCCGCGCCGGGTGTGCGCGGGGCGCTCTCCGAGCTGCGGGCAGGGCTCGTCGCGGCCAGGATGCTGCGCTCCCTCCCCCCGCGCCGGACCCGCGCCGCTCGGCAGGCGCTCCGCGCCCTGGTCGCCGGGCATCCCCTGCCGACGGACCGGAAGGCACTGTCGCCGGACGACGTCCTGATCGCCGTCGCCCTGCACGGGGAACCCGCCCTGAACGTCCTCGCCGCGCGCTTCGCCCTGCGGGCGGGGCTGACCGCCCGGGCCGAGGTGGCGGACAAGGGGTTCCACCGCAACGCACCCCGGGGCGGCGGCACGGGCGGCGGGTCGTACGTCTCCTGCGGAGGCGGGAGCGGCGGCGGGGACTGAGCGCCGCAGAAATCGGACCGAGCGCATCGGGCCGAGCGCCTCAGAAACACGCACGGAAACCGCATACGGAAAACGGAGAGAGGCGGCCCGTCCCCCGGATGGGCCGCCCCTTTCGGACGACAACCGCTCGCGTCAGACCTTCAGCGTCCGGTCAGACCTTCAGCGTCCTGATCGACGTCGGCGCGTGCGCCGGCTCCGTGGCGAGTTCCTCGAACTCCACGACGTTTCCGATGTCGTTGGTGGTGCTCATCGAGATGTTGGTGACGCGTTCCAGGATCGCCTCGACGACGACCGGCACCTGGAACTCGGCGGCGAGCTTCTTCGCCTGCTCGAAGGCCGCGCCCAGTTCGGCGGGGTCCGTCACCCGGATGGCCTTGCACCCGAGCCCCTCGACGACCTTGACATGGTCGACGCCGTACACCCCCAGCTCCGGCGAGTTGACGTTCTCAAACTCCAGGTTGACCTGGAAGTCGATCTCGAACGCCCGCTGCGCCTGACGGATCAGCCCCAGGTAGGCGTTGTTCACGAGGACATGGACGTACGGGATCCTGTGCTGCGCGCCGACGGCCAGCTCCTCGATCATGAACTGGAAGTCGTAGTCCCCGGAGAGGGCGACGACCTGCGCCTCGGGGGCGGCCTTGGCGACCCCGAGCGCCGCCGGGATCGTCCAGCCGAGGGGGCCCGCCTGGCCGCAGTTGATCCAGTGCCGCGGCCGGTAGACGTGCAGCATCTGCGCGCCGGCGATCTGTGAGAGGCCGATGGTGGTGACGTACCGGGTCTCCGGGCCGAAAGCCTTGTTCATCTCCTCGTAGACGCGCTGCGGCTTGATCGGGATGTCGTCGAAGTGCGTACGCCGCTGGAGGGTCGCCTTCTTCTCCTGCGCAGCGGCCGCCCATGCCGAACGGTCGGGGAGCGCGCCCGCCGCCTTCAACTCCCTCGCCACCTCGACGAACAGCTCCAGGGCCGCCTTCGCGTCCGAGGCGATCCCGTAGTCCGGGGCGAAGATCCTGCCGATCTGGGTGGGCTCGACGTCGACGTGGACGAAGGTGCGGCCGGCCGTGTAGACGTCGATGCGGCCGGTGTGCCGGTTGGCCCAGCGGTTGCCGATGCCGAGGACGAAGTCGGACGCCAGGAAGGTCGCGTTGCCGTAGCGGTGCGAGGTCTGCAGGCCGACCATGCCGGCGTTGAGCTCATGGTCGTCCGGGATCGCGCCCCAGCCCATCAGGGTCGGGATGACCGGGGTCGCGGTCAACTCGGCGAATTCCACGAGGAGTTCGGCGGCGTCGGCGGTGATGACCCCGCCGCCAGCGACGATCAGCGGGCGCTCGGACGCGTTCAGCATCCGGATCGCCTTCTCGATCTGCGCACGGGTCGCGGCCGGCCGGTAGACCGGCAGCGGTTCGTAGGTGTCCGGGTCGAACTCGATCTCCGTCTGCTGGACGTCGACCGGCAGATCGATCAGGACCGGACCCGGCCGGCCGGAGCGCATGAGGTGGAAGGCCTGCTGGAAGACGCCGGGGACCTGCGCCGCCTCCAGGACGGTGACCGCCATCTTGGTCACCGGCCGCGCGATCGAGGCGATGTCGACGGCCTGGAAGTCCTCCTTGTGGATCACGGCGGTCGGGGCCTGGCCCGTGATGCACAGGATCGGGACGGAGTCCCCGATGGCGGAGTACAGCCCGGTGATCATGTCGGTGCCGGCCGGACCGGAGGTGCCGATGCAGACCCCGATGTTGCCCGGGTGCGTACGGGTGTAGCCCTCGGCCATGTGCGAGGCGCCCTCGACATGGCGGGCGAGTGTGTGCTGGACGCCGCCTGCGGCCCTGAGCGCCGCGTAGAAGGGGTTGATCGCCGCGCCGGGGACACCGAACGCGCTGGTGACGCCCTCGCGCTTGAGGATCTCGACTGCCGCGCGGGCAGCGGTCATACGAGCCATGGAGTACTCCTCGGATTCGCTCTCCCGTCGCGCCCCGCGGGTGAGAGCTCAGCTTCCCTGCCGTTTTCCATCTTTTCCGTAATACGGAAACTGTTTTCTACTATCTGGAAGCAATGTAAGTGGGCGGGCAAAGGTCGTCAAGAGACGGACAAGCGGGGTCCGAAGGAGGACGATGGGGGCCATGTCCGAGAGCGTGCCGGTGCGCTGCCCGGCCTGTCGGCGCGAGCGCCCCTACACCGTGCCGTCCTACCCGTGCGCGTGCGGCGCCCCCGTCACGCCGGTGCTCGACCGGCGGACGACGCCGACGGCCGTCGCGCACCGGGTCTGGGACGAGGAGTGGATCGCCCTGCGCTGCCCCGCCTGCGGCCGCTGCGACCAGTGGCCCCACCCGGAACTGGGCTGCACCTGCGGAACGGTGCTACGCATCCCGGTGACCGCCCCGCCGAGCGACCCGGAGCCCGATCCGGAGCCCGATCCGGAGACATCCGCGCCGCCGACACGGCCGCCGACACGGCCTCCGGCATCGACAACGGGCCCGGGACCGGCACCGGAGCCACCGTCGACGCAGACCCCGGGCCCGGAGCTGAAGCCAGAGCCGGAGCCGGAGCCGGAGCCGGGGTCACCGCCGACACCAGGGCCGGCTCGGTCGCCGATCCCGATCCCGATCCCGGCTCCGACCGCGGAGCGCCGTGCCTTCCGCCCCGTCGCCATCCGTACCGCTCGCGACGCGGTCACGGCTGCCGCGCTCTATCTGAACTGGCTCGGGCACGGGGACATCCGGCGGGCCGACCAGCGGCCCACCGCCGGCATCGGCCTCGCCGCGCGCGGGCTGCTGGCCCAGGTGGACCCGAGCGTGCGCCCGGCCTCGCTGCGGGACGTGGAGTGCCTGTGGCTGACGGCGATGACGGAGTCCGCGGACTGCGTCTACTTCTCCCTCGCCGGATACGCGGACGACGCCCGCGCCCGCGCCGACCAGCTCCGCGTCCCGTTGTTCGTGCTGGACCTCACGGGCGCCCCGCAGCCGGTCAACGCGATGGCCGACGCCCTGGACGCCCGAGGCGTCCGCTAGGACCTGTCCGCGTACTTCTCGCGCAGCTCGATCTTGCGCACCTTCCCCGAGACCGTCATCGGGAAGGTCTCCAGGAGCTGCAGCCTGCTCGGGATCTTGTAGTGCGCCAGCCGGCCCTCGCAGTAGCCGCGCAGTTCCTCCAGGGTCAGCGGGTCCCTCTCGTCGTCCGGGATCACACAGGCGAGGACCTCCTCGCCGTACCGCTCGTGCGGGACGCCGACCACCTGGACGTCCCTGACCTTCGGGTGGCCGTGGAGGAACTCCTCGATCTCGCGCGGGTAGATGTTCTCCCCACCCCGGATGATCATGTCCTTGATGCGGCCGACGATCTCGACGTAACCGTCTTCGCGCATCACCGCCAGGTCCCCGGTGTGCATCCAGCGTCCCGCGTCGATCGCCTCGGCGGTCTTCGCGGGCTCGTTCCAGTAACCGAGCATCACGCTGTATCCGCGGGTGCACAGCTCGCCCGCCGTGCCGCGGGGCTGCGTCACCCCGGTCGCCGGGTCCACGACCTTCACCTCGACGTGCGGCAGGACGCTGCCGACGGTGCCGGTGCGGTGGTCGAGGTCGTCGTCACGGCGGGTCTGGGTGGAGACGGGCGAGGTCTCGGTCATGCCGTAGGCGATGGACACCTCCGTCATGTGCATCTCGGCGACCACCCGTTTCATCACCTCCACCGGGCAGGGCGAGCCCGCCATGATGCCGGTGCGCAGGGACGAGAGGTCGTAGGCCGCGAAGTCGGGGAGGTTCAGCTCCGCGATGAACATGGTCGGGACGCCGTACAGGGAGGTGCACCGCTCCTGTTGCACCGCCCTGAGCGTGGCCTGCGGATCGAAGGACGGCGCCGGGATGACCATGCAGGCGCCGTGCGAGGTGGCCGCGAGGTTTCCCATCACCATGCCGAAGCAGTGGTAGAAGGGCACCGGGATGCAGATCCGGTCCTGCTCGCTGTAGGCGATCGACTCACCCACGAAGTAACCGTTGTTGAGAATGTTGTGATGGGAGAGCGTGGCCCCCTTGGGGAAGCCCGTGGTGCCCGAGGTGTACTGGATGTTGATCGGGTCGTCGCAGGACAGCTCCTCGGGGCGGGCTTCGGGTGTCGGGTGTGTCGCGGGTGTCCCCGTCCCCCGAGCGAGCAGCGCCTCCCAGCTCGGGTCGCCGATGTAGACCACCTCGCGCAACCGGTCGCACCTGGGCCGGACCTGCTCGACCATCGCCCGGTAGTCGCTGCCCTTGTGGCCGAGGGAGGCGACGAGCAGACAGACCCCGGCCTGGTCGAGCACGTACTCGACCTCATGGGTGCGGTAGGCCGGGTTGATGTTGACCATGATCGCCCCGATGCGGGCGGTGGCGTACTGGACGAGCACCCACTCCGCGCAGTTGACCGCCCAGATCCCCACCCGGTCGCCCTTGGCGACCCCGGCGCCGAGCAGGGCGGAGGCCAGCCTCCCGACCTCCGCGCCGAATTCGGCGTAGGTCCAGCGCCGGCCCGACGGGACGTCGACCAGCGCCTCGCGGTCCGGCCAGGCCGCCACGGCCCGGTCCAGGTTGGCGCCGATGGTGTCCCCGAGCAGCGGGGTGTCACTGGCGCCGTGCGTGTACGAGTTCACCGGAAGTCCTCCTCGCGGTACTCGTCCGCCGAGCCCGCGGCCGTCGCCTCGCGCAGCTCGATCCGGCGGATCTTGCCGCTGACGGTCTTGGGCAGCGGGGCGAACTCCAGGCGGCGGATGCGCTTGTAGGCGGCGAGGACCTCGCGGGAGTGCTCGAACAGCACCTTCGCGGTGTCGGGTCCCGGCTCCCAGCCCTCGGCGAGGACGACATACGCCTTGGGCACGGCGAGGCGCAGTTCGTCGGGGGCGGGGACGACCGCCGCCTCGGCGACCGCCTCGTGCTCCAGCAGCGCGCTCTCCAGCTCGAAGGGGCTGATCTTGTAGTCGGAGGCCTTGAAGACGTCGTCGGCCCGCCCGACATACGTGATGTAACCGTTCTCGTCACGGCTGCCGATGTCACCGGTGCGGTAGTAGCCGCCGGCCATCGCCTCGGCCGTCCGGTCGGGTTCGCCGTGGTAACCGGTCATCAGGCCGACCGGACGCGCGGACAGGTCCAGCGCGATCTCGCCCTCCCGCGCGCCGGGTGCGCCGGACACCGGGTCGAGGAGTTCCACCCGGTATCCGGGGCCGGGCCGGCCCATCGAACCGGTCTTCAGCTCCTGTCCGGGGCTGTTGGCGATCTGCACGGCCGTCTCGGTCTGGCCGAACCCGTCCCGGACCGTCACTCCCCAGGCGCGCCGCACCTGCTCGATGACCTCGGGGTTGAGGGGTTCGCCCGCGGCCACCGCCTCGCGGGGCGGGGTGCGCAGCTGGGTGAGGTCGGCCTGGATGAGCATGCGCCAGACGGTGGGCGGGGCGCAGAACGTCGTCACGCCCGCGCGGTCCATCTCCGCCATGAGCCGGGCCGGGTCGAAGCGCGTGTAGTTGTGGATGAAAACGGTTGCTTCGGCGTTCCAGGGGGCGAAGAGGTTGGACCAGGCGTGCTTGGCCCAGCCGGGCGAGGAGATGTTGAGGTGCACGTCGCCGGGCTTGAGCCCGATCCAGTACATCGTGGACAGGTGTCCGACCGGATACGAGGTGTGGGTGTGCTCCACCAGCTTGGGGCGGGCGGTCGTGCCGGAGGTGAAGTAGAGCATCAGCGGGTCGTCGGCGAGGGTGGGGCCGTCGGGCGTGAAGCCGGCCGGGGCGGCGTAGGCGTCCTCGTACTGCTGCCAGCCGTCCGCCGCGCCGCCGACCGTGATGCGGGTGTAGTCGCCGGGGACCTCGTCGAACTTGGCCGCGTCCGCGGACCGGGCGAGGACGTGCCGGACCCGGCCGCGCTCGACGCGGTCGGTCAGGTCGGCGGGGCCGAGCAGCGGGGTCGCCGGGATGACGACGGCGCGCAGCTTCATCGCGGCCAGCGCGGTCTCCCACAGCTCGGCCTGGTTGCCGAGCATGACGAGGATCCGGTCCTCGGCGGCGACCCCACGGCCGCGCAGCCAGTTCGCCACGCGGTCGGAGCGCTCCGACAGTTCGGCGAAGGTGAGACGGGTTTCGGAACCGTCTTCTTCCACGATGTGCAGGGCGGTGCGCTCGTTCCCGTCGGCGATGACGTCGAACCAGTCGAGGGCCCAGTTGAAGCGTTCCGCACGGGGCCACTCGAAACGCTCGTAAGCGGTTGTGTAGTCCTCGCGGTGTTCCTGCAGGAAGTCGCGGGCTCTGCGGAAACGCTCCGTCGCCGTCGTCATCTGTCCTCCTCGGTGCCGGACCATTGCCGGGCGGCTCTGACATCGTGTAATCCGTGATGCAGGTCTCACTACCCCTGAACGGGGGTGTGCGGCACCACGCCGCGCGGAAAGGGCGAGAACGTGGCAGCAGACGGGGCCGGAACGGCGGAGATTCGCGGTGCCCCGGCGCGGCTGCGACGGGCGACGGGGCTGCCGGTCGCGTTCGGCGCTCCGATGGAGCCGGGGCGGCAGCGGATGCGGATCAGCGGGTTCAGCGGCGCGTCCGGCGTCGCGCCGCGCGGACCGGCGGTGGCCTCGGGCAACGGCCTCGGCGGCACGGCGGTCGCGCCGGACCGTCCGTGCGCCGTGACCGACTGCTCGCTCTCCCGGCGGATCAGCCACGGGTACGACGTGGCCGTCGCCGAGGTGCGCGAGGCGCACGCGGGCCTGCGTGCGCCGGCGGCGCGGATCACCGACCCGGCCCCGCGCGCCGAACTCCTCGACGCCTGCGGACTGCTGAGCTCGGGGGCACGCCAAGCACCGCCGGGACGACCGAGGCGGTCGGAACGGGAGCCGGGACGGTCGGGACGGGAGCCGGGGCGGTCGGGACGGGAGCCGGCCGGCCTGGCCCCGCGCGAACGGGTCATGCCGACGTCCGTGGCGGCGCCGCGCGGACCGGGTGCGCGCACATGGGGAGAGGCGGTGGTCGCGGCCCGCAGGACGGGTCCGCTGCCGTAGCGCGCGGGCGTCGCAACACTCCCGTGACGCGCATCGGGCAGGATGCCGGGAGCAACGATCACATCAAGCCAGGGAGGCCCCTCACGACAAGCGACCATTCACCCACCGCCGTCATGAATTTACATATGCGTCATGTTGTTATATCCCTCACCACGTCGTGTCTCCGGATTTCAAAGAGTCGTTGCCTAGAATTTGGCCCGGACACGACACTCGGAGGGGAGCGGTGACCGTGCCACGGGAGTTCCAGGAGCCTGCCAGATGCCGCCCCGACCTGGTCATCGGCAGGGAGGAGCTGTTCACGGCGGCCCGTGACCAGCTGACCCGCGGCGGCAGTGTGCTGCTGCACGGCCCCGCCGGAATAGGAAAGTCGACCGTGCTGCGGGCATTGGCCGCGGATTACGGCGACGCGGCGCGCACAGTGCTGCGCTGCTCGGCGACCGAGTCCGAATCCCACCTCCCGTTCCTGGCCCTGGCCGATCTCTTCGGCCTCGTCCTGGACGAGATCTCGGACAAGCTTCCGGCCGCCCAGCGCACGGCCCTGGAGTCGGCGCTCACCGGTCGCGGCGAATCGACTCTGCAACGCGACGGCCTCGCCCTGCGGCTGGCCGTGCTGTCGGCCCTGCGCGCCCTCGCCGCCTCGGGCCCCGTCCTGCTCGTCGCCGACGACCTGCAGTGGCTGGACTCGGCCAGCGCCGAGCTCCTCGGCTTCGCCGCCCGCCGCCTCGGCGACACCCGCGTCCAACTGCTGTGCGCGGTACGGACGGAGGGGCAGGAGTACGACCGTCATCTACGCGCGTCCCCGCCCGACACCCTCGCCGTCCGGCTGAGCCCGCTCTCCCGCGCCCAGGTCTCCGCGCTGCTCGATCACCGCGGCTACACCGCCCTGCCCCGTTCGACCGTGCGGGAGATCCACCGCACCAGCGGCGGCAACCCCCTGTTCGCCCTGGAGCTGGGCCGCGCCCTCGGCGAGAACCCGACCCCGCCCCGGCCCGGCGAACCCCTGCCGGTGCCGACCTCGTTGCGCGCGCTGGTGCTCAGCCGGCTCGACATGCTCTCCGACGACGCCCGCCGCACCCTGCTCGTGGCCAGCGCGGGCGCCCGTCCCACGCTGGCCCTGCTGCACGCGGCCGGCCGCGAGAACGCCGAGGCGGAGACCGCGCAGGCCGCGGCGCTCGGGCTGCTGACGACGGAACCCGAGGGGCCGGCCGTCCGGTTCGCGCATCCGCTGATCTCCGCCGCGCTCTACGCGGAGGCGCCCGCGCAGGAGCGCCGGGCCGCGCACGCCGCGCTGTCCACCGCCGCCTCCGACCCGATCGAGCGGGCCCGCAACCTCGCGCTGGCCACCACCGGCACCGACCCGGAGGTGGCCGCCCGGCTCGCCGAGGCCGCCGCGCTGGCCCGCGACCGGGGCGCCCCCACGGTCGCCGCCTCGCTCGGACTGCTCGCCGCCCGCCACACCCCGCCGGACGGCGCCCCCGCCCCGGACGACCGAAGACTCCAGGCGGCCGAGGACGCGATCACCGCCGGCGAGGTGGACCTCGCCCGGGACATCGCCCGCGAGGTGCTGACCCGGGCGACCGTGCCCGCCGAGCGGATCCGGGCCTGGGAGGTGGTGATCGAGGCCGCCGGGCAGTCCCTCGGCGAGGTCGACGCCGTCTTCCCGCAGGCCCTCGCCGACGCCGGCGACGACCCGCGGCTGCTCGCCCTGGTCCACTACCGGCTGGCCTGGCGCAAGCTGATCGTCGAGGGCGACTTCGCCGAGGCCCGGCAGGAGGCCGCGCACACGGCGGAGCTGGCCGCCCGGGGCGGTGACCGCCGCACGGAACTGTTCGCGCTCTCCTTCCAGGCGTCGACGGAGATCCTGATGGGCCATCCGCTCGCGCCGACCACCATCAAACGGGCGCTGAAGGAGCCCCAGGACCCGTACGTGGCGTGCCATCACAACGGCGCCGGCATGGCCCGGTTCCGCTGGCTGCTGATGAGCGACCAGCTCCCCGAGGCCCGTTCCACCATCACCGCGCTGCTGCGCGAGGTGCGCCGGCGCGGGATGGTCGAGAGCGAGGTGCACTTCCAGCGGTTCCTCGCCGACACCGAACTGCGCTCCGGGCACTGCGGACGCGCCCTCGACCTGGCCCGCGAGAGCCTGCGGCTGGCCCGGGACTCCGGCATCGGCCTGGGCGCCTCCGCGATGCTCACCTCCCTGGCCGAGGCCTCCGGCGGTGAGGTGGACCGGGCGCTGGTGCTGGCCCGGGAGGCAAGCGACCGCGCCGAGGAGGACGGCGACCAGATGTACCTCTCGCGGGCGTTGGCCGCGCTGGGCTACGCCCAGCTGGTGGCCGGGGACGCGGCGGGCGCGGTCGGCTCGCTGCGCCGGGTGCGGGAGCTGGAGCAGGGCCTGGGCATCACCGACCCGGCGCGGGGCCGCTGGCACGGCGACCTCGCCGACGCGCTGGTCCGGGTCGGGGAGCCGGGCGAGGCGCAGGACGTCATCGACGTGACCCGCGAGCACGCGCTCAGGCTGGGCCGGGAGAGCGTGCTGGCCGTGCTGGACCGCTCGGAGGCGATGGTGCGGGCCGCGCTCGGCGACCACGAGGCGGCGCTGTCCCGGCTGACGTCCGTTCAGGACCGGCTCGCCAAGCTGGGATACGGCCTGGAGGAGGCGCGGGCGGCGTTCGCGCAGGCCCGGCTGCGCGCCCTGCAGCCGGGACCGGGGCCGGGGCCGACGTCGTACGACGAGGCGGCGCGGCTGTTCCGGCGGTGCCGGGCGCTGCCCTGGCTGCGTCAGGTGGAGGTGGCCGCCGCCGAGGGCGCGCCGGAGACGGTCGCCGCCGTCCCCCAGCAGGCTCTGCCGGCCGACGCGCTGGAGGGGCTGGCCTCGATGGAGCGTCAGGTCGCCGCGCTCGTCATGGAGGGCGCGACCAACCGGGAGATCGCCGCGCGGCTGTTCATCAGCGTCAAGACGGTCGAGGCGACCCTGACCCGGGTCTACCGCAAGCTGGGGATCCGCTCGCGGGTGGACATCGTCCGACTGGCGGCGGGGCGTCACGCGAAGTGAGGAATCCGCGGGTTAACTGCCGCTCACGGGCTACCTGTACTCAGCGGGCACTCCGCCCGGCGCGGCGGCCTCACTGAGGGGACGCTCTACGGCGGCTGTGCGTTCCCTGGGACGACCGAGGGTTTTCCCTGCCCCAACTCCCCTAGGGGGTTCCCTCATTGGGAGGAGCGGGTTCCGGGTCCTAGCGTAAGGGACGTGCCGCTCGCCCGGGCACACGGGGGTCGGTCCCGCGACCCCCGTGCACTCCCCCCACACCCGCGCGACCCCCCACCGGCAACCCCACGAGGAGATCCATGTTCGGGCTCAACCGCGTGAAGAAGACCGCCGCCGTCCTCGCGGCGACCGCCGCCGCGGCAGCGACCGCACTGCTCAGCGCCCCCACCGCTGTCGCAGCGCCCCAGCCGATCGTCGGCGGCACGACGACCACGACCACGACGTACCCGTTCATGATGCAGATCACGGACGCCTCGCAGAACCAGTTCTGCGGCGGCACCCTCGTCTCGGCGACCAAGGTGGTCACGGCCGCCCACTGTATGGTCGGCGAGACCACGAGCAGTGTGCGCGTCGTCGGTGGGCGCACCTACCTCAACGGCACCAACGGCACGGTCAGCCGGGTGAGCAAGATCTGGATCAACCCGGACTACACGGACGCCACCAACGGCGACGACGTGGCCGTCCTGACCCTGTCGACGTCGATGCCGTACACCACGGCGTCGTACGTCTCCTCGTCCCAGACCAGTGTGTACGCGGCCGGCACCACCGCCCGCGTCCTCGGCTGGGGCACCACCTCGGAGAGCGGCAGCTCCTCCAACCAGCTGCGGACCGCGACCGTTCCGATCGTGTCCGACTCCAGCTGCCGGAGTTCCTACGGTTCCGACTTCGTCGCGACCGACATGGTTTGCGCCGGATACACATCCGGCGGCGTAGACACCTGCCAGGGCGACAGCGGCGGTCCCCTGCTCATCGGGGGCGTCCTGGCAGGGATCACTTCTTGGGGCGAGGGCTGCGCGCAGGCCGGTTACCCGGGTGTGTACACCCGGCTGACCACCTTCTCCAGCCTGGTCACCGCGCAGGTCAACTCGTAGTGCCCGAGTCGACCGCGTGACCCGCAAGAACTCCTGAGGATCCCTCAGGGAACGACCAGGGGGCGCTGCGAGCCTCCACGAGCGGCCCGCAGCGCCCCCTCTCCACACCCTCACCGGTCCCCGGTGGGGGTTTGTCGTGCGACGACCGTGCCGAAGCGGATGTCGTGGCTCGCCTGCGGGTGCATCGTGGCCAGCATCCGCTCGCCCTGCTCCGTCACGTCCTGCCGCTGTGCCCGGGTGAGGGTGCCGAAGGGCTCGACGACGAGGGCGTCCGGCTCCAGTCTCCACACGCCCGCCAGGAAGCCGTCGACCAGGAGGGTGCAGTAGGCCTGGTTGCCCTGCCAGGAGCGGCCCCGGTACTCGGGCGGGACGACGCGGGTGCGGTCGGCGTGGGAGAGGAGGAGGTTGTCGAACTCGGGGAGGAATCGGGGCGGGGCCGGGGTCTCGGGGTCGGGGCGCGGGGCGTCGGGGAGGTCGAAGAGCTCGACGCCCTGTTCGTCGCGGAAGACGAGCAGTCGCGGGCGCAGCCGTTCGAAGGCCTCGCGCAGCCGGGTCAGGCCGGCCCAGGTCTGCATGTCCTTGACGGAGGCCGGCCCGAAGGCGGCCAGATAGCGCAGGACGACGGAGTCGGCCGTCGGGGCCGGCCGCGCGGCGCGGCCGAGCCAGTGCTCGGCGGTGGTGAGCGCGACCTGTCCGCTCCGGCCCCACAGCCCGCGCGGGGTGACCTGGACGAGCGGCAGCCGGCAGCGCGCGGCGACGGCGAGGGACTGCGGGTCGGCCTTCGGCCACTCGGCCGAGAGGGCCTCGCGCAGCTGCTTCATGGTGCGCGGTCCGTCCTCGACGAGGTCGCGGGCGAGGGCGGCGAGCCGGTCGAGGTCGACCCCGACGAGTCCCTTGCGGAAGTACGTCAGCTCGCGGTCGCGGGCGGGCTGGACGAGCGGTCTCAGGGTCAGGCAGTCGTCGGCGGTGTGGGTGTGGATGGTGGAGCGCATGGTGACGATACGGACGACCGCGCGCTCGGCCATCGACGTCGACAGCGTCTCGGGGACGAAGCCGTCGAGGCGGGCGGCGAGCGCGTAGTACGGCGGCTTGACGTTCTGCGCCTGCAGCCCGAGCAGATGCTCGACGGCCCGCTCGGCCGACAGCGAGGAGGGACGCAGCAGCAGCTGCCGGTCGAGGGTGGCACGGTTGAGGGCGCGGGGGCCGAGCACGGGGGCCGCCGGGGACGTCGTCTTCGTCATGCACGGCAAGCTAGGTCCTGTCCGGCCGGTCGTGCCACAGACGCGGGGTGCGGCACGCGCCTCCCGCTCACCGGCAGCACCGAGGACACGGCCGATCTCGTGCGGCCTGTCCGGCCGGGCAGGTCCCGGTGGGCGACTCCCCGGGCTCCGGCCGTTCGTCCCGTATATCCTGCTCTGTGATCACGTAGACGTAGGCTCGAGCGCAGCGGCCGAGTCGACGGAGAGGCAGACGCGATGCCCGAGCGCCCCAAGAAATCCATCTGGCGCCGCACTCCGCCCGTGCCGGAGCCGACGCCCCCGCCCCCGTCGGCGCCCGCCGGGCCGCAGCCGCCCGAGACCGGCGAGGTCGCCAGCGTCGTCCAGGCCGCGCTGTACCGCGACGGCGTCCGGGTCTTCGCGCCCGCCACGCTCTCGGAGACCTACCGGGCGCTGCACGAGCAGCGGTCGGGCATGGCGTGGATCGGGCTCGCCCGCCCGACCGAGGGTGAACTCCACTCCCTGGCCTCGGAGTTCGACCTGCATCCGCTCGCCGTGGAGGACGCGAAGGAGGCTCACCAGCGCCCCAAGCTGGAGCGCTACGGCGACACCCTCTTCGTCGTCCTGCGGGCGGCCCGCTACCTCGATGCGCAGGAGGAGATCGACTTCGGCGAGCTGCACGTCTTCGTGGGCCCCGACTTCGTCATCACGGTCCGGCACGGTGCGGCCCCCGACCTGTCGGCGGTGCGCCGCCGCATGGAGGAGACGCCCGAGCTGCTCAAACTCGGCCCGGAGGCGGTGCTGTACGCCATCCTCGACGCCGTGGTCGACGGCTATCTGCCGGTCGTGGCGGGCGTCCAGAACGACATCGACGAGATCGAGACCGAGGTCTTCCGCGGTGACCCGGAGGTCTCCCGCCGGATCTACGAACTCTCCCGCGAGATGGTCGAGTTCCAGCGCGCCACCCGCCCCCTGGTCGGCATGCTGCACGGTCTGATGGCCGGCTTCTCCAAGTACGGCACGGACGACGAGCTGCAACGCTATCTGCGGGACGTCGCCGACCACGTCACCCACACCAGCGAACGCGTCGACGGTTACCGCCAGGCCCTCACCGAGATCCTCACCGTGAACGCGACCCTCGTCACCCAGCAACAGAACGCGGAGATGCGGGCGTTGGCGGAGGCGGGGTTCGAGCAGAACGAGGAGATCAAGAAGATCTCGTCATGGGCGGCCATCCTGTTCGCCCCGACGCTGGTCGGCACCATCTACGGGATGAACTTCGACCACATGCCGGAGTTGCACTGGGTGCTCGGGTATCCCTTCGCGGTGTTGCTGATGGCGGGCGTCTGCACCAGCTTGTACGTCATCTTCAAACGGAAGGACTGGCTCTGAGCAAGGCCCGGTATCGGGTGGCGGGAATTTACGCGTCGGGAATTCTCCGGGGCACCGGCGGGACGGTTCGTTCTTTGCCGAAACCGCCGTGGAGTTTCTCGAGGCGCCGGATAACGGTCAGTTTTCCGTTCCCGCGGCCCAGAGCACGGTGTCGCCGGACTTGATGACCATGTTTCCGTCCGCCTGGAACACCAGGACCGCTCCTTGGTGGCCATTGGTCTGTGAGGCCCACACGGGCCGCCCGGCGCTGTTGTAGACGACCAGGTTGCCGTCCGTCTGGAAGCGGGCGGAGTTGCCCTCGCCGCCGGTCATCGCAGCCCAGCGCGGCTTGTGGTCCTGGTCGTAGACCACCAGGTTGCCGTCCTGCTGCATGATCAGACTCCTGGCGCCGGCCACCACGGACGCTCCGGTGGGCAGCTCGAACGTGGCCTGTACGACCTTGATGGCCGCGTCGGGCTCCTGACTCTCCTGGGGCTCCTGGGACTCCCGAGTCTCCTGGGACGAGGCGGACGGTGTCTGCGCAGCGGTCGCCGAACCGGACGACCGTCCCTTCGCGGAGGGGTCCGACTCGGCCGAGGAGCGCTGCGTGCCGAAGTGCACGGCGGCCACCACGGCCACCACGACCGCGACCGCCGCACCGGCCGAGGTCAGCAGCCAGGCGAGCCGACGGCGTCGGCCGGACTCGGCCGGGGCGACGTCGGTCCTGGTCGTCTGTGTGGCCGCTCCCGGATCGGCGGCGGCCCCGGCGGAGCGGGGTGCGAGGTCGACCAGGGTGCGTGTCGCCTGCTCGGACTCCGTCAGTCGTCCGGAGAGATCTCCGGGGCATTCCTCGGGCCAGCGCCCGGTCCGGCCGCCCCGCTCCTCCAGCCATCCGCTCAGCCGGGCCGCCGTCGGGCGTTCGGCCGGGTCCTTGGCCAGACATGCGGTGAGCAGCGGCGTCAACTCCGGGGGGACGCCGGTGAGGTCGGGTTCCTCGTGGACCACCCGGTACAGCAGGGTGGCCGCGGGGACCTGTTCCCCCGCGCGGGAGAAGGGGCCGCGTCCGGTCGCGGCGTACACCAGCACGGCGGCCAGCGAGAACACGTCGGCGGGTTCGGCGGCGACACTGCCGACGGCCTGGTCCGGGGCGAGGAAGCCGGGGGAGCCCACGGAGACGCCGAGGCGGGTGTGCCGGCTGTCGTCGGCGGCCCGTGCCACACCGAAGTCGATCAGCCGTGGACGGTCGCGTGCCAGCAGGACGTTCCCGGGTTTGACGTCCCGGTGCGCGAGGCCGGCCTGGTGCACGGCCTGCACGGCGGCGCACAGTTCGGCGGCGAGCGAGAGCAGCGCGGTCCGCGGCAGCGGGCCATGGGCCGTGACCCATTCGGCAAGCGGCGGCGCGGGCACGTATTCGGTGGCCAGCCACTGCGGGGACTGGCCCGGCGCGCTGTAGTCCACGACGGTCACGGTCCACGGCGAGCGGACGCGGTCGCTGTTGCGTATCTCGCGGGCGAACCGTTCCTCGAACCCCGGCTCGGAGCTGAGATCGTCGCGGATCGTCTTCAGCGCGAGCAGCCGACCCGAACCCGTACGGGACAAGAACACCTGCCCCATGCCGCCCGCGCCGAGCCGGCCGAGCAACGGATAACCGCCTATGGACGTCGGGTCCGAAGGCTGAAGGTTTTTCATGACGACTGTTCCCCGGAAGTGTGCATCAGCGCTCGAATGCTCCGCGCTGCGCTTCGGCTTGCGCGTTGGTGAGCAGGGTGGCCCGCAGCTCGCAAGTATGCCGGACGGGTTCGCCCTTCGCGCTTCTTTCCCACTCATCGGCGCCGACCGGAAGTCGTGCCCGACCGGGGAATTCCCAGAACAGATCGTGTGACGAACCCCGAGGGAAATAGGGCCGGGTCCGTAGGGGCAGAAATGGGGAGACCTCAGGGGCACGGCGGCGGGCTCCCGGCCCGGTGCGCAGGGCGCGCAGGCTTCCTGCCGAGCCGGTCTCCCGGAGTCCCGTGCCCGGGAGCCCAGCCGTCGGCTACAGCCCCACGTCGCGGCTGCGGATGTCCTCCAGGGACTCGCGGCGGACGAGGAGGCGGGGCGCGTAGCGCACTCCGTACAGCGCGGGCCGCGGGTTGTCGCTCATGCCGCCGTCCACCGCGACGAAGGTGTGCCGGCCGGTGTGTTTGACGGCGAGGACGTGGTAGAGGGCGATGCCGGCCGGTCCGGCGATCGCCCGGCCGGGCTCGATGACGAGGCGGGGCACGGTGAGTCCGGCCGACGCGCACGCCTCGGTCAGCTCGGCGCGGACCTTGCGGGCCAGGGTGGTGAGGTCCAGGGCCGGTTCGCCCGGCCGGTGGGCGATCCCGTGGCCGCCGCCCAGGTCGAGTTCGGGCAGGACGAGGCCGTGCTGCTCGTGCAGCCGGGCCATCAGCCCCACCATGCGGCGCACCGCGGCCAGGTAGGGCTTGACGCTGGTGATCTGCGAGCCCAGGTGGCAGTGCAGGCCGGTGAGTCGCAGCTGCGGCTGGTCGAGGATGCGGGCGACGGCGTGCTGGGCGTAGCCGTCGGAGATCGAGAGGCCGAACTTCTGGTCGTCGGTGCCGGTGCGGGTCTTCTCGTGGGCGCCGGCGCTGATGCCGGGCACCACCCGGACCATGACCTTCTGCTGGCCGCCGGGGCCGACGGCGGCGGCGAGCCGGGCGATCTCGGAAGGGCTGTCGATGACGATGCGGCCGACGCCGAGCCGCAGCGCGGCCTCCAGGTCGCGCGGGGTCCTGGCGCTGACATCAGAAGTCGTAGGCGGTGAAGGCGAGGCAGACGACGGTGCCGTCCGGCTCGAGCGCCTCGTAGCCGTTCCGCTCCTCGGCCTCGACCGGGAAGAACAGGACGTTGCCGCCGCGGTCCGGGTCGGTGACGATCTCGGCGAAGTTGTCCCGACGGCCCTCCTGGTCGCCGGCCGCGATGATGCGCCGGGCCTCGCGCAGATCGGCCTGCGGGTCACGGCCGACGACGTGCCCCGGGTCGAAGGGGCCGCTGCACAGGACGGCGTACCCGTCCAGCGGCGCCGGTTCGTAGCCGTTGTACCCGTCGTCCTCCCACTCGGCCGCGAGGATCCTGGCGGGGTCGGCCAGCGGCAGGACGACCACGCCGACCCGGGCCACCGGCGGCCGGTCCTCGGCCCGGTGCCAGTAGAAGCCCGCGTACACGGGACAGCTGCTCAGCCCTGGCGGCAGGTCCCCGTGGCACCATCTGCCGGCCGTGGCCATCCCGAACCAGGTGATGTCCTCGGCCACGGCCAGCTCCCCGACGCGAGAGAACCATTCAGGTCTCCCCGCGCCCAGCGCGCCGTCGCGGTCGATGTGCGCCACCCACCGCCACAACAGGGCGTCCATGCTGTCCACGCCGTCGACGCTGTCGACGCTTCCGACAGGGCTTGCGGAGTCGGTCGAACCCTTGACTGATGCCATGTCACCCAGCTTGGCACGGGGGTCTGACAAAGTGATCTGCGTCACACCTGTCACAGCGGTCGGGCAGCCGGTGTCCTGTGGGCGAGACGGCAAGAGACGGACACCGGGAAACGAAGGAGCAACACCATGACCGGGAACACGGATGTGATCGTGATCGGCGGCGGATACGCGGGCGTCATGGCGGCCAACCGCCTGACCCTGCGCGACGGCGTGAGCGTGACCCTGATCAACCCGCGCGCGACCTTCGTCGAGCGGATCCGCCTGCACCAGCTGGTCGGCGGGTCCGACGACGCGGTCGTCGAGTACCGGGACGTGCTGGCCGAGGGCGTCCGGCTGGTCGTCGACTCCGTGACGCGGATCGACGCGGGCGGACGAAGCCTGCTCCTGGAGAGCGGCGGCGCCGTCGGCTACGACTACCTGGTCTACGCCGTGGGCAGCGGCAGCGCCGACCTGAGCGTGCCCGGCGCGGCCGGGTTCGCCCACCCGATCGCCACCTTCGAGGAGGCGCAGCGACTCCAGGCCGTCCTCGAGGACACGCCCGCAGCGGCCCCGGTAACGGTCGTCGGCGCCGGTCCGACCGGTATCGAGACCGCCGCCGAGCTGGCGGAGGAGGGCCGTGCCGTGACCCTCGTCTGCGGCGGGGTGCTCGGCCCGTACCTGCACCCGCGCGGTCGACGCTCGGTCGCGAGGCGGCTGGCCGCGCTCGGGGTGAGCGTCCTGGAAGGCCCCGACACCAAGGTGACGGCCGTGACGCACGACTCCGTGCGGCTCGGCGACGGCCGAGAGGTGCCGAGCACGGTCACCGTCTGGACCGCCGGGTTCGCCGTGCCGGACCTGGCCGTGCGCAGCGGGCTGAGCACCGACGCCCTGGGCCGGCTGCTCACGGACGAGACGCTGACCAGCGTGGACGACGTCCGCATCGTCGCGGCCGGGGATTCTGCGGCGCCCTCGGACCTGCCGCTGCGGATGAGCTGCCAGGCCGCGATTCCGCTGGGCGCGCGGGCCGCCGACACGGTGCTCAGCCGGATCGCGGGCGAGCGGGCCACGGCCCTCAACCAGACGTTCGCCGGCCAGTGCATCAGCCTGGGCCGTCAGGGCGGCATCTTCCAGTTCGCCCACCGGTACGACGTCGCGGTGGGCTTCCACATCGGCGGTCGCCCCGGGGCGAAGGTCAAGGAGTTCGTGTGCGCCGGCATCGTCAAGCACCTGGCCGGCGAGGCGCACAAGCCCGGTTCGTACCGCCTGCACAACGTCTCCGGCGGCGCCCATCGCCGGCAGGCGCTGGCGGCCAAGGACACCGAGCGCGACGAGTCGCCGACCGCTGCCGCCACGACCGCCACCACCCCCGCCGAACAGGCCGTCTAGACCGCGCACGAACGGGGGAGGGAACGAGACATGAGTGATCACGCCGCCGACACCGACACAAATACAGATGCGGATACAGACACCGACGAGGCGACCGGAACGTTCGTCGCGCACCGCAACCTGCTCTTCACCGTCGCCTACGAGATGCTCGGATCGGCGGCCGACGCCGAGGACGTCCTCCAGGAGACCTGGCTGCGGTGGGTCAAGGTCGATCTGGGGCAGGTGCAGGACCGACGCGCCTACCTGGTCCGGATCACGACCCGGCAGTCGCTCAACCGGCTGCGCACCATGACCCGCCGCAAGGAGGCCTACGTCGGCCCCTGGCTGCCCGAGCCGCTGCTCACCGCACCGGACGTGGCCGAGGACGTCGAGCTCGCCGAGAGCGTGTCGATGGCGCTCATGCTCGTCCTCGAGACGCTGTCGCCGACCGAGCGCGCCGTCTTCGTGCTGCGCGAGGTGTTCGGCGTCGGCTACGACGAGATCGCCGCCGCCGTCGACAAGAACCCCGCGACCGTACGACAGATCGCGCACCGCGCCCGGCTGCACGTCGACGCCCGCCGCCCGCGCGCGGCGGTCTCCGCAAGGGTGACCCGGGCGGCTCTGGAGTCGTTCCAGCACGCGGTCGAGACCGGGGACCTCCAGGGCTTCCTCGACGTGCTCGCCCCCGACGTCGTCCTCCTGACCGACGGCGGCGGCATCAAGCAGGCCGCGGTGCGTCCGATCGTCGGCGCGGACAAGGCGGCCCGCTTCATCATCGGCACCACCGAACGGAACCCGGCCGAGCTCACCAGTGCGCTCACCGTGGTCAACGGCAGCCCAGGACTCCTCCTGCGGCTGGACGGCGAGCTCGACGGCGTCCTCGCGGTCCGGGTCGAGGACGGCCGGATCACCGGCCTCTACTTCGTCCGCAACCCGGAGAAACTGACCCGCGTGGAGTCGGAGACCTCGCTCACCCTGCACTGAGCACCCAGGGGTTCGGCCGTCACCGCCGCTCCCGGGGGCGACGGCGCGCGGTCGGCAGGGGCACGGGATCGACGCCGGCCACCACCGTGTTGGAGACCGTGCCGATGCCCTCCACGGTGAGCGTGACGGTGTCGCCGGGCCGCAGCGGCGGGGGTGACTGCTCCCCGCGCACGCCCCACAGCTCCGCCAGGCAGCCGCCGTTGCCGCAGGTGCCCGAGCCGAGGACGTCGCCGGGGCGGACGAGGGTGCCGCGCGACGCGTAGGCGACCATCTCCTCGAAGGTCCAGCTCATATGGGAGAGCAGGTCCTCGCCGACCACCTCGCCGTTGACCTCCGCGGTCAGCGCGAGGCGCAGGAACCCGTCCGCGTCGCGGTACTTCTCCAGTTCGTCGGCGGTGACGAGGTAGGGGCCCAGAGTGGTCGCGGTGTCCTTGCCCTTGCACGGGCCGAGGCCCACCCGCATCTCGGCGGACTGCAGATCGCGGGCGGACCAGTCGTTGAGGACCGTGTAGCCGAGGATGTGGTCGCGGGCCTGTTCGGGGGTGAGGTCGCGGCCCTCCTTCCCGATCACGGCCGCGACCTCCAGTTCGAAGTCGAGCACCTGCGCACCCGGGGGCAGCGGGATGTCGTCGAACGGGCCGTACACGGCATAGGGGTTGGTGAAGTAGAACGTCGGGGCCGCGTACCACTGCTCCGGCACGCCGGACGCCCCGTCCACGGACCGCCGCACGCCCTCGACGTGTTCCTCGAAGGTGACGAAGTCCCTCACGGTGGGCGGCTGCAGCGGCGGGAGGAGCCGTACCTCCGACAGGGGGACGGCCGCGCCCACCGGGTGGGCGCCGACCGCTTCGAGCGGTGGGACGCCGTCCGGCAGGGCCCGGACGACGGCGTCCTCCACGACGCCGCAGCGGCGGCGCCCCTCGTGCAGATAGCTGGCGATGCGCATGGCGGGCGCCCTCAGACCGGCGGGGCGACGAACAGGCCGCGGTCGACGTCGTTGAAGGACTCCTTGGCGATCAGCTCGTTCATCGGGTTCGCGGTGCCCCACTGGTCGGTGACCTCGGGCCTGGAGAAGTCGTGGACGTGCGGATGCCAGGTGTCCTCGTCCAGCTCCTCCAACTCGGTCGTGTACTCGACGGTGTTGCCGTGCGGGTCGAGGAAGTAGGTGAAGGTGTTGTCGCCCGCCAGGTGCCGTCCCGGGCCCCAGATCTTGCGGACGCCGGCCCGCATCAGCCGACCGGAGCCGCGCAAGTACTCGTCCAGGCCGCGCAGTTCGAAGGAGACGTGATGCAGGGCGGTGTGCGGGCCCTGGGCGATGGCCATGGAGTGGTGCTGGCTGCTGATCCGCATGAAGTGCATGACCTCGCCGATGTGCGGTGAGCTGAGCGTGTCCGAGAGGCGGAAGCCGAGGTGGGTCTCGTACCACTCCCGAGTCCGGTTCAGGTCAGGGGAGTTGAGGACGACGTGCGACAGCCGGACCGGGATCGACTCCTTCTCCTCCACCTTGCGGTGCGCGCGGGCCTCGACGTCGGCGGAGACCTCGACGGTGCGGCCGTCGACGTCGAAGAACCGGAAGCCGTAGCCGCCGCCGGGGGTGTCGACCTTCCCCGGACGGGAGATCAACTGCACGCCTCCCGCCAGGAGTCGCTCGGCGAGCGTGTCGACGTCCGCCGGGCTGCCCGCCCCGTAGGAGACCAGGTCGAGGCGCTTCTCGTCGGCCTTGCGCAGCCGGACGACGTACTGTTCGGGGCTGCCCTCGGCGGCCAGGAAGGAGAGGCCGGAGTCCTCGGCGACCCGGGTCAGGCCCCAGATGCCGGCGTAGAAGTCGAGCTGCTTGTCGTGGTCGGGCACGGCGAGGTCGACGTGCCGGAGATGGGTGAGCAGGCTGGTGCCCATGGGGGCCTCCTCAGGCGAGGTTGAGCAGCGCGGCGGCGGTCGCGCCGCGCACGGCGTGGAAGTCGGCGTCGGACAGGCCCGCGGCGCGCAGTGCGCCCAGCGGGTCCTCGACGCCCATGTCGAAGGGGAAGTCGGAGCCGAGCAGGACCCGCCCCGGGCCTGCGGCGCGCAGCAGTTCCCGCAGTACGTGGGGGTCGTGGACGAGCGAGTCGAAGTAGAGCTGCCGCAGATAACCGCTCGGCTCCCGCGCGCAGCCGCGGGCGTCCGGACGGACCCGCCAGGCGTGGTCGGAGCGGCCGAGGTGGGTGGGCAGATAGCCGCCGCCGTGCGCCGCGATCAGCTTCAGGCCCGGACGGCGGTCCAGGACGCCCGAGAAGATCAGCTGGGAGAGCGCCACGGCGTTCTCGGTGGGCTGGCCGACGGTGTTGGACAGGTACCACCGGTCCAGGCGCTCGTCGAGCGTGCAGCCGAAGGGGTGCAGGAAGAGGAGGGCGCCCGTCTTCTCGGCCCGGGACCAGAAGGGTTCGTACGCGGGGTCCGAGAGCTCTCGGCCGGGTGCGTGCGAGGAGATCTCCACGCCCTTCAGGCCCTGTTCCAGCGCGTGGTCGAGCAACTCCACGGCGAGATCCGGGTGTTGGAGCGGGACCAGGCCGAGGCCGAACAGCCGGTCGGGGGCCTTCGCGCAGTGCGCGGCGGTGCCGCTGTTGGCCAACTGGCACAGAAGATCGGCGAGTTCGCGATCGGCCCAGTAGTGGTAGTGCGACGGCGACGGGCTCACGAGCTGTATGTCCACGCCGGCCGCGTCCATGGCGGCCAGGCGCACGGCGGCGTCCGTGAGCAGCGGCACGCGCGCGGCGACCATCGGACCGTTCACGGCCAGGGCTTCGGGGCCGTTGCGGCGGGCGTCCAGGCTCCGGGCCGCGGCCAGATGGGGGTGACCGGCGACGGCCTCCTCCACCTCCGGGAGCAGGAGGTGGGCGTGGACGTCGACGGTGGGCGCCGCAGCGGGCGGCCGGCTCACGGGCGTTCCTTCAGCGCGCTCAGGGTGCGGTGCATGAGCCCGGGGACGTCCGCGTCGCGCACGCCGTCCAGCAGCCACCGGCCGAGCTGGACGGAGGCGTCGACGACCATGCGCACCCGGGGCAGCCGTCGGGCGTGGTATTCGGTGAGCAGCCGGTCGTCCCAGTCGCCCGGGCCGGTCAGCAGTTCGGCGAGGACGAGGACGTCCTCCAGGGCCATCGCCGCGCCCTGGGCGAGCGTGGGCGGACAGGCGTGGGCGGCGTCCCCGACGAGCACGATCCGGCCGCGGTGCCACGGGCCCTCCACCAAGTGCCGGTCGAACCAGGCGTAGTTGACGGCCTTCGGGTCGGTGAACGCGGAGCGCAGCTCCTCCCATGCGCCGCCGTAGCCCTCGCTGAGCGCCCGCATCTCGTCGGCGTACGCGTCCGGGTCCAGCGAGGACCGGTCGCGGGCCGGTTCGACGAGATAGGCGTAGACCGTGTCCTCGCCGATCGGGCAGTACCCGGCGATGAAACAGCGTCCGCCGTAGACCATCTCGGTGCGGTGGACGCCGGCCGGGCGGGGCGCGGGGGCGCGCCAGATGCCCATGCCGGTGGGTTCGGGCGCGTCGGTGACGCCGATCATGCGGCGGGTGGCGGAGTCCAGTCCGTCGGCGCCGACGACCAGGTCGTAGCGACCGCTCGTGCCGTCCGAGAAGGCGACGTCCACGCCGTCGCCGTCCTGGCGGAAGGCGTCGGCCGTGGTGCCGAGGCGGACGTCGGCGCCCGCGGCCAGCACCCGGTCGATCAGGAGCTGCTGGAGCCCGGGCCGTCTCATGCCGATGTGGGAGGGCAGGTCGTCGCCGCCGGTGCGCAGTTCGTCGTGGGCGTGCAGCACGGTGCCGTCGGGGGCGAGGACGGCGACGCCGTCGGCAGCGAATCCCTCCTTCACGACGCCGTCGAGGACTCCGACCTCGCGCAGCACGCGCAGCGCGTTGCCCTGCAGGGTGATGCCGGAGCCGGCGGAGGCCTTCCAGTCGGGGCTCGCCTCCACGAGGTCGACGGCGATCCCGGCCCTGCGCAACAGGACGGTCAGGGCGTTTCCGGAGGTGCCGCCGCCGACGACGAGGACGGTACGGGTGTCGGTCATGGGAACTCCCTTGTTCCTCTTGCTGCTTGTCGCTACTTGACGGCGATCGGGTTGACGGGGGAGCCGACGGCTCCGGTGATGGGCAGCGGCGCGGCGGTCAGCCAGAACTCGTACACGCTGTCCGCCGCGCAGTCCGCGGCGAGGGCGTCGAGGTCCCACATCTCGCCGATCAGCAGACCGACGTTGGGGATGACGACCTGGTGCAACGGCTGGAAAGCGTTCTCGAACTCGTTCGGCCGGACCTCGAAGCCCCAGGTGTCGGTGGCGATCGCGGCGATCTCGGTGCCGTGCAGCCAGCCGGCGGCGGTGAACGACAGTCCCGGGGCCGGTCCGCCCGCGTAGTCGCCCCAGCCGTCGCGCCGGGCGCGGGCCAGCTGTCCGGTGCGGACGACGACGAGGTCGCCGCGGCCGACGGCCACCCCGTGCGCCGCCGCGGTCGCGGTCAGGTGCTCCTCGGTGATCGCGAAGCCGTCGGGCAGCTCACCGCCGTCGCCGAGGACATGCCCCACGTCGAGGAGCACGCCGCGGCCGGCCACGTGCGGCGCCATGTGCTCGATGCCGGTGACGAGGTCGCCGTCGGAGGTGACGACCCGCTCGGCCGGCCGGCCGTTCCAGGCCTTGCCGTGATCGAAGATGTGCCCGAGCCCGTCCCACTGGGTGGAGCACTGCAACGGCATCGCGATGACGTCGTCGGCGCCGCCGATGCCGTGCGGGAAGCCCTGGTTGCCGAGGGCGGCGTCGGCGCCCGTGTCGAGCATCGTGTGCACCGGGTTGGTGCGCCGACGCCAGCCCTTCTGCGGGCCGTTCATGTCGAAGGACTGGGAGAGCGAGAAGCTGACGCCCCGTCGTACGAGGCCCGCGCCCTCGCGCCGCTTGGCCTCGTCGAGGAAGTTCAGGGTGCCGAGCACGTCGTCCGCGCCCCAGCGCCCCCAGTTCGAGTACGCCTCGGCGGCCTCGGTGATCGCCGCCTCGGGGTCGTGGCGGAGCGGGCTCATGCCCCTGCCTCCGCCACACATCGGGTGCGTTGGACGCCGAGCCCGGTGATGGAGCCCTCCATGACGTCGCCGGCCTGCAGCAGTCGTCCCCAGTGCATGCCGTTGCCGGCCGGGCTGCCCGTCAACACCAGGTCGCCGGGCAGGAGTCGAGCGGTCTGCGAGATGTACGACACCAGCCGGGCGACGCCGAAGAGCATGTCCTTCGTGGACTCGTCCTGCATGGTGTCGCCGTTCAGCTTCAGCGTGACGCGCAGGTCGCCGGGGTCCCCGATCGACCCGGCGGGCACGATCCAGGGGCCGAGCGGGGTGAAGCCGGGCGCGTTCTTGCTGCGCAGCCAGTCGGTGCCGATGGCCGGCATGTCCCGGCGGAAGACGGTCGCCCGGTCGGTGAGGTCGTTGGCGACGGTGTATCCGGCGACATACCCGAGCGCCTCCTCGACGGAGACCCGGGAAGCGGGCCTGGCGATCACGGCCGCCAGCTCCAGCTCCCAGTCCGGCTTCTTCGCCCACGCGGGCAGGACGACGTCGTCGTAGGGGCCGGTGATCGAGCTCGGGAGGCCGATGAACACGTACGGCAGGTCCTCGGCGGCCCGCCGGTCCATGATCTCCGCGATCTCGGCGCGCGCCTCCTCGACCGTGCGGGGGTCGTCGGCGGCCCGGTGGGCGACCTCCAGGTCGATCACGTGCTGCCGGTAGTTGGCACCGGACTGGAAGACCTGCCGGGGCTCGACGGGGGCGTGCACGCGCAGGGCGTCCAGCGGATGCCACGCCGGGGCGTCGTCGTCGGCTGCGGCTGCGGCTGCGGCTGCGAGCGTGTGCAGGTCGGGCAGGATCTCGTCCCACCCCTCCAGCACGGCGCGCATCGTGGCCGGCGCCCGGGTCAGGGCCTTGGCCAGGTCCAGAACCCGGCCCTCGGCCAGCAGACCGGGGAACGGCCGCCCGTCCGCGAGCGAGAACGTGCCGAGACCGAACGGGCCGGCAGGTTGCACGAGTGTTGCCATGAGATGTCCTCCCGCTGGGTTGCGGTCTACTCTGACCGCGATCGACAGATCACGGAAATCAATCCTGTGGATGCACCTCATCCACACCGTGGATATGCTTCGGCCGCTAGGTGGGTGCCCGTTGAACCTGTCCCGACTCGACCTGAACCTGGTCGTCGCGCTGCGCGCGCTGCTGGAGGAGCGCAACGTCACCCGGGCCGGCGAACGCATCGGACTGAGCCAGCCCGCGATGAGCGCGGCGCTGTCCCGGCTGCGCCGCCACTTCGACGACGAGCTCCTCGCCAGGACCGGCAACGCCTACGAGCTGACGCCGCTCGGGGTGGCCCTGCGCGACCGCAGCGCCACCGCGTGCGACCTGCTGGAACGGGTCTTCGCCAGCCAGGCCGAATTCGACCCGGCCGTCGAGACCCGTGAGTTCACGCTGCTCGCCTCCGACTACGGCACGGCCGTCTTCGGCTCCGCGCTGGCCCGCGCCCTGCACGAGGAGGCCCCGGGCATCCGGCTCGACTTCCAGCACCCGCCGCCCACCGTCACGGAGAACACCGCCGCCCTGCTGAGCACCGTCGACGGACTGCTGATGCCGCACGGCGTCATCGACGGCTTCCCGGCCGTCGACCTCTTCCAGGACCGCTGGCTGTGCATGGTCGCCGACGACCACCCGGAGGTCGGCGAGGCCCTCTCCCTCGACCAGCTGGCCCAGCTGCCCTGGGCCGTCTACCAGCGCCCCTACGACGCGCCGGTGGCCCGCCAGCTCAGCATGCTCGGCATCAGCCCCCGGGTGGAGGTCTCGGTGCAGACCTTCCAGCTGCTCCCCCACATGGTCGAGGGCACACGCCGGGTCGCGATGATCCAGGAACGCCTGGCCCGCCGCGCGGTCCGCGCCGCCGCGGTCCGCGTCCTGCCCTGCCCCTTCGAGGCCGTGCCGGTCGGCGAGGCGATGTGGTGGCACCCCGTGCACACCCAGGACGCGTCCCACATCTGGCTGCGCCGGAAGGCGGCGGAGGTCGGAGCGGCGCAGGTCGCCTCCTGATCCCGGCGGTCTTCCGGCGCCTCCCGTCGGCCCGGGCGGCGAGCCGAGCCGCTCAGGCCACCTGCTCCGGCAGCCGCCGGGGGCTCGCCGCGTCCGTGCGGCGGCGGGCCTCCCACAGGCCCGCCGCGACGGCCGCGGCGACCAGCCCCAGCACACCCACCGCGCCCGCGAGACTGCCGACCGCCGACTCCACGGCGAGCAGCACCAGCGGGCAGACGAACTCGCCGCCGAAGAACGCCGCCGTCCACAGTCCCGTGCCCCGGCCGCGGTCCTCGTAGGCCAGCCGGGACATGGCGCTGGTGAGCAGCGCGGGCAACAGCAGACCCGTGCCCAGGCAGTTGAGCACCGCCCCGACGACCAGCAGCGGGGCGTTGCCCGCGAGGCACATCACCGCGAATCCGGCGGCGCACAGCGCGAGGACCGCGGGCAGCAACGGCTCCGGGGCGCGCTTCAGCCGGGCGAAGGCGACCGCACCGCCGACGGTGGCGGCGCTCGCGGCCGCGGTGGCCAGACCGATCACCCCCGAGTCCTCCACCCCGAGGTCGTCCAGCAGGTACGCCATCTCCACCGGGACGGTGTAGAAGACCATCGCGCCGAAGAAGGTGAGGGCGCAGATGCCACGCGACTGCCGCCAGGGGAACGAGCGGCGCTGCGACGCCTCGGCGGCGGGGACGGGGGCTGCGTCGGACGTCGTGCGCGCCGCCCGGCCGGGCAGGGCGACGGCCATCAGCGGGGCGAGCACCAGGCTCACGGCGTAGAGCCAGAACGGCGCGCGCCAGCCCGCCGCCCCGGCCGCGCCGCCGATCACGAAGAAGACGGTGGCGGACGCGGAGGCGCACATGGTCTGCAGGGCGAGGTACTTCACCCGTCGGCGACCGGTGTAGTAGTCGCCGATCAGCGTGGTGCAGCAGGTCATGATGGCCGCTTCGGCAACCCCGACCAGCGCGCGGCCGGCGATGATCGCGCCGAGGGAGTCCAGCCACAGCGGCGCCGTGCCGAACGCCGCGTACAGGGCGGTCGCCACGATCAGCAGCCGCTTGCGGCCCAGCCGGTCGACGATCACCCCGGCGAACGGCGCCAGCAGCGCCATCGCCAGGGCCGGCACGGTCAGCGCGAGCGGCACCAGCGCCTCGGCGCCCGGCGTCGACGCGAAGTGGTCCTGCATCTTCGGCAGCACCGGGGCGATCAGCACCGCCCCGAGGATCGGCAGACAGCTGCCCGCCATCAGCAGGGTCACCCTCAGCAGATGGGCCGGGCCCGAGTCGGCGACGGGCGGCGGGGCGGTGTCGTCCACCGCGGCGGGCGGCGGCGGGGGCACGGATGGCACGGATCCGGGCATGGCGACTCCAGGGGACGGCGTAGGGAGTGGGCATGCCTCGGGGGCGCCGTCGGCGCCGGCATGCTGGGGGGAGGCCGCGCGCCGACGGAGGATCCGGACGGCGGCGTGCGGGTAGCGACGACTATGGGGGCGTCGAGGCGCCCGTCGCCATCCCCTGCGCGATCCGAATCCCGTATCCGGCTCATCCACGGGGTGGATGGGGCCGGGGCCCGGTCACCGCCCCCGGTCACCGCCCCGGTCACCGCCCCCGATCGGTCCCGCGCAGTCGTCCGCGGGCGGAGGCGAGCAGCTCGCCGATGCCGTCCGCGGAACCGACGCCGCCGAACACGTAGTGATCGGGGCGGGCGAGCACCGCCTCGCACGACCGGTGCCGCAGCCAGGCGTCCAGGACGTGCCCCTCCTCGCGGTACTCCTGCGTCCCGGCGGGCGGAGCGCCGTCCACGAGCCGCACGAGACGGACCGGGAAGCCGCCCTCGGCCGCGTGCGCGCGCAGCGCGGACTCGGCCGCGGACGGATCCGCGTCCTGCCGCAGCACCAGCCGGAACGTGCTCCCGGTGAACTCGTCCAGGAGTCCGGTGCCGCCCCCGGAGTCGGTCACGCGCGGCTGCGGCATGATGTCGCCGCGCGCGGGGAGACCCTGCGGCGCGAGGAACCCGGCGCGCAGTCCGGGGATCAGGGACTGCCGGACGGTCCCCTCGGGCGCCGCCGCCAGCTCCGCCAGCAGCTTGGCATCGCGTTCGGCGGCCGCCTCCTCGTCGCGTTCGCAGATGACGTGCCCGAACTCCTTTGCGGTGAGCGTGACTTGACGCACATGCGGCGCCCGCTCCCGCTGGTAGGCGTCCAGGAGCGAGTCGTCGGCGCCGCCGCGCAGATGCAGGGCGAGCTTCCACATCAGGTTGGACGCGTCCCGGATGCCCTGGCACATGCCCTGCGCGAGGAACGGCGGGGTCATGTGCGCGGCGTCGCCGAGGAAGAGCAGCCGCCCCACCCGCCACTGCTCCAGGACGAGGGCATGGAAGCGGTAGGTGGACGCCCGCCACAGGTCGTACTCCCCGGGAGCCAGCCAGCGTGCCAGCAGGCCGCGGATGAAGTCCGGGTCGGCGACGTCCTCGGGCCGTTCGTCCGGGTTGATCATGAACTCCCAGCGGCGATGGTCCCCCGGCCCCACGACGAACGTGCTGGGCCGGGCCGGCTCGCAGTACTGGACGTTCGTCCGCGGCAGAGCGGCTCCGGCGCCGGGGCGCAGCCGCAGGTCCACCACCAGCCACGGCTGGTCGAACTCCAGGTCCGCCATCCGCAGCCCCGCCCGTCTGCGCGCCGGGCTCGCGCCGCCGTCGCAGGCCAGCACGTACCGCGCCCGCAGCGCGCGCGGGCGGCCCGCCGCGTCGACCACGTCCACGGTGGCGCCGACGTCGTCGGGGCGGACGTCCGTCACCTCCGTGCCGAGGTGCAGGTCGACGCCGTCCGCCTGTTCGAGGCGGCGGCGCAGGGCGGCCTCCAGCTGCGGTTGGTCGAAGACGTAGTTGGGCTCCCAGCCCAGGAGACGGGGCGGCGGCGCGACGCCGATGCGCTTGATGACCCGTCCGCCGGCGTTGCGGTACTCGGACGGCCGGTACGGCATGGTGTGGTCCGCGAGGGCCTCGGCCAGCCCGAGGCCGGCGAAGACCCGCATCGCCTCCTGGTCGAAGCCGATGGCCCGGGGCCGCGGCTCGATCTCCACGGCGCGGTCGAACGCCACGACGCTCAGGCCCAGGTCATGGGCGAGGTTGGCGGCCGTGGCCCCGACCGGGCCCAGCCCCACGACGACCACGTCGGCGTCGAATTCGTCGCTCACCGGCAGCCCCTTCCGACGCCCGTCCGACACCTCCGAACACGACGGACCGTATTCGTCAAAAGTAAGACAGTCAAGGGTCTGACAATCGATTCGCGCGTCCACTGGCAGGCGTCGGCCCCGAGTGCCAGAGTCTGGGCCATGGCCATGGACGTCGCCGCACTGCGCACCCGTTTCCCCTCCCTCACGCACGGTCTCGCCTTCTTCGACGGGCCGGGCGGGACCCAGACCCCCCTCCCGGTCGCCGAGGCCGTGACCAGGACGTTGACCGGCCCGCTGTCCAACCGGGGGCTGGTCAGCGCGTCCGAGCTGAACGCCGAGCGGGCGGTCGGCGAGTTCCGCGCCGCCTACGCCGACCTGCTGGGCGTGCCCGCCGGCACCGTCGTGCACGGACGCAGCGCCACCCAGCTCACCTACGACTTCTCCCGGCACCTGGCCAAGGACTGGCGGCCCGGCGACGAGATCGTCCTCAGCCGTCTCGATCACGACGCCAACGTCCGCCCCTGGGTCCAGGCGGCGGAGCGCGCCGGGGCCGTCGTCCGCTGGACGGAGATCGACGCCGCGACCACGGAGCTCGACCTGGACTCCTACGAGCGGGCGCTGTCGCCGCGGACCCGGCTGGTCGCGGTGACCGCGGCCTCCAACGTGCTGGGCACGAAGCCGCCCGTGCGCCGGATCGCCGACCGGGCCCACGAGGTCGGCGCGCTGGTGTACGTGGACGGCGTGCACTACGCGGCGCACCACCTGGTGGACGTGCCCGCACTGGGGGCCGACCTGTTCGTCTGCTCGCCGTACAAGTTCCTCGGACCGCACTGCGGGGTGCTCGCCGGATCCCCCGAGCTCCTCGAATCCCTCGCCCCGGACAAGCTGCTGCCCTCCCCGGACACGGTGCCGGAGCGCTTCGAGTTCGGGACGCTGCCCTACGAGACCCTGGCGGGCGCCACCGCCGCCGTCGACTTCCTGGCGGCGCTGGACGAGTCCGGGCCGGGCACGGGGGAATCGCGCAGAGAGCGGCTGAGGCGTTCGCTGCACTCCCTGCACGAGCACGAGAACGCGCTGCGCGCCAGGCTGGACGACGGACTGCGCGCACTGGGCGACGCCGTCACCGTCCACTCCAGGGCGGCGGACCGCACCCCGACCGTCCTGATGACCCTGGAGGGCCGGGACGCGACCGCGGCACAGGCGCATCTTTCCGCCCGCGGGGTCGTTGCCCCGGCGGGGTCCTTCTACGCCCACGAGGTCTTCGCCGCACTGGGACTCCCCGACCCCGCGCTGCGGGCGGGACTCGCCCCCTACAACGACACGGAGGACGTCGACCGGCTCCTCGACGGGCTCGCCTCGTTTCTCTGAAAGTCTCTTCCCCGTCGGTTTCCCCGCCGGCTTCCCGCCGGGCCCACCGCCCCCGTCTCCCCCGCCCCCGTCTCCTCCTGTTTCCCAGACTTGCACTCTTCGTTTTCTTGAAGCGTTCGTGTTTATGAAGTAGGTTCGGCCTCATGACAGCACCCCGTACACCGACCACCGCCGAGGAGCTGCGCGGTGTCGGCCTGCGGGTGACGGCCGCCCGTGTCGCCCTGCTCGAGACCGTCCGGGACGGCGATCACCTCGGTGTCGAGGCGATCGCCACCGGAGTGCGCGACCGCGTGGGCCACATCTCCCTGCAAGCCGTGTACGAAGCCCTCCACGCGCTGACCACGGCAGGACTCGTGCGCCGCCTCGAGCCGCCCGGCAGCCCGGCCCGGTTCGAGGGGCGCGTCGGGGACAACCACCACCACCTCGTGTGCCGCTCGTGCGGCGTCGTCGTCGACGTCGACTGCGCGGTCGGTCACGCCCCCTGCCTCACCGCGGCCGACGATCGGGGCTTCTCGATCGACGAGGCCGAGGTCATCTACTGGGGCCTGTGCCCCGCCTGCTCGACCGCCGATACCGCGTCCACCAGCGGTACCGCAGCACTCTGAATTCCCCCATGTTCGGAAGGATCGCTATGTCCGAGAACCACGACGCAATCGTCACCGACGCGAAGGAGGAGACGGGCGGCTGCCCCGTCGCCCACGGACGCGCCGCGCACCCGACCCAGGGCGGCGGCAACCGCCAGTGGTGGCCGGAGCGGCTCAACCTGAAGATCCTCGCCAAGGACCCCGTCGTGGCGAACCCGCTCGGTGCGGAGTTCGACTACGCCACGGCGTTCGAGGCGCTCGACCTGGCGGCCGTCAAACAGGACATCGCCGAAGTGCTGACCACCTCGCAGGACTGGTGGCCCGCCGACTTCGGCAACTACGGCCCGCTGATGATCCGTATGGCCTGGCACAGCGCCGGCACCTACCGCATCAGCGACGGCCGTGGCGGTGGCGGCCGCGGACAGCAGCGCTTCGCGCCGCTGAACAGCTGGCCGGACAACGGCAACCTCGACAAGGCCCGCCGTCTGCTGTGGCCGGTCAAGAAGAAGTACGGCCAGTCCATCTCCTGGGCCGACCTCATGATCCTCACGGGCAACGTCGCGCTGGAGACGATGGGCTTCGAGACCTTCGGCTTCGCCGGCGGCCGCGCGGACGTCTGGGAGGCCGACGAGGACGTGTACTGGGGTCCGGAGACCACCTGGCTCGACGACCAGCGCTACACCGGCGACCGTGAGCTGGAGAACCCGCTCGGCGCGGTCCAGATGGGCCTCATCTACGTCAACCCGGAGGGCCCCAACGGCAACCCGGACCCGCTGGCCGCGGCCCGTGACATCCGCGAGACGTTCCGCCGCATGGCGATGAACGACGAGGAGACGGTCGCCCTCATCGCCGGTGGCCACACCTTCGGCAAGACCCACGGCGCGGGCCCGGCCGAGTCGGTCGGCGACGACCCCGAGGCCGCCTCGATCGAGCAGCAGGGCCTGGGCTGGAAGTCCACCTACGGCACCGGCAAGGGCGGCGACGCCATCACCTCCGGCCTCGAGGTGACCTGGACCACCAAGCCCACCCAGTGGAGCAACGACTTCTTCGACATCCTCTTCGGCTACGAGTGGGAGCTGACCCAGAGCCCCGCCGGCGCCAACCAGTGGGTGGCCAAGGACGCCGAGGCGATCATCCCCGACGCCCACAGCGACTCCAAGAAGCTGCCGACGATGCTCACCACCGACCTCTCGCTGCGCTTCGACCCGATCTACGGCGAGATCTCGAAGCGCTTCCACGAGAACCCGGACCAGTTCGCGGACGCCTTCGCCCGCGCCTGGTACAAGCTGACCCACCGTGACCTGGGTCCGAAGTCCCTGTACCTCGGCCCGGAGGTCCCGGCGGAGACCCTGCTGTGGCAGGACCCGCTGCCGGCGGCCGAGGGCGAGGTCATCGGCGCCGAGGACATCGCGGCCCTGAAGGCCAAGCTCCTCGACTCGGGGCTCACCGTCTCCCAGCTGGTGTCCACCGCGTGGGCGGCGGCCTCCAGCCACCGCGGCAGCGACAAGCGCGGCGGCGCCAACGGCGCCCGCATCCGCCTCGAGCCGCAGCGCGGCTGGGAGGTCAACAACCCGGACGAGCTGGCGCTGGTGCTGCGCACGCTCGAGGGCGTCCAGCAGGAGTTCAACTCCGGCGCCAAGAAGGTCTCCCTGGCCGACCTGATCGTCCTCGGCGGCGCCGCCGCCGTGGAGAAGGCCGCGGGGGACGCCGGTCACGACGTGGAGGTCCCCTTCACGCCGGGCCGTGTGGACGCCTCCCAGGAGCAGACGGACGTCGAGTCGTTCGCCGCGCTCGAGCCGACCGCCGACGGGTTCCGCAACTACCTCGGCAAGGGCAACCGCCTGCCGGCCGAGTACCTGCTGCTCGACAAGGCGAACCTGCTGACCCTGAGCGCCCCCGAGCTGACGGTCCTGGTCGGCGGCCTGCGCGTGCTGGGCGCCAACCACGGCCAGTCCTCGCACGGCGTCCTCACCGACGCCCCGGGCACGCTGACGAACGACTTCTTCGTCAACCTGCTCGACCTGGGCACGACCTGGTCGTCCACGTCCTCGGACCAGGCCACGTTCGAGGGCCGCGACGCCTCCGGCGAGGTCAGGTGGACCGGCACCCGTGCCGACCTGGTCTTCGGCTCGAACTCCGAGCTGCGCGCCATCGCCGAGGTCTACGCGAGCGACGACGCGAAGGAGAAGTTCGTGAACGACTTCGTCGCGGCGTGGGTCAAGGTCTCGAACCTCGACCGGTTCGACCTGGTCTGATCTCCAGCTGATCTCCGGCTGAAGTCATCGGGGCGTCCGGCTCGACCACAACGGTCGAGCAGGGCGCCCCGCTGCGTTGTGCGCGACCGGGCGCGCTCACGGTCGTTCCGAAGCGACAGCTGGTTTTCGACTGCTTTCCGATACCGGTGGTACTGCTGAAACCATTGACGAGGACATGCACGCCCCCTATCTTCTGGCCGAAGTTACGAACCATGTTCGAAATCCCGGACATGCGGCTTCATGGACAAGGGACGGTCCTGTATGCCTCGGAATTATCGCCGCAGACCCCTGCTCGTGTGCGTGCTGGCACTCCTCGTGGCTCTGGTGGCGGCGACCCAGCCGGTCTCCGCGGCCGACGGCCGCCCGTACACCAACCCGGTGAAGTCGGCCAAGGGGGCCGACCCCTGGCTGGAGTACTACGACGGCAACTACTACCTGATCACGACGACGTTCACGGGCGTCCTCGGCATGCGGAAGGCGCCGACCCTGGCGGGGCTCGCCACCGCGCCCACCGTGCAGGTGTGGTCGGACACCACCTCCACCCGCAACACCAACATCTGGGCGCCGGAGATCCACCGGTTCAACGGCCACTGGTACCTGTACTACTCGGCCGGCCAGGGCGGCACCGCGTGCTGCGACTCCCAGCGCACCCATGTGCTGGAGAGCGCCGGCACCGACCCGCTGGGCCCGTACACCTACAAGGGCTCCCTCACCGGCTCCAATCTCACGCCGGGCGGCTGGCTGATCGACGCGAGCGTGCTGCAGGCGAACGGAAACCTGTATCTCGTCGGAAGCGGTTTCATCAACGGCAGCACGCAGAGCCTGGTCATCGCGCCGATGAGCAACCCGTACACGCTGTCCAGTAACACATTCACGATCATCTCCAGCCCCACGCTGAGCTGGGAGACCTCGGGCGCTCCCGTCAACGAGGGACCCGAGCCGCTCTACCACGACGGACGCACTTTCCTTTCGTTCTCCGCGAGTTACTGCCAGACGGCGGACTACAAGCTCGGCCTGCTGGAACTGACCGGCACCGATCCGCTCAGCCCGGCGTCCTGGACGAAGAAACAGACGCCGGTCTTCCAGCGCAGCGACGCGAACGGCGTCTACGGTCCGGGCCACAACGGTTTCTTCAGCTCGCCCGACGGCACCGAGAACTGGATCGTCTACCACGCGAACTCCTCCGCGAGCGGCGGCTGCGGCAACGGCCGCACGACCCGTGCCCAGAAGTTCACCTGGAACGCCGACGGCACCCCGAACTTCGGCACGCCCGTCGCCCTCGGCACGACGCTCCCCGGCCCGTCCGGCGAGACGGCGGCAACCCCGACGGCGTACACCCTCGTCAACCGCAACAGCGGCAAGTGCCTTGACGTCGAGGGCGGTTCCACCGCCAACGGCACGAACATCCTCCAGTGGACCTGCAACGGCGGGGCCAACCAGAAGTGGCGGATCGAGGACCAGGGCGACGACACCGGCCGACTGGTGAACGTGGCCACCGGCGGGGTGATGGACACCGCCGACTGCTCCACCGCCGACGGCGCCGATCTGCGCCAGTGGTCGTGGCTGAACAACAAGTGCCAGCGTTTCCGTGCCGTCTTCACCGCGACTGGGGACTACGTCCGGCTCGTGAACGAGAACAGCGGCAAGGTCGCCGACGTCGCGAACTGCGCCACCGCCGACGGCGCCGACGTACGGCAGTGGACCTGGCTGAACAACACCTGCCAGCAGTGGCGCCTCGTGCCCACCACCTGAGCCCGACCCCCGCAGCCCCCTTCCCCCCATCTGGAGAACTCCCTTGAGACGCAACGCCGTTCGGCTGCTCCTGGCCGGCCTCGTCGCCCTCGCGGCCGTCCTCACCGGCGTGGGCGCCCCCGCCCAGGCCGCCGTGCCCGACTCCCCCGCGGTGACGTACACCAACCCGATCGCCGAGAAGCGCGCCGACCCGCACATCTACAAGCACACAGACGGTTACTACTACTTCACCGCCACGGTCCCCGAGTACGACCGCATCGTGCTGCGCCGGGCGACGACCATCCAGGGCCTGTCGACGGCCCAGGAGGTCACCATCTGGACCAAGCACAGCAGCGGGGTCATGGGCGCCCACATCTGGGCGCCGGAGATCCACTTCATCGACGGCAAGTGGTACGTGTACTTCGCGGCCGGATCGACGAGTGACGTGTGGGCGATCCGGATGTACGTCCTGGAGGGCTCCGGCGCCAACCCGCTCACCGCGACCTGGACCGAGAAGGGCCAGATCAAGACCACGTGGGAGAGTTTCTCGCTCGACTCCACGACCTTCGTCGTGGGCGGTGTCCGCTATCTCGCCTGGGCGCAGCGCAACCCGTCCGAGGACAACAACACCAGCCTGTTCATCGCCAGGATGGCGAACCCCTGGACGATCCAAGGCACTCCGGCGGAGATCTCGCAGCCGACGCTCTCGTGGGAGACCATCGGCTACAAGGTCAACGAAGGGCCCGCGCTGATCCAGCACGGCGGGAAGGTCTTCATGACCTACTCGGCGAGCGCGACGGACGCCAACTACTGCCTCGGCATGCTGACCGCCTCCGCGACGGCCGACCTGACCGACCCGGCGTCCTGGACCAAGGGGACCCAGCCCGTCTTCACCTCGAACGCCTCGACCTCGCAGTACGGGCCGGGCCACAACTCGTTCACGGTGTCCGAGGACGGCAGGTCCGACATCCTCGTCTACCACGACCGCAGCTACAAGGACATCACCGGCGACCCGCTGAACGACCCCAACCGCCGCACGCGGGTGCAGAAGGTGTACTGGAAGGCCGACGGCTCGCCCGACTTCGGCATCCCGGTGGCCGACGGAGTCACCCCGCAGCGCTTCTCCTCCTACAACTACGCGGACCGGTTCATCCGCCACTGGGAGTACCGCGCCCGCATCGAGGCGAACGTCAGCCCGCTCGCCGACTCGCAGTTCCGGGTGGTAACCGGTCTCGCGGGAACCGACACGGTCTCCCTGGAGTCGGCCAACTTCCCCGGTTACTACCTGCGGCACAAGAACTTCGAGGTGTGGCTGGAGAAGAACGACGGCACGTCGACGTTCGCCTCCGACGCGAGTTTCTACCGACGCGCCGGGCTCGCCGACCCGGCCGGGATCTCCTACGAGTCGTACAACTACGCCGGCCGTTACATCCGGCACTACAACTACCTGCTGAACGTGCAGACCCCGAGCACGGCGACGGACAAGGGGGACGCCACTTTCTACGCCCAGTGAGGGCCTGAAGGGCACGACGCCGAGACTATACATCGCGTGTATACGCTCTATGTATAGTCTCGGCATGTTTTCTCTGACCAGGAAGATGAAGAACACGGGGGCCGGGTTGCGTGCCGCCGCCGTCTCTGCGGCGGCCGCCTGTCTGGCCCTCACCCTGACCGGCTGCGGGGGCGCCGACACCACACACCCGAGCACCGCCCGCACCCGGCCCGCGGCCACCGAGCAGGCCGCCCGCTTCGGCTCCGTCGACTGCCGGGAGGCGAAGTGCATCGCCCTCACCTTCGACGCCGGCCCGAGCGAGAACTCCGCCCGGCTGCTGGACATCCTCAAGGAGAAACAGGTCCCGGCGACCTTCTTCCTGTTGGGTCAACGGCACATCGAGAAGTACCCGGAGCTCGTCAGACGTATGGCCGCCGAGGGACACGAGGTGGCCAGCCACACCTGGGACCACAAGATCCTCACGCAGATCACGCCGGAGGAGATACGCGAGGAACTCCAGCGCCCCAACGACGAGATAGAGCGCCTCACCGGCCGGCGCCCCACCCTGATGCGGCCGCCGCAGGGCCGCACCGACGAGACCGTGCACAAGATCTGCCGCGAGCTGGGCCTCTCCGAGGTGCTGTGGACGGTGACCGCCAAGGACTACACGACCACCGACTCCGCGCTGATCCAGCGCCGGGTCCTCGACCAGGCCGACCGGGACGGCATCATCCTGCTGCACGACATCTACGACGGAACCGTGCCGGCCGTGCCCGGGATCATCGACGCGCTGAAAGAGCGTGGATACGTTTTCGTGACGGTGCCTCAGTTGCTCGCGCCGGGCAAGGCGGAGCCGGGCGAGGTCTACCGCTGACTCACCAGGCCAGGTCCAGGCGGTGCGGGGAACGGTGGATCATCGTGGGCCGCATCGCGACGGGCCGGTCCGTGTCCGCCAGCCGCAGGCCCGGCAGTCGACGCGTCAACTCACCGAGGGTCAACCGCAGTTGTTCGCGGGCCAGTTGAGCGCCCGGACAGGCGTGCGGACCGTGCCCGAAGGCCAGATGGCGGCCGGGCCGGCGGGTGATGTCGAAGGCGTCCGGTCGCGGATGCCGCAGCGCGTCCCGGTTGGCTCCGCCGAACGCGACGAACAGGGAGGCGCCGGTGGGGAGTTCGGTGCCGGCGAGGGTGACGGGCCGGGTGGTGACCCGGCGGAAGCCCTGCAGGGCGCCGTCGTAGCGGGCGGCCTCCTCGACCGCCGCCGCGATCCTCCCCCGTAGCCCTTCGGGCACGGGGGCACCCCCATCCGCTTCGACTTCGCTCCGCTCCGGCTCCGCGCACAGCAGCTCCCACTGACGCGGATGGCGCAGCAGATGCAGCACGGTGGTGCCGATCAGCGCGGTGGTGGTCAGGTGCCCGGCGATCAGCAGGTTCTGGAGGTGGGAGACGGCCTCGTGCCGCTGCTCCAGGGTGAGTTCGCCGGGGACCGGGGCCACCGAGGCGACGATCTCCGAGCAGAGGTCCTCGCGCGGGTCGGCCGCCCGTTCCCGGGCGTACCGGTCGAGGAGGTGCTGGTGGGCGACGACATCCTCCGCGGCGGCGATCTGCTGCTCCTCCGTCAGCGGCCGGAACAGCAGTTCCTCGGCGCGGTGTCCGCCGTGCACGACGGCGGGCACATCGGCGGGGTCCAGCCCGACGATCCGCCCGACGACCTCCCCGGGCAGCCGCCGCGCGTACGCCGCCATCAGCTCCACCCGCCCGTCCCCGGCGAACTCGCCGACGAGGGCGGCGGCGCGCTCGGCGGCGTACGGCAGGACGGCGGCGACGCGGGCCGGCGACAGACCGCGCACGATCGGCAGGCGCAGCCGCTGGTGTTCCTCCCCGTCGGAGCCGACGACCACCGGCCGCCCGCCGAACCCGCCGCCGAGCACCGCGAGCGCGGCGGGCGAGGGCAGCACGTCCGGCCGTAACGACCCCACGGACGAGAAGTCCTCCGCCCGTCGCAGCACTTCGCGCACATCGGCGTCCCGGGCGACCAGCCAGGCGTCCAACTCCGGTACGTGGAGCAGTCCTTGGGCGCTGTGGGCCTGTGCGTAGAGCGGATACGGGTCGCGCTGCACCTCGTCGAGTCTGCCGAGCCCTGAGCCGTCCACGAGTCCTCCCGGCCGGTGGTGGTGCGGGGTCGCGCCCATGTTCCCGTACGGGCGTACGGGTGGGTAGGGGACATACGGGATGCGCCAAGTGTGTGAGCCGTCGCAGAACGCGCCGCCGCGCGGCCCCGACTCCTTACGATCACAGTGTGGTCACCTTCCAACTCGAACGCACGGCCCCGCTCTCCCTCGACGAGGCGTGGCGCCGGCTCACCGAGTGGCACCGGCACGGCGACGTGGTCCCGTTGACCCGTGTCACCGTGCTCACTCCCCCGCCGACCCGGGCGGGCACGGTGTTCGTGGCGCGCTCGGGCCTCGGCCCGTTCGCCTTCGACGACCGGATGGAGGTCACCTCCTGGTGCCCGCCGACCGAGGACGAGCCCGGTCTGTGCCGACTGGAGAAACGCGGCCGGGTCGTGCTGGGCTGGGCCGAGATCGAGGTCCGCCCGGGCCCCGGCGGCCGGACCCGGGTGATCTGGCGCGAGGAACTGAGCGTGCGCCTGCTCCCCTCACTGTGCGACCCGCTCCTGCGCACGGCCTCCCGCCGGGTGTTCGGCCGCGCCGTCAACCGGCTGCTGCGCCGCCCCTGACGGACGCCGGCCGATCCGGACGGCAGCACCGGCAGGACCCGCCGGGACCGCTGGGCGGCCTACCGCCCCGACCTGCGCCTCCCGCCCCATCTCCCCTGCTCCCGGCCGGAGTTGGTGCCCGAGGGCGCTCTGTGCGGCCGCCGTGCGCGCATGTCAGGGTGGGCCCATGACAGCAACGGGAGAGGTCGAGGCGCTGGCCGTGGACGGGCTGCGGTGGCTGGTCGGGGTCGCCCGGGACACCGGGGGCGGTGGGCTCGGCTGGCCCGTCAGACCCTCGGACAACGACGTCGACCCGATGCTCTACAACGGGACGGCCGGAGTCGTGCCCGTACTCCTGGAGGCCTGGCGGCACTTCGGCGACGACGCCTACGCCGACACCGCCCTGCGCGCCGCCCGCGGTCTCGCGGACGCCGTCGACGAACACCCCGACGACTCGCTGTACTTCGGCCTCACCGGTATCGCCCTCGTGCTGCGGACGGTCCACCGCGAACTCGGCGCCGACAAGGCCGGCGCGGCCGCGGACCGGGCCCTGGAGCGGGTGCGGTCACGCTTCGACGGGACGCGCTGGGGCGATCTGTTCGAGCTGATGGGCGGCAACGCGGGCATCGGGCTCGGAGCCTGGGCGGCGGGGGACGCCGACCTCGCCGTGCTTGCGTTGGAGCCGTACCTGAGAACCGCCGAGGCGACCGAGAAGGGCGGCGTCACCTGGGAGTTCCACCGGGGCGTGGAGTCCAGGCTGCACCATCTCTCGCACGGCACCCTCGGGATCGCCTACGCGCTGGCCGCCGTCGGGACCGCCGTCGGCCGGGCGGATCTGGTCGACCTCGCGCGGGCCGCGGTCGCGGACGTCGTCGCCCGTGACGAGGGCGGACCGGACGGTTTCCTGGTGCCGCACTCCGACCCGCAGCGCGCCCCCGAGCGGATCGAGCGGCACAGCTACGGCTGGTGTCACGGGCCGGCCGGCGACGCCCAGGTGTTCCGGCTGCTGAGGGACGTCCTCGGCGAGCCCTCCTGGTCCGACCTCGCCGACCGCTGCTGGCACACCGTGACCCGCTCCGGGCTGCCGAACCGGCTGCGGCCCGGTTTCTGGGACAACAACGGCCGCTGCTGCGGCACGGCGGGCGTACTGGCGCTGGCCTGCGACCGGATCGCCGAGCAGGGCGACTCCCCCGACTTCGCCCGGACCCTCGTGGCGGACCTCGTCTCGCACGCGATCCGGGACGCCGACGGCGCACGCTGGTCCAACGTCGAGCACCGGGACACGCCGAGCGATCTCGAACCGCAGACCGGGTGGGCGATGGGCAACGCGGGCATCGTGCGCGAACTGCTGCGTCATGTGCGGCTGAGCAGGGGCGGCGACCCTCGCCATGTCTTCGCCTGGCCGGACCAGCCGGTCGTGCGCGTGGCGGCGGCTCAGGCCACCGAGCCGATCCGGCCCGCCGGCGCCGACGTCACGTCGTGATGGATCGGCGTGTGCGCGCCGGTGAGGGGGACCCCGCTGCCGCCACGCCGGGCGGCGACGATCTCCGCGGCGATCGACAGCGCCGTCTCCTCGGGGGTACGGGCGCCCAGGTCGAGGCCGATGGGTGAGCGCAGCCGCGCCAACTCCAGTTCGGTGACGCCCACTTCGCGCAGCCGGTCGTTGCGGTCGAGGTGGGTGCGGCGGGATCCCATGGCGCCGACGTAGGCGACCGGGAGACGCAACGCCAGCTGCAGCAGGGGGACGTCGAACTTGGCGTCGTGGGTGAGCACGCACAGGACGGTCCGTGCGTCCACCGCCGTGCGCTCCAGGTATCTGTGCGGCCACTCGACGACGATCTCGTCGGCCTCGGGGAACCGGGCCCGGGTCGCGAAGACGGGACGCGCGTCGCACACCGTGACGTGGTAGTTCAGGAACTTGCCGACGCGCACCAGCGCCGACGCGAAGTCGATCGCGCCGAACACGATCATCCGGGGCGCGGGGACGGCCGACTCGACGAGCACGGTGAGCGGGGCCCCGCAGCGGGAGCCCTGCTCCCCGATCTCCAGGGTGCCGGTGCGACCGGCGTCGAGGAACGCGCCGGCCTCGGCTGCGACGGTGCGGTCCAGCTCGGGGTGCGCGCCGAAGCCACCGCGGTAGGAACCGCTGTCGTAACAACCGCCGCCGCGGGAACCGTTTCCGTAACAGCCGTCATCGTGGGAACCGTTGTCGTAACTGCCGTCGGCTCGGACGAGCAGCGCGCGGCCGACGAGGTGCGTCGGGCCGCTCACGATCCGTGCCAGCGCGGCGGCCTCGCCGGAGGCGGCGGCCTCTAGGCCGGCCGCGATCACCGGGCGGACGGGGTCGCCGACCCGCACCGGGGTGACGAGGATGTCGATGATCCCGCCGCAGGTGAGCCCGACGGCGAAGGCGTCGTCGTCGCTGTAGCCGAAGCGCTCGAGGACCGCCTCCCCGTCCTCGAGCGCCTGTCGGCACAGCTCGTACACCGCGCCCTCCACACAGCCGCCGGAGACCGAGCCGATCGCCGTGCCGTCGGCGTCCACCGCGAGGGCGGCGCCCGGCCTGCGGGGCGCGCTGCCGCCGACGGCCACCACGGTGGCGACGGCGAAGTCGCGGCCCTGCCCGACCCACCGGTTCAACTCCTCGGCGATGTCCAGCATCTCTCGGTCTCCTTGACTGCGGTTGCGGGGTGGGCGGTTGCGGGCGGCTGAGCAGGTCGGGCGAAGTCGGCAGCGCTCTGAAGGGGCGCGGGGAACTGCGCGACCAGCCACGATGGCGCCGCAGCCGAACGACGGCACATCGCGGCACTTCCGGCGGAGCGCCTAGTGCACGCCCAGCCAGCCCTCGATCGGGTGGAGCGCGAAGTAGACGAGGAAGATCACCGTCAGGCCCCACATGAACGCGCCGATCTCCCGCGCCCTGCCCTGCGCGGCCTTGATGGCGACGTAGGAGATGACGCCCGCGGCGACACCGGTGGTGATGGTGTACGTGAAGGGCATCAGGACCACGGTCAGAAACACCGGGACAGCGGTTGCCCGGTCGGCCCAGTCGACATGGCGGGCGTTCATCAGCATCATCGCGCCGATCACGACCAGGGCGGCGGAGGCGACCTCCTGCGGGACGATCGCGGTGAGCGGGGTGAAGAACAGACAGGCCGCGAAGAAGGCTCCGGTGACGACCGAGGCGAGGCCGGTGCGCGCTCCCTCGCCCACCCCCGTGGCCGACTCGATGAACACGGTCTGGCCGGAGCCGCCCGCCACTCCGCCGATCGCGCCGCCCGCTCCGTCGATGAACAGCGCCTTGGACAGGCCCGGCATCCGGCCCTTGTCGTCGGCGAGTCCGGCCTCGGTGCCGACCCCGATGACGGTGGCCATGGCGTCGAAGAACCCGGCGAGGACGAGGGTGAAGACGATCATTGAGACGGTCATCGCGCCGACCTCGCCCCAGCCGCCGAACCGCACGTCCCCGAAGAGCGAGAAGTCGGGCATCGAGACGGCGCTGCCGTGCAGTTCGGGGGCGCCCGCCGCCCACTGCTTCGGGTCGACGACCCCGGCGGCGTTGAGGACTGCGGCGACGACCGTGCCGCCGGCGATGCCGATGAGGATGGCGCCGGGGATGTTCCGGGCCTGGAGCATGAAGATCAGCAGAAGCGTGCCGGCGAACAACAGGACGGGCCAGCCCGCTAGTTCGCCCGCCGGACCCAGGCTGACCGGAGTCGCCTTGCCCTGGTGCACAAAGCCCGACTTGTAGAAACCGATGAGCGCGATGAACAGACCGATGCCCATGGTGATGCCGTGCTTGAGCGCGAGCGGGATCGCATTCATGATCATCTCGCGCAGGCCGGTGACGACCAGCAGCATGATGACCACGCCGTACATCACGCACATGCCCATCGCCTGCGGCCAGGTCATCTGCGGGGCGACCTGGGAGGACAGCACGCCGGAGACGGACAGACCGGCGGCGAGCGCGAGGGGCACCTTGCCGAGGAAGCCCATCAGCAGCGTGGTGAGAGCGGCGGCGAAAGCGGTTGCGGTGATCAGGGCTTTCTGGCCGAGGGTGTCCCCGGCCGCGTCCTTGCCGGACAGGATCAGGGGGTTGAGCAACAGGATGTACGCCATCGCCATGAAGGTGGTGACGCCGCCGCGCACTTCGCGCGCGACCGTGGATCCCCGCTCGGATATGTGGAAGTACCGGTCGAGCCAGGACCTGCCGGCCGGGACGCGGGTGCCTTCACCCGCGTCTTCGGCCGTGGTCCTCGGCTCCAGTGACTGCTGGGTCATGGGGCCATCTCCCAAGGTTCATAGGTGCACCCGCGCGACGCCTTCGGAAAGGAGCACGGGATTTGGGAATGGACGACCCGGGGGACGGCCCGAGACGAACGTCGGTGACTACGCGGTGCCCGTCAGGTGCTCCGGACGCACCGGTGTGCGGTTGAGCTCCAGCCCGGTCGCGTTCCGGATCGCCGCGAGGACGGCCGGGGTCGACGACAGGGTGGGTGCCTCGCCGACGCCACGGAGCCCGTAGGGGGCGTGGTCGTCGGCGAGTTCGAGCACGTCGACGGGGATGGTCGGCGTGTCGAGAATCGTGGGGATCAGATAGTCGGTGAAGGACGGGTTGCGGACCTTCGCCGTCTTCGGATCGACGATGATCTCCTCCATGACCGCCACGCCCAGGCCCTGGGTCGTGCCGCCCTGGATCTGACCGATCACGGAAAGCGGATTCAGCGCCTTTCCGACGTCCTGTGCGCAGGCCAGCTCGATGACCTTCACCAGGCCGAGCTCGGTGTCGACCTCGACCACGGCGCGGTGCGCCGCGAAGCTGTACTGGACGTGTCCGAAGCCCTGTCCGGTGCGCAGGTCGAAGGGTTCGGTCGGCCGGTGCCGCCACTCGGCCTCGACCTCGACGGCCTCGTCGCCGAGCACGTCGACCAGGTCGGCGAGGACCTCACCGCCGTCGGTGACGACCTTGCCGCCCTCCAGGAGCAGTTCGGCGGTGGCCCAGGCGGGGTGGTAGGAGCCGAATGCGCGGCGCCCCCTCTCCAGGACCTTCTCCCGCACCAGCTCACAGGAGTTCTTGACGGCGCCGCCGGTGACGTAGGTCTGCCGCGACGCCGATGTGGAGCCGGCGCTGCCCACCTGCGTGTCGGCCGGGTGGATGGTCACCTGCGCGACGCCCAGCTCGGTGCGGGCGATCTGCGCGTGGACGGTGACACCGCCCTGGCCGACCTCCGCCATGGCGGTGTGCACGGTGGCGACGGGCTCGCCCGCGATGACCTCCACCCGGACCTTGGCGGTCGAGTAGTCGTCGAATCCCTCGGAGAAGCCGACGTTCTTGATGCCGACCGCGTAACCGATTCCTCGGACGACGCCTTCGCCGTGCGTGGTGTTGGAGAGACCGCCGGGCAGCTGCCGTACGTCCGCGCCCTCGCTGCTCTCCCACTGGCGTTCCGGCGGCAGCGGCATCGCCTTGACGCGGCGCAGGAGTTCGGCGACCGGCGCCGGGGAGTCGACCGTCTGTCCGGTCGGCAGGAGCGACCCCTGTTCCATCGCGTTGAGCTGCCGGAACTCCACCGGGTCCATGCCGAGTCGCGCTGCCACCTTGTCCATCTGCGCCTCGTAGGCGAAGCACGCCTGGACCGCGCCGAAGCCGCGCATCGCGCCGCAGGGCGGGTTGTTGGTGTAGAGGGCGATCGCCTCGACCTCGACGTCGTCGACGACGTACGGGCCGATGCCCAGCGAGGCGGCGTTGCCGACGACCGCGGGGGACGCGGAGGCGTACGCGCCGCCGTCGAGCACGATGCGGCACTTGACGTGCGTCAGTTTTCCGTCGCGGGTGGCGCCGTGCTCGTAGAAGAGCTTCGCGGGGTGGCGGTGGACATGACCGAAGAAGGACTCGAAACGGTTGTAAACGATTTTGACGGGTTTTCCGGTGCGCAGGGCCAGCAGACAGGCGTGGATCTGCATCGACAGGTCCTCGCGGCCGCCGAACGCGCCGCCGACGCCGGCCAGCGTCATCCGCACCTTGCTCTCGGGCAGGCCGAGAACGGGTGCGATCTGGCGCAGGTCGGAGTGGAGCCACTGGGTGGCGATGTAGAGGTGGACGCCACCGTCGTCGTCGGGCACGGCGAGGCCGGACTCGGGCCCGAGGAAGGCCTGGTCCTGCATGCCGAACGTGTACTCGCCCCTGACGACCACATCGGCGCGCTCGGCGGCCGCGGCCGCGTCGCCCCGGACGATCGGCTGGCGGTGGAGGATGTTCGGGTGCGCGACGTGACCGATGTGGTGGTCGTCGCGGCCCTCGTGGATCAGGACGGCGTCGGGGGCGGTCGCAGCAGCCTCGTCCGTGATGACCGGCAGTTCCCGGTACTCCACCTTGATCTTGGCTGCAGCGCGGCGGGCCGTCTCCGGGTGGTCGGCCGCGACGATCGCGACCGGCTCGCCGTGGTGGCGTACCTTGCCGTGGGCGAGGACCGGGGTGTCCTGGATCTCCAGGCCGTAGTTCCTCACGTCGGTCGGCAGATCGTCGTACGTCATCACGGCGTGGACGCCGGGCGTGGCGAGGGCCTCGGACGTGTCGATGGAAACGATTTCGGCATGGGCGACCGTGGAGCGCAGGATCTGGCCCCAGAGCATGTCCTCGTGCCACATGTCGGACGAGTACGCGAACTCGCCGGTGACCTTGAGAGTGCCGTCGGGGCGGAGTGTGGACTCGCCGATCCCGCCCTTGGTCCGGGAACCCTGGGTGATCTTGGTGGGGGTGCCGATGGGGGCGCCGTTGGCAGGCATCGTCAGACCGCCTCTTCCTGCCGGGCGGCCGCCAGACGGACCGCGTCCATGATCTTCTCGTAGCCGGTGCAGCGGCACAGGTTGCCCGACAGGGCCTCGCGGATGTCCGCGTCGGTCGGGTTCGGGTTGCGCTCAAGCATCTCATCGGCGGCGACCAGCAGCCCCGGCGTGCAGAAGCCGCACTGGACGGCGCCGGCGTCGATGAACGCCTGCTGGACCGGGGAGAGTTCGGCGCCCTCGCCGGTGTGGGAGTCCTGCCCCTTGGCCGCCCAGTGCTGCGCGTCCTGCAGCGACGTGCCGCAGGCGCCGCTCGCACAACTGCCGTGCGCGGCACGCTGCCTGGCGTAGTCCGCGAGCCCCTCGACCGTGACGACGTCGCGGCCCTCGACCTGGCCGGCGGCGACCAGGCACGAACACACCGGGACACCGTCCAGCCGAACGGTGCACGAGCCGCACTCGCCCTGCTCGCAGGCGTTCTTGGAACCCGGCAGACCGAGCCGCTCGCGCAGCACGTACAGCAGGCTCTCGCCCTCCCACACGTCGTCGGCTTCCTGCGGACGTCCGTTGACAGTGAAGTTGACACGCATTACGCAGCTCCCTCCGAGGCGCGGCGGGCGCCGCGGTAGGACTCCCAGGTCCAGGTGAGCGTCCGGCGGGCCATGACGCCGACCGCGTGGCGGCGGTAGCTCGCGGTGCCCCGGACGTCGTCGATGGGGTTGCAGGCGGCGGCGCACAGGTCCGCGAACTGCTTGGCCACCGACGGGGTGATGATTTTCCCGTTGTCCCAGAAACCGTCTTCTTCGAGCGCCGCGTTGAGGAAGTCCTCGGCGGTCCTCGCCCGGACGGGGGTGGGCGCGGCCGAGCCGATGCCGGTGCGGACCGTCCGGGTCTCGGGATGCAGCGCGAGGCCGAAGGCGCAGACGGCGATGACCATGGCGTTGCGGGTGCCCACCTTGGAGTACTGCTGCGGGCCGTCGGCCTTCTTGATGTGGACGGCGCGGATCAGCTCGTCGGGCGCGAGCGCATTGCGCTTCACGCCGGTGTAGAACGCGTCGATCGGGATCCGGCGCGAACCGCGCACCGACTCGGCCTCGACCTCGGCGCCGGCCGCGAGCAGGGCGGGGTGGGCGTCGCCGGCCGGGGAGGCGGTGCCGAGGTTGCCGCCGACGCCGCCGCGGTTGCGGATCTGCGGGGAGGCCACCGTGTGCGAGGCGAGGGCGAGGCCCGGCAGCTCGGCGCGCAGATTCTCCATGATCGCGCTGTACGGGACGGAGGCGCCGAGCCGCACGCTCTCCTCGCCGACCTCCCACTCGTAGAGGTCGCCGACGCGGTTGAGGTCGAGCAGATATTCGGGCCTCCGGTGGTCGAAATTGATCTCGACCATCACATCGGTGCCACCCGCGATCGGCACAGCGGAGGGGTGCTCGGCCTTGGCGGCGAGCGCCTCCTCCCAGCTGGCGGGGCGAAGGAAGTCCATGACCGGCTCTCTTCTTCGTCTCGTGAGTCGTTCGGAAGTCTCGGACGTCTGTGACCTCGTGGAAGTCCCGGGCGTCTCCGACCTCTCGTGAGTCGTTCGGATCGAGCCAGAATCGGGTGCGGCGGGCCCGGCTCGTTCATGTCCTGTTCACGCGCAGTGAGGCCAGTACACAGCGCCTTGCTCCAACCGGGTCAGTCACGGAAACCATGAAGGAGTTGGCTGGTCGGCCCGGCCATCTTGTAGATTCGTATGAACGGAGGCCATCAGTAACCTCCTCGTTTTCCTGTGGAAACGTAGGAAACAGCCTGGCAATCAAAGAATGCGGTTCCAAAGCGGTTACTGACTGGCCGCCGCAGCGCCCCGGGCCCCGGGGCGGGGCCGACGGCAGGACCGGCGGCGGGTCCTCTCCACCACATCCTTCAAGATTCATCGTAGATTTCGAGACAGAGAACGGCGGCGACGAGATGCGGCTGCGCGCACTGCTGGACACCGATGCGCTGGGCCTCAGGCTCCTCGGCGGCGAGGACGAGCTGGACCGCACGGTGCGGGGTGTCATGACCACCGACCTGCGGGACCCCAGCCGCTACCTCTCCGGGGGCGAGCTGGTGCTGACGGGCCTGGCCTGGCGCCGGGACGCGGCGGACTCCGACCCGTTCGTGCGCATCCTGGTGCAGGCCGGGGTGACCGCGCTCGCGGCCGGCGAGGCGGAGCTGGGCAACGTCCCGGAGGACCTGGTCGCGGCCTGTGCCCGGCAGCGTCTCCCCCTGTTCGCGGTGCACGAGTCGGTGGCCTTCGCGACGATCACCGAGCACGTCGTGCGGCAGGTCTCCGGCGAGCGCGCCGGGGACCTCGCGGCCGTGGTCGACCGGCACCGCCGGATGATGATCTCGGGCCCGGCGGGCGGCGGCCCGGACGTGGTCCTGGACCTGCTCGGCTCCGACCTGGACCTGCGCGCCTGGGTCCTGTCCCCCACCGGCCGGCTCATCGCGGGCCCGAAGCCGACGGGCGCGAGGCCGACGGGGTCGAAGCCGGCCGGGCCGGCCCTGCCGCCCGACGTGTGCGCGAAGCTCGCGGCGGAGCACCTCGCGGCCGTCCGCACGGGTCGGCGCGGACCGCACCGGGTGATGGTGGGCCAGACGACGTACTCGCTGTTCCCCATCCGCAGCAACGGCGGCCGTTCTGCTCAGACCACGCAGAAGTCAACGCCGCCGCACACCTCGCCGGTCCCGTCGGCCTCAGGGGCATCAGGCACATCAGGGGTCTCCGGGGCCTCAGGCGTCTCATCGGTCTCGCGGGACGTGCGCGAGAGCGTTCTGTCGGACTGGCTGCTGGCCGTCGAGGCGGACGCCGGTGAGTGGGCGGACGAGCGGCTCGACCTGCTCCAGGGCGTCACCCAGCTCATCGCGGTCGAGCGGGACCGCCGGGACGCGGCGCGCACGGTGCGCCGGCGCCTGGCGCAGGAGGTGCTGGAGCTGGTCCAGACGGGCGCGGCCCCGGCGGAGGTCGCGGCCCGCCTGCGGGTGGCCGCGCCGGTGCTGCTGCCGGGCCTGGGGACCGCCCCGCACTGGCAGGTGGTCGTGGCCCGCGTCGAGTGGGACGAGGGTGATCTGGAGCCGGGCCCGGCCGCCCAGTCGCTCCTGGAGGAGATCCTGGTCGACCCGCTCGCCACCGGCCCCGAGCCCTCCGACCGCATCGCCGTGGCGCACACGGGCGAGGAGGCCATCGCGCTGGTCCCGCTGCCCGCGGTGTCGAACGCGCACGACGGCTCCGAGACGGGCGTCCTCGCCGACGCCCTCCTGGCGACCGTGCGGGAACCGCTTTCGTCCGGACTCGACGGTGACGGACGGCTCACGGTGGGCGTCAGCGCGGCCGTGCACTCGGCGGAGGGGCTGCGCGGGGCCCTGGAGGAGGCACGGCACGCCCGGCGGGTGGCCGCGGCCCGACCCGGCCGGGTCTGTGCCGCGGGCCATCAGGAGCTGGCCTCGCACGTCCTGCTGCTGCCGTTCGTCCCTGACGATGTGCGCAGAGCGTTTACTGCACGTCTCCTGGACCCCCTGCGCGACTACGACCGACGCCACCGCGCCGAGCTGATCCCGACGCTGGAAGCGTTCCTCGACTGCGACGGCTCGTGGACCCGATGCGCTTCCCGCCTGCATCTGCACGTCAACACCCTGCGCTACCGGGTCGGGCGGATCGAGCAGTTGACGAGCCGTGACCTTTCACGGCTGGAGGACAAGCTGGACTTCTTCCTGGCGCTGCGCATGAGCTGACAGCGGACCGACAGCCGGCCGACACCGGTTACTACCCCTTGGTCACCAGCCGTCGAAACCTGTGAGGACGGAGATCCCACGACTTTGTGAAATCCTTCACCCGCCCCCTTGGCCCGGTGCCGCCATTCGTGCTGAGATGCGCGCACCACTCAAAGCTCGATGGCGCGCTGGGCCTGTCCTTCGGATCAGGTCGGAGTCGGGGCACGGTGCCTTGCGTAGCGCCCACGAGCTGATCCGCAGGACAGGACTTGGGGAGGGCAACGTGGCGTACAGCGCCATGTCCGGTACCGGAACGACCTCAGGTGACGATCCCCTCCAGACCGCGGTATGGCGGTTGCGCTCGCGTGCCTGCTGGGCCGACGCGGCGGCACTGATCCCGCCCGACACCGCGACGGGCTCGATCCAGCGGGCCGCACTGCTCGTGGAGCGGTGCCTGTACACCGAGCAGGGCTGGCAGGACGCCGAGGACGCGCTGCGCACCGCGGAGGCGCTGGCCCACGACGACGAGGAGCGGGGCGCGGCCGCTTGCGAGCGAGGGCAACTCGCCTACGCGGCGACGCTGCACGGCGTGCGCGACCGGGTGGACGAGGCGCGGGCCGCGCTCGGCCGGGCCGCGGCGCTGATCCCGCCGGACGCGGCGGGCCGGGCGCTGCTGGACTTCCGCCGGGGTCTGCTCGCCGAGAACATCTCGCGTTCCCCGCAGGCCGCGAGAGCCGCCTACCGGCGCGCCCACACGGCGGCCGCGGCGCACTCGGACTCGCTGCTGCTCTCCTTCACCTGGCGCCACCTCGCCGGACTCGCCCTGCGCGACGGCGAGTTGGCGGAGGCCCGGCACGGATTTGCCGAATCCCTGCGCATCCGGGAGGAGTTGGGCTACCTGGTGGGCACCGCTCCCGCGCTCGCCTCGCTGGCGGACGCGGAAGTCGAGCCGGAGGCCTCGCGGTTGCGGGAGGAGGCACGTCGGCTGTTCCGGCTGCTGGGCGGCGTACCGACCTGGCTGGCAAGGCAGTTGGCGCCCCCGACGGCCCCGAGCCCGTCCGGAGTGTGAGGAACGGACGCTGCGGCTGGGCACGCGGGCAGGTCATGCGGAAGGCGGCACGAGGGCGGCACGAGGGCGGCACGGAGGGCGAGGCCGGGCGAGGCCGCGGTAGGCACAGACGACCGGGTCGCAGGGGCCGGAGCCACGACGCGCACAGGCACAGGCACCAGGCACCAGGCACCAGGCACCAGGCACCAGGCACCAAGCGGGGAACGGGTCGCAGCGGGCGAGGGTGAATCATTCGGCGGATCGCAGCACGGAAACCAGCGCGGAAACCAGCGCGGACAGACAGGGCTAGAGCGGAAAACAGGGCGGGAGACGGGTCGGGAGACAAGGCGGGCAGGGTGCGGCACAACGGGTGACGCCGTGTCGCGGCCGGAGCGGGAGGCGTCGGGGCGGTGGCCCCGGTGCCGGCGCCGGTCTCCTCGGTGCCGGCGCCGGTCTCCTCAGCCGCCCGCGCCCGCGAAGTGCTCGCGCATCAACGCCTGCACGGCGTCCAGCTCTCCTGCCGTCAACGCCTCCAGCAGCGCCATGTGCTCGGCCGCGTCGGCGACGAGATCCGCCCGTCCCCGTCGCACCGGCGCGCCGACCAACGGCCACTGCGAACGCCGGTGCAGATCCTCGGCGATCCCGACCAGCTGCTCGTTGCCGGAGAGGGCGAGCAGCGCCCGGTGGAAGACACGGTCGGCCTCCGCGTACGTGGCCCGGCAGCCGGAGGCCGCCGCGCGCACGCTCGCCTCAGCGAGGGGCCGCAGCTCCGCCCACCGCTCGGCGGGCACCGTACGGGCGAGCCGCAGCATCACGGGGACCTCGATCAGCGCCCGCACCTCGGCCAGCTCGGCCAGTTCCCGCGTGCCTCGTACGATCACCCGGAACCCCCGGTTGGGGACGACCTCGACGGCGCCCTCCAGCGCGAGCTGCTGCATGGCCTCCCGGACCGGCGTCGCGGAGACCCCGAAGCGTTCGCCGAGCACCGGCGCGGAGTACACCTCGCCCGGCTGCAGCTCCCCGCCGACGAGCGCGGTGCGCAGGGCGTCGAGGATCTGGCCGCGCACGGAGGCACGCTGGACGACCGGCCGGGGACGCGGAATCGGGATCTCGCTGTGCGTGTGCTCACCGCGCGCCGCGCCCGTCGGGCCGCACCGCTCGCGGTCCCCACCGTCGCCGTACTCGACGGACCCGCCGGGCCCGACAGACCCCACAGGCCCGGCAGACCCCACAGACCCGGCGCTCCCGGCAGACCCCACAGGCCCGGCAGACCCCACAGACCCGGCGCTCCCGGCAGACCCCACCGGCCCAGCGGGCCCGGACCCCGGTGATCCGACCGACCCCGTGCGCGACTGCGCCGGCACCCGGGCACGGCCGTCGACCTGTTGCGGAACCGGTTTCCCCGTACCGGTGGAGCCGTGCGCTCTCTGCTCCACGGGGCCTCCTTACGGCCTTGTCGGTACTTGGGGTCATTACGGCGGGTTGTTACTCGTCCGTCAAGCACCTTAGGCGTAGTGGCCGCCAGTTCAAATCCCGACGACACTGGATAAGGTTAGGCTTACCTTCAATCGCACCCGAAACGGCGGTCCCGCCATGCCCACAGCCCCGTCGACCACAGCCCCGTCGGCCACGGCAGAGGCCTACGCCCGTCTCACGGAGGTCTACCCGGGCCTGACCGTCACGGAGCTGGGACTTGTGGAACCGTTTCCCCGGGGCGGGGGCTGGGTCACCGCGGCCGAGCTCGCGGAGGGCGGAGCCGCCCTGGAGGCCTTCCTGGCGTGGGACGACGAGCAGGTCGTCCGCGACTACGGCCGCCCGGCACGTCCCGACGTGGTCGCGAGCTTCGGACTGCACCGGTACGCCTGGCCGGCCTGTCTGCTGATCACCGTCCCGTGGTTCCTGCACCGCCGGGCGCCCCGTTTCCCGGTGACACACGTCTCGTACGACCGTACCGGCGACGGCATGCGGATGGCCGTCCGCCCGCCGTCCTCCTTCGCCTGTCTGCCGGGGGACCCGGCGGCACTGCTGCCCGGCGCCCGGGTGGTCCCGGACGAGGAGGCGCTGCGGGCGGAGGTACGGGCGGCGGTGGCCGAGCACCACGAGCCGCTGCTCGCCGGCTTCGGGCCGCGGGCCCGGCGGCGCGGCCGGGCCCTGTGGGGCATGGTGACCGACGAGATCGTCGAGGGGCTCTGGTACATCGCCGACCTGCTCGGCGGGGACGAGCCGGAGCGGGCGCGACGGGACCTGGAGCTGCTGCTGCCGGGTGCCACGCAGCCCTATGTCGGCTCCGCGGCCTTCCGCGAGTTGACGGGGCCGGACGGCGAGGCCCTGCCCACCCGCGACCGCGCGAGCTGCTGCATGTTCTACACGGTGCGCCCCGAGGACACCTGCGTCACCTGCCCGCGCACCTGCGACGCGGACCGCGTCACCAGGCTCACCGCGGCGGCTTCCGCAGGCAGTTGAGTAACGCTCAGATACCGCTTCCCCTCGAGTTACCCCTCGTGGGCGGAGGGCCGCGGAGAGTCCCGTAGGATCACCCGGACGAGGCTCCCCAACGGTTACAAGCGATTCACAAAATCCTCACTTGCCACGGGAACTTTCCGTGGAACCACTCGTATGGGTAGTCTTATTCGAACTCAACTCCCGCCCCTCAAGCGGCAGTTCGAGCAGAACGTCGCCTTGGGCATCCCCTTGCACCTCCTTGGCGGCCTCTTGCCCCGAAACCCCCTGAGGGACGGCGGGATTGGGCCACTATGGCGGGCGTTACGCCCTATCCCAATGCAAGGGACCCCAGATGAGACTTACCGACATATCGCTGAACTGGTTGCTTCCGGGCGCCGTACTCCTCCTGGGCATGCTGGCGGCGGTTGCGGTGCTGGCGCGCGGCAAGCGCCCCTCGGGGAAGGACACGAGCGGCGAAGACTCGTGGGAGCGCAGTGAGGAGCGCCGCAGGCGCAAGGAGGCCATATACGGCACAGCCTCCTATGTCCTTCTGTTCTGCTGTGCGGCCGTCGCGGCGGCCCTCTCCTTCCACGGCCTGGTCGGGTTCGGCGAGCAGAACCTCGGCCTGACCGGCGGCTGGGAATACCTGGTGCCGTTCGGCCTGGACGGCGCGGCGATGTTCTGCTCCGTGCTCGCGGTGCGTGAGGCCAGCCACGGTGACGCGGCTCTCGGCTCCCGGATACTCGTATGGACTTTCGCGGGTGCCGCGGCCTGGTTCAACTGGGTGCACGCGCCCAGGGGCCTGGACCACGCGGGCGCCCCGCACTTCTTCGCCGGCATGTCGCTCTCGGCCGCCGTGCTCTTCGACCGGGCCCTGAAGCAGACCCGCCGCGCCGCACTGCGCGAGCAGGGTCTCGTGCCCCGTCCGCTGCCGCAGATCCGCGTGGTGCGCTGGGTGCGTGCCCCCCGTGAGACGTACAAGGCATGGTCGCTCATGCTGCTGGAGAACGTACGCAGCCTGGACGAGGCCGTCGAGGAAGTCCGCGACGACAAGGCCCGCAAGGAAGAGACCAAGCTGCGCCGTCGCGATCAGCAGCGGGTCGAGCGGGCGCACCTGAAGGCGATCAGCCGAGGCAACGGACGCTTCCCCGGCCGCGGCGGTGGCGGCGGCGGAAGCCGTCAGGTGGAGGCCCAGGCCGCCCTGGAGCGCGCCACGGCCGAGCGGGTCTCCGCGGAGCCTGCCATAGCGAACTCCGCGGAGCAGCTGCCCGTGCGCTCGCGGCCCTCCCTGCAGCCCGCTCGCCACAGTTCCGCTTCTTCCGACTCGTTCACCGTTGATCTCACCGCGGAGGACGACACCATGGCCCTGCCGCGCCTCGACTCCCTGGAGCGCAAGCTCAAGGACCTGGAGCAGCAGTTCGGCTGACGGACCGACAGGCTCGATGGGAAGGGGGCGCGACCACCACGGTCGCGCCCCCTTCCCGTCGGGTGTCGATACGACCCGCCACGCCTCACGCGGCCCCGGCGTCCAGCTCGAACCAGACGACCTTCCCGGCACCGTGCGCCCGTACGCCCCAGGTGTCCGCGAGGGACTCCACCAGGACCAGGCCCCGGCCGTGCGTGCCCTCGTCGGCGCTCTGTACGCTCGGCCGAGGCCGGCGGGCCGCCGAGTCCCGCACCTCCACCCGCAGGCCGGACGGTGAGACGGTGGCCGTCAGGACCGCGTCGTCGTCGGTGTGCACGAGCGCGTTGGTGACGAGTTCGCTGGTGAGCAGTTCCGCCGTCTCCGACCGGCCGGGCTTCCCCCAGTCCCGCAGCAGCTCCCGCAGCGCCCGGCGTGCCTCGGGCACCGCCCGCAGGTCCGCCCGCCCGAGCCTGCGGCTGAGCTGCGACGCCCGGTCCTGCTCCACCGCACGTTCGGCCGCGTACTCGGCGCCGCCTTCGGCCGCGCCCTCGCCTGTTTCCCCCGCTGCCCCGCCTGCCCCCGTCCGTCTCGTCGCCGAGGCGCCCGCGATCGTCGTCGGACCGCTTCCTCGTGCCTGCCTCTCCATGACCCCCGCCCGCGTGTCGATGTCGGTTCCCCTCCTGCTCGAACACGTTCACGGGGATCCTTGCCCGGTCGACAGCGGGCCAGTCATGTCGAATCATCGACGACCGGGTGTTCGGCCATGTTCGGCCGGGCCTCCCGGAGGCTCACGGGGTGGGCCGTCGGGGCGACTGTCGGGCCGAGCGCGCCGTCCGAGCCGCCGTGGAGGGTGCCGTCGACGACGACCGGGCCCTGGTACAGGCGGGTCCGGAGCGGGCGATGCGGCGGTCCGTGCGTCGTGTGCGTCGTGTGCGGTGCGCGGCAGGTGTGCTGCGGGTATGCCGGTGGCCGTGTCCGTTCGGCACGGGCCGGGCGAGCCGACGTGTGTCGATCCGGCCGTGGCGATCGCGCATCAGGCGTCCGCGACCGACGTCAGGTGGAGAACGCCCCAGGTGGACAGGCTGTTCGACGATCGGCGGGGCGGGTGCCCGGGAAGCCAACGGGCCGACGGCGAACAGCGGCGATCAACTCCGGCCGCCACGGTGAGCGACCCGGTTTCCGGGCGGAGGGGATGCCGTACGACGGCGCGGGCGTACCCGTGCGGGGCGCGCACCCGCGCAACCGACATGTGGCGGGTGCTTCCCCCGCGAGCGGAGGTGAGCCGGCGCATCCGCACTTCGAGGCGGCCCCCGACCCGGCCGTCCCCCACTCCTTCGAACCTACTCACCCGGGTCACACACCGACCGCCGGACATCGGCCCATTGGACGACTCGCCTCTGCCGATCCGGCCGTACTCGGGGAAGGGGAGGGGCAGTTGGTGCTGGGCACCGGGACGGGCCGGGGCGTGGTGGTGCCGGGCGCGAGGATCGAGGGGATCAAGACGCCGGCACGTCTGACGGTGAGTTCAAGGGGGGCCGCCTCCCCGGCCGCCAACTCTCTTACACCAAAGGCACTTTCGTCGAGACGGCGATATGTCGAGGTGTCGGCTGTCGGCTGTCGGGGCGTCGACCGTCGGGCGGAGGAGATCCCGCTGCCGGAGACCTTCCGCCGCACCGCGCGTCGCCTCCGGCCGCGAGGTTGGCCGGAATCCACTGGTCCTCACCCGGAACTGGCTAGCTGCCCTCGGCTCCCGTCGTGCCGATGTGGAAGATCCTGTGGCTGCGGGTCATGTCGACGATGAGCTTGGTGGTCTGGTTGCCGCCCCAGGTGAGGGTGACGACGGCCTCCGTGTAGTTCGCCGTGCCGTTGTCCGTGACCTTCCACGCAAGCGGGACGTTCTGAGCCTGCAGGACGCCGTCGGCGTGGTTCTCGTCCTCCCACGCCGTCAGTTCCTTCTGGAAGGCGGGAGTGAGGTAGTGCTTGCGGAGTTCGTCCGCGAGCCGGTCGCCGCCCTCGTCGGTCATCGCGTCGATGTAGGCGCCGTAGAAGTCCGCGATGCGGGTGACGTTGTCGGACGGCTTGCCGCTGACGCTGCGCGGACTGCCCGCGGACGCCTGGGCCGTCACCCCGAGGCCGAGCGCCAGGGCGAGGCCGACGGCCAGGGCGCTGCGCCGGCGGGTGGTGCGCTTACCGGTCCAGCTGGTCTTGCTGGTCTTGCTGGTCATGTGCGTGTTCCCCGTGTGTGTCTCGGACGACTGTCTGGTGGCTGAGTGGTCGTGCGGGGCCGTCGCCCTCCCGACCCCCGTGGCGGGAGGGCGACGGCCCCGACTCTTCTCAGTGGTCAGTGGTCGTTGGCCAGTCGTCAGTGGTCAGTGGTCAGTGGAGCTTGTTGACGGCTGTGACGGTCGTCTTCTTGAAGGCCTTCACCGGGGCGTCCCCGAAGTCGCCCAGCTGGCCCCAGTCCACGACGGTCACCGTCTTGCCGTCCCGGCCGACGGAGAGGAGGCGGATGTCGGTCGCACCCCAGGACGTCTCGGTGTGCAGGCCGTAGACGTGGGCGCCCTCTTCGACGTTCAGCTTCCCGTAGTCCTTCAGCGTGGCCTCGACCTCCGGGTCCGCCTCTTCGATCCATCCGGCGCAGGACTTGATGTCCTGGTTGATCCGCGAGTACCGGCCCTTCGCCGCGCTGACGCTCGCCAACTCGACGCTGACCTGACGGGCACTCGTGTCGAGCTCGGTCCGGAAGTCCCGGTACCAGGAGTCCCTGCCGTCGCCCAGCGCCATGCCGAGGCAGCGGTCCGCCTCCACGTCGGGCGACGCGCCCGCGGTGATCGCGCCGGCCGTCCAGAGCGAGCTGGCGTGCGGCGGCAGGTCGGCGGCCGAGAGGAAGCCAGGCGGCTTCGGGACGGTGGCGCCGGCCGGTGCGGCGAGCACGGTGCCAAGGGCGAGGCCCGCGGCCGTGAGTGCGGTGAGCCCGGTGAGCATGGCGGCCCGGGTGCGCTTGGGCATGGGTGTCCCCCGTGAGTGAGTGCATGAGTGTCGGTGTGGGTGCAGATGCAGATGCAGATCGTCGCGGTGGGGCGGTGGGGCGGTCGGGTGGTCGGTCCGTCCGGCCCATTCGGTGCGACACCAAGAGCATCGGCCGTCCGTACCGTCCGCTGCAACGGTCTTCGCCCGATCGGCTGCGGTGGAACCATCCCAGCCCATCTGACGTGCAGGTATATGGGCGCCTGGGATGACCGCCCGGGCCGGACGAGCACGGGGGAACGGTGTCGAGCGACGACGGTGTAGGCGATGTGACGGAATTCGCGGCGCTGCTGACGGAGCTGAAGGAGCGCACGGAACGCAGCTATGGCTCCCTCGCGCGTCGGCTGGGCATGAACACCTCGACGTTGCACCGGTACTGCGCCGGGGAAGCGGTTCCGCAGGATTTCGCCCCCGTGGAACGGCTCGCCGAGTTCTGCGGGGCGACGCCGGAGGAGCGCCTCGAACTGCACCGACGGTGGCTGCGAGCGGTCGCAGCACGACAGCGGCCGCGGGGCACCGGCACCGGCACGGCCACTACGGAAAACCCAGAAACTTCGGAGACGTCGTCGGAAACTCCGGAAGCACTTGAAACGCGTGAGGCATCCGGAACACCCGGAAAGTCGACAGAAACGGAAAACCGGGCTTCGGCGGTTACGGAAACTCGGCAGCCGGATGAGAAACAGCTACCGCGCCGCCGCTGGCACCGGCGGCGGCGCACCACGGTCCTCGTCGGTGTCGCCTGCGCGCTTCTCGCCACCCTGGGCACGCTGTCCGCGCTGCCCGGCGGCGGTCACCCGACGGTCTCCGAAGACGCGGCCCGGTCCGCAGGGTCCTCCGCCGGCCCGTCCGGCACGACGGCCCCACGCCACTCCCCCACACCCACCCCGAGCGCCGCCTCCTCCCTCGACCCCGGCGCCGCCTCAACCTCACCCGGTTCCGGCGCGGGCTCCGCTCCCGGCAGAACCTCCCCCTCCGCGAACGCCGCCCCGGGCGGCGGCAAGGCGTCGGCCCCCGCGACGGGCGTACCGCTCGTCTGGACCGCCGACTCGCAGGTCTGGGCGCTCGGCTGCGGTCACGACTACGTCATCGGCAAGCCGCCGGCGCAGGTTCCGCCGCCCCCGGCGGAGCAGGACGCCGGGCCCTGGGCGTCGGCCCAGGGTGCGGTGCACGGGCGGGAGACCAACGTGGAGATCTCGGTGCAGGGCCGTAGCTCCACGGCCGTCGTCCTGACGGCGTTGCGCGTGCGGGTCGTCGGCCGTGCCGCACCGGCGTCGGGCACGGCGTACGCCATGGACCAGGGCTGCGGCGGCTCGCTGAGCAAGCGTTACTTCGCGGTCGACCTGGACAAGGACCGCCCTGTCGCGCACTCGGTCGCCGGTAACGACTCGGGCACACCGATCCCGGCGGTGAGTCTGCCCTACCGCGTGTCCAGCGAGGACCCGGAGGTGCTGCTGGTCACGGCGCGGACCGAGTCGTGCGACTGCAACTGGTACCTCGAACTCGACTGGTCCTCCCAGGGCCGCACCGGCACGGTCCGCATCGACGACCACGGCCGTCCGTTCCGCACGAGCAGCATCAAGGGCCTGTCCCGCTACTGGTACGGCTCGGACGGCGGGGAGCGCAAGTGGGTCCCGGTCACGGGCTGACCCCCGCACTCCCCCCCTGCACACGCCGACCACGCCCGCCGCGCCTGCTCCCACCTGCTCACCCGCCCCCAGACTCCTCCTCCCCCCTCCCCCTCCCCCTCCCCCTCCCGCCGGATCGACGCCCGCCCTACGGCCGTGGCACGTTGCGCAGGTTGGAGCGGGCCATCTGCAGCATGCGTCCTACTCCGCCGTCGAGAACGATCTTCGAGGCGGACAGCGCGAAACCGCTCACCATCTCGGCGCTGATCTTCGGCGGGATGGAGAGGGCGTTGGGGTCGGTGACGACGTCGACGAGCGCCGGCCCCTTGTGCCGAAGAGCATCCTTCAGCGCGCCGACCAGTTGCCTGGGCTTCTCGACCCGTAGGCCGTGGGCGCCGCAGGCGCGGGCGACGGCGGCGAAGTCGGGGTTCTTGTTGGTGGTGCCGTACGAGGGCAGACCGGCGACCAGCATCTCCAACTCCACCATGCCCAGTGCGGAGTTGTTGAAGAGGATGACCTTCACCGGCAGGTCGTGCTGGACGAGCGTCAGGAAGTCGCCCATCAGCATGGTGAATCCGCCGTCGCCGGACATCGAGACGACCTGTCGGCGACGGTCGGTGAACTGCGCGCCGATCGCCATGGGCAGCGCGTTCGCCATCGAGCCGTGGGAGAAGGAACCGATCACGCGGCGTCGGCCGTTGGGCGTGAGGTAACGCGCGGCCCAGACGTTGCACATCCCGGTGTCCACGGTGAACACGGCGTCGTCGTCGGCGAGTTCGTCGAGGACGGACGCGACGTACTCCGGGTGGATGGGAACGTGTTTCTCGACTTTCCGGGTGTACGCCCTCACCACCCCCTCCAACGCGTCGGCATGTTTCTTCAGCATCCGGTCGAGGAAACGCCGGTTCTCCTTGACCCGCACCCGAGGGATGAGACAGCGCAGGGTCTCGCCCACGTCGCCCCACACGGCGAGGTCCAGCTTCGAGCGGCGGCCGAGGTGTTCGGGCCGCACGTCGATCTGTGCGATCTTCACGTCGTGGGGGAGAAAAGCGTTGTACGGGAAATCGGTTCCGAGCAGGATCAGCAGGTCGCACTCGTGGGTGGCCTCGTAGGCGGCGCCGTAGCCGAGGAGCCCGCTCATACCGACGTCGTACGGGTTGTCGTACTGGATGTGTTCCTTCCCGCGCAGCGCGTGTCCGACCGGGGACTTGATCTTCCCGGCGAACTCCATGACCTCGGCGTGCGCTCCCGCAGTGCCGCTGCCGCAGAAAAGAGTGACCTTGCCGGCCGCGTCGATCATCTCGACGAGTGCCTCGATCTCGGCGTCGCCGGGGCGGACGGTGGGCCGGGCGGTGACGAGAGCGGTTTCGACGACTTTCTCGGGGGCGGGCCGGTCTGCGATGTCCCCGGGGAGGGACACCACGCTGACGCCGCCACGTCCGATCGCGTTCTGGATGGCGGTGTGCAGCAGCCGTGGCATCTGATCGGGGTTGGAGATGAGCTCGCTGTAGTGGCTGCACTCGCGGAACAGCTGGTCGGGGTGGGTCTCCTGGAAGTAGCCCAGCCCGATCTCGCCGGAAGGGATGTGCGAGGCGAGGGCGAGCACCGGCGCCATGGAGCGGTGGGCGTCGTAGAGGCCGTTGATCAGGTGGAGGTTGCCGGGTCCGCAGGAGCCCGCGCAGGCGGCGAGCTTCCCGGTGATCTGGGCTTCCGCACCGGCCGCGAAGGCAGCCGTCTCCTCGTGGCGGACGTGGATCCAGTCGATGGCCGAGTTGCGGCGCACCGCGTCCACGACGGGGTTGAGACTGTCCCCCACCACACCGTAGAGGCGCCTCACCCCCGCCCGGGCGAGGATGTCCACGAACTGTTCGGCTACGTTCTGCCTGGCCATGGATCGACGCACCCCTTCGGTCTCCTCGGGTCCATCCCTCCACAGTGGCCGCGACGGCGCGCTCACGCCTCCCAGACGGCCGCCGCGGTGCGGTCGTCGGCGTAGCCCTTCACTCTGACCTGGGTGTCGGCGAGGAAGGCCGCGAGTCCGGGCGGGGTGGGCCCCGACCAGCGTTCCGTCAGGTGCGCGGACAGGTCGGGCTCGCCGCGCAGGGGTTCGGCGAGACCGCCGGTGCACATCAGGAGCGTGTCACCCGGTCGGGCTACGGAGGCGCGGAAGCGGAAGGGCTCCCGGGGCGGTTCGGGATCGGGGTCGTAGGGGTTCGGGGGTGTGGGGATGCCGAAGTCCATCGTCAGCCGGTCGCCCTCGGGCGTCTCGGCCGGGAGCGAGCCGAACCCGACGACCGGCTCGCCGGCGACCTCGCCCACCCGGGGCTCGATGTCCCGCCACACCCCGCTGCGCAGCCGGAACAGTCCGCCGGCGCCGACGCCGAAGAAGACGCGCGTACGGCAGTCGGGGTCGGCGGGCAGGAGCAGGCAGCGCAGGGTCGCCGCGTACTCGTCCGGTTCCAGGCCCTGTTCGGCGGCGCTGGCGCGGAGCCGTCCGAGGCTGCGGTCGGTGAGACGGTGCAGACCGGACTTCAGGTCGCCGCGCCGGGCAGCCCTTATGTCCTCGGCGAGCCGGACATGACTGCGGCCGACCGCCCGTCCGATCCACCGGCACGCCTCGGCGGCCGCCCGATGGGCTCCCGGGGTCGCCCTGGCGCCGGTGGCCATGGCGACCAGGATCAGCGCGTGCTCGCCCGAGCCGAAGCGGGCGGTGAGGAGCGAGTCACGGCGCGGCTCCCCGCGGTAGCGCGCGGAGTCCCCGCGCACGGACACGGCCCGCAGCGCGAGGGCCCCGTACCGAGCGCCGTCCAGAACGGTGTCGGCGACCAGATCGTCCAACTCGTCCGGATCGGCGGGCGGAAGGGCGGTGGGTTCGGCGTCGTAGGTGGGCGGCCCGGAACCGACGTAGTCCTTCAGGTTCGAGAGGGGCGGGTGGGCCGGCAGAGCGGGGACGGAGGAGGCGGAGGGGGCGGAGGAGAGAGCGGGGAGGGCCAGGACGGTCGGGGGATGGTCGTACTCGGAGTCGAACGCACGCTCGGAGGCGGGAGCGCGTTCGGGGGCGGGCGGGGCGAAGGGGGCTGCCTCGCCGTGACCGGAGGCCGTGGGGGCGGTCGGGGGTGGCGGCGCATGGACGGGAGCAGGCGGCGCCACGGGCGCGGGCGGCGGCACGAGGGGTGCGGCGGAGGGCCTCGGGGGTGTGGTCGCCGAGACCGCGGGCGAGGCGGACGCCGCGGGTGCGGCCGATGGCCCGGATGTGGAGGGCGCCGCAGGGGGCTCGGAGATCGCCTGCGGTGTCCCGGTGGGCCTGCCGTCGCCGGTCGTGGGTGGGACCATCGGGCCGTGGGGCGCGCGTTCGGCGAACCCCGGCGGCAGCGGGCCGGAGGGAAAGTTCGTGGGCTCTGGTGACGTGTCCGGCGGCGGCTCCCAGGGAGCGCGGTGCCGCTGCGGCGGACGGGCCCCCGGATCGGCGTCAGCGGCAGCAGCAGGGACGGAGGCGGGGGCAGCGGCAGAGACAGAGGCAGCGCCCGAGGCGATGCCGACGCCGTCGGAGCGCCCGACGTCGTCGGACTCTGCCCCCTGGTCGACGTCACGCCCCGGGCCGGAGCCCGCATGGCGCTCGGCGTCGGAAACGGTTTCCGGCCCGGCGCCCCACCCGAGATCCCCCCTGACGTCGCGCCAGGCAATGCCTTCGCGGTCAGCGACGGCGCCCTGATCGACGTCGGGCCCATCGGCGGACTGTCCTGGGATGGCGCGCCCCGCGTCGGACCCGACATCGGAACCGACATCGCCCTTGGCGTCGGACTCGTCGTCGGACTTGGCGTCGAACCCGACAGCGAATCGGCCCCGAGGGTGCGGAACGAAGCCGTCCGACGACTGTGGCGCCGCCCCCGGCATCGCGTCCTGCGGGGAGGTCCACCAATCGGTCCGCGCACCGGGACCGGGCCCTGCCTCGCGCGGCGGCGGCACACTGCGGGCGGCGTCGAAGACTTCCTCGTCGGCCGGGTCGCCGGTGGGCTCGCCCGTCGGGTCGCCTGCCGGGTCCCGTGCGACGGCCGCCGCGTCCCACCGGCCCGCCGGGTCTCTCGCACCGCCCCCTTCAGGGGCCCGCGCTCCGACGCCGTCCTCCGCGCCCGAGCCCACGTCGACGCCCGCGGAGTGCACCGCTCCGGCGGCCGAGGCGAAGCGGTCGTCCAGGGAGTCGGTGGCGGGCGCGGGCCCCGTGTCCTCGGTGGAGTCGTCGTACAACTGCCCCCACCAGTCGTCCTCGTGACCGGTGGCCCTTCCCCCCTGCTGGCTCATGCCCCTAATTGTCCACCGCACGGGCCATATGAAAACGGGGCATCAGGAAAATGCGTCACGACACGGGTATCGCACAGCATGTCGAGCGAGGCCCGGAACGGCAGTGCGACGCGAGGTGCGACAGGGGTCGCCGGACGGTTCCACCCCCCACGGGAGAACCGTCCGGCGACACAGGTGACCCCGGCTCAGATCCCCTGCGCCCCTGCGCGTCATGAGCCCGGATCACGTTCTCGAAAGACCTCGGCACCTCGACGTCGTGGTCGGTCGGCCCGAGTTTCCTCGGCGTTCCTGGAGATCCGCTGTGGATGATCAGTGGATGATCACATGTTCCCGCCGTGGCCACACCTTGGCAGAGTGACCGGCGGTACGGCGATGATGTGCGGCGGCGGGTTTACGCCGTGGCTGTTTCCCGCCACTCACGGATGTGGGAAACGGATATCGGACGGACGTCAAGACGGACGTCAAGACGGACGTCGGGACAGACGCCAGGACAGGCGTCAGGACAGACGTCAGAGCGGGCGTCGTACTGATGTCCTACGGATGTTGAAGGAGGGACAGCACCCGATGCTGGGAGCGATAGGGCTCGACGAGACGCATGAGTCGGCGTACCGGGCACTGGTGTCCGTGGGCGCCGCCGACGTGCCCGATCTCGCACGCCGGCTGGCCCTCGGCGAGCACGACACGGAACGCGCGCTGCGTCGGCTGGAACGGCACGGACTCGCCGCCCAGTCCTCGGGCCGCCCCGGACGCTGGGTCGCCGCGCCTCCGGGCGTCGCTCTGGGCGCGCTGCTCACCCAGCAGCGTCACGAGTTGGAGAAGGCGGAACTGGCGGCGGCCCTGCTCGCCGAGGAGTACCGGGCGGCCGCGGCCGAACCCGCGGTGCACGACCTGGTCGAGGTGGTGACGGGCGCCGCCGCCGTCGCCCAGCGCTTTCTGCAGATCCAGCTCGGGGCGAGCGAGGAGGTGTGTGCGCTGGTCACCGGCACGCCGGTGGCCGTGACCGGCAGCGAGAACGACGCGGAGGAACGGGCGGCAGCCCGGGGGGTGCGCTACCGCGTCGTACTGGAACGGGCGGTGCTCGACCAGCCCGGCGGCATGACGGAGCTGACCGCCGCGCTGGGCCGGGACGAGCAGGTCCGGGTCGTGGACGAGGTGCCGACCAAGCTGGTGGTCGCCGACCGCTCGCTCGCCCTGGTGCCGCTGACCGGCCGCTCCGCGGAGCCCGCCGCGCTGGTGGTGCACGCCAGCGGGCTGCTGGAGTTGCTGTCGGGCCTGTTCGAGTCGGTGTGGCGAGAGGCGCTGCCGCTGCGCCTCGGCGCGGCCGGCGTCGCCGAGCAGGACCCGGACGGCCCCGACGCCGCCGACCTGGAGATCCTGTCCCTGCTGCTGGCCGGGATGACCGACGCGAGCGTCGCCAAACAGCTCGACCTGGGGCTGCGGACCGTACAGCGCCGGGTGAAGCGGCTGATGGAGCTGACGGGGGTCACGACCCGACTGCAACTGGGCTGGCACGCGTACGAGCGCGGGTGGGTGACCCGGGAGCGCTGACGGCATCTGCGCGACCCGCCCGGCCGTACGTCTTGACCTGCGTGTTCTCTCCGGCTCGGGCACTCTGGGCAGATGGGAGTGTGGGAACTCCTGCTGGTCGGACTGGTCATTCTGCTCGGCCTGTGCGGAGTGCTGGTGCCCGGCGTGCCGGGATCGTGGCTGGTGTGGGCCGCGGTCCTGTGGTGGGCGCTGGAGGATCCGCGGCCGGTCGCCTGGGCCGTGCTGGTCGGCGCCACGGTGGCCCTGTTCCTGTCCCAGGTGGTGCGCTGGGCCCTGCCGCCCCGCCGGCTGCGCACGAGCGGCGCGACCCCTCGGATGGGGGTGTACGCGGGGCTCGGCGCGCTCCTCGGCTTCGTCGTGCTCCCCGTGATCGGCGCGATCCCCGGCTTCATGGGTGGCATCTACCTCTCCGAACGCCTCCGCCTGGGCCGCCCCGGCGAAGCCCGGGCGGCCCTGCGCACGGCGATGCGCTCGGGCGGCTGGAGCGTCCTCGCGGAACTGTTCACCTGCCTGCTGATCGCCGGGGCGTGGCTGGGGGCGGCGGTGTGGGGCTGACGTACGGCCGGCGCGTTCGGCCGGAAACCGTTTTCGACGAGCATCAGCTCGAGGAATCCCCCGGGAGTGCACCCAGCGCACCCTCCAGCGTCAGCAGCTTCACCTTGCGGTCCAGGCCGCCCGCGTAACCCGTCAGGGAACCGTCCGCGCCGATCACTCGGTGGCAAGGGCGCACGATCAGCAGCGGGTTCGCGCCGATCGCCCCACCGACGGCCCGTACGGCCATCCGCGAGGCGCCGATGCGCGCCGCGACCTCTCCGTACGTCGTGGTCGCCCCGTAGGGGACGGAGTCGAGGGCCGCCCACACCCGCTCACGGAAGGCGGTGCCCTCGCTGCGCAGCGGGAGCCGGAACTCCTTGAGGTCGGCGGCGAAGTAGGCGTCGAGCTGTTCCTCGGCGGAGCGGAAGGGACCGGGGTCGCGCAGCCAGCCGTCCTGGACGGTCCGTCCGCCCTTCTGACCGGGCACGGAGAGGGAGGTCAGCGCTCCGTCCGGGGCGGCGGTGAGCAGCAGGGGACCGAGCGGGCTCGCCACACTGGTCCAGTACGTCAGGCCGTCGGTCAGGGCGTCCGTGGGGTTTCCGGTCGTTGCGTCGGTCAGGGCATCCGTGAGGTTGCCGATCGTTGCGTCGGTCAGGGCATCCGTGAGGTTGCCTGTCAGGTCGTCGGTCATCGTTCCTCCGCGGCGCGCAGGTGGTGCAGGGCATAGGTGCGCCAGGGGCGCCATGTGTCGGGGACGTCAGCGCCGGGCGGCGCGACATCGGGGTCGCCGAGGGCGCGGGCGCGGATCGCCGCAACGGTACGCGCGTCCAGCCCGGGCAGCGCGAGCAGCGCTTCCTGTGCGTCGTCCCGGTCGATGCCCGGGTCGAGCCGGACGGTGCCGTCGGCGAGGGCGGCGGCGAGCGCGCCCAGGGGACCGGCGGGCTCGGACTCCGCCAGGACGGCCGGCTCGGGGAAGAGGTGGGTGAGGGTGCCGCAGGGCGCGTCGAGGGCCTTGCCGTAGGCGCGCACCAGCCGTTCCGCCTCCGCCCGCCCCACGAGCGCCCGCACCGCCTGCTCCTCCGGATCGGCGGCCCCCGGCGCGCGCAGCCCGGGCCGGACGGCGACCAGCGGGGCGAGCCGCGGATCGACGCCGAGCCGCTCGTCGACGGCGTACGGGTCGGCGTCGAGGTCGAACAGTCGTCGCAGCCGCTGGACGGCGGTGGTGAGGTCGCGGGGGTCGGTGAGGTGCAGCCGGGCGTCGAGCCAGCCGCCGGGATGGACGGCCGAGGCCGCCCGGCCGGTGTCGCCCGCCCGCTCGTCGACGGCGACGATCCCCGTGCCGTACGGCAGGCGCAGCGTACGGCGGTAAGTGCGCAGGCCGTCCGGCCCGCTCACCTCCTCCACCCCGGCCACGGCCTCCCGTTGCAGCAGATCGAACACGGTGCCCGCGTGGTAGGGGCCCCGGTGGGCTAGCCGCAGCGGGATCCCGGCGGACGGGGTCGCGCTGCGGCGGGCGGCGCGCACGGCGGCCCGCAGTTCGGTGGGGGTCGCCGCGTACACGGCCCGGACGGTGTCGTTGAACTGGCGCACACTGGCGAACCCGGACGCGAAGGCGATCTCGGTGACCGGCAGGGCGGTCGTCTGCAACAGCACCCGCGCGGTGTGCGCGCGCTGGGCACGAGCGAGGGCGACCGGTCCCGCGCCCAGCTCGGCGGTGAGCTGTCGCTGCACCTGGCGGGCGCTGTAGCCGAGCCGTACGGCGAGCCCGGCCACGCCCTCCCGGTCGACGACTCCGTCGCCGATCAGCCGCATGGCCCGGCCCACGACGTCCGCGCGTACGTTCCACTCCGCCGAGCCCGGCACGGCGTCCGGACGACACCGCCGGCAGGCCCGGAAACCGGAGCCCTGCGCGGCGGCGGCCGTCGCGAAGAAACGCACGTTGTGGCGTTTCGGCGTCACGGCGGGACAGCTTGGCCGGCAGTAGATGCCGGTCGTCTCGACGGCGAAGAAGAACTCGCCGTCGAACCGGGCGTCCCGGCTGCGGACCGCCTCGTAACGGGTGTCCTGGTCCGCCACGAGTCCCGTCATCAGTCCTGGCATCGATCCCGGCATCGGTCCCGTAATCAGTCCCTTCATGGGTCCCAGTCTTCGCCCGCCGGAGAAACCGTGCTAGCGGAAATCGGACGTGACGCTGACGCTGATGCTGGCACAAGAGGGGGCGCGGGAGGGGCGAAGGCGAAGGCGGCGGCGAAGGCGGCGGTAACGAAGTAACCGGTTACCCCGTTACCGCCGCAAACCGGATACCGCCTCCCTCGCGGAAACCGGTTACCGAACTACCCAGCGAATCCCCTACCAGGAAATCCCGCCGCCACCGGGTTGCCGGGGCGGTGCCGGTCGCCAGGGACCCCGTCCCCGTTTCGCCTCGCCCGCCGCCCGGCCCTCCGCCTGCTTGCGCTTCCAGTCCTGACGGACGTCGGCGCGCATGCGGGCGTCGGACTTGGCGACGATCCACTGGTTCTCCCGGACGAGCTTGCGGTAGCTCTCCAGTCGTCGCAGGGGCAGTTCCCCGTCCTCGACGGCCGCCAGCACCGCGCACCCCGGCTCGGACTCGTGCGCGCAGTCGTGGAACCGGCAGTCCCGGGCGAACTCCTCGATCTCCGAGAAGACCTGTCCGACACCGCCGCCGGCGTCCCAGAGGCCGACGCCGCGCAGCCCGGGCGTGTCGATGAGAACGCCTCCGCCGGGCAGGGTCAGCAGATTGCGGGTCGTGGTGGTGTGGCGCCCCTTGCCGTCCATGTCACGGGTGGCCTGCACGCCCATCACGTCCTCGCCGACGAGCGCGTTCGCGAGCGTCGACTTGCCCGCGCCGGACGCACCGAGGAGCACGGAGGTACCGCGCCCGAGGAGCGCGGCGAGTTCCTCGACTCCCTCGCGTTCGCCCTCCCGAGCGCAAACGGTGAGCACGGGCACGCCGGGTGCGCTGGTCGCGACGTCCTCGACGAGGTAGGACAGCGCGACCGGGTCGGGCACCAGGTCGGCCTTGGTGAGCACGACGACGGGCTGGGCCCCGGACTCCCAGGCCAGGGCGAGAAAGCGTTCGACACGGCCGAGGTCGAGTTCGACGGCCAGGGACATCGCGACCACGGCGTGATCGACGTTGGCGGCGAGGATCTGTCCCTCGGACCGCTTGGAGGAGGTGGAGCGGACGAACGCGGTACGGCGCGGCAGAAGTGTCCGCACGTATCGCGGGTCGGCGCTCTCGGGGTCGACGGCGACCCAGTCCCCCGTGCACACGACCTTCATCGGGTCACGGGGCACGACGAACTCGGTGTCGGCCCGGACGATGCCGGCCTCCGTGACGACGTCACACAGACCGCGGTCGACGCGGACGACACGGCCGGGCAGGAGACCCCGCTCGGCAAAGGGAGCGAAATCGGTTTCCCAGCCCTCGTCCCAGCCATAGGCGGCGAGAGGGTGCGACGAAACCGAAGAGGAGGAGAAAGACGAGGAAGAGGACGCGGACGAGAAAGACAAGGAAAACCCTTCACAGGGTGCAGCCCGGCCATTGCTCACCTACTCGAAACACGCGCATGCACAAGATGCCCGAAAGCGTTTGCGTACGCGCAGCAGAAGAAGTGGTCAGCCGGAGACCGCGGAGGTGGAGTGAACGAACGTCTGGTCGCTGCGCACAGCGCCCCTCATGGCGACAGTCATCGGTCACACCTCCCGTTCCTCATACGACTGACAGCGGTAGCCATCGGCTCCGCTCAAGACTCACTCAGAGTACGGACGCTCGAAGCCGGGCGCCACCCAATTCCGGCTCCGGGGAGACGGAAGAGCGGAGCAGAAGAAACAAGGGGGCAGCGGGAGGCAGGGCCGACCCCGGTCGCCCCTGCCTCCCGCGCCTCCGCGGCTTCTTCCGTCCGCTTCCGGTTTCAGCGTCCGTCGTTCAAGAGCCCGTGCACGGCTGCCCGTTGAGGGTGAACTCGTCCGGTTCGGAGTTCTTGCTCTGCCAAGAGGCGAGGAAACCGAAGGAAAGAGTGCCGTTGGCCGCGACGGACCTGTTGTAGTCGGCGGCGGTCGCGGTGACACGGGAGCCGTTCTGGGCGAGGCTCGCGTCCCACATCTGGTCGACGCGTTGGCCGTCGTGGAAGGACCAGGCCACGCGCCAGACGTCGAGGGCCTCGACCGTGGTGACGGTGACGGTCGCCTGGAAGCCGTCCGGCCACTGGTTGACGAGGTCGTACTGAACCTCGCAGGCCGCCCCGTCCCCGCTGCTGCCACCGGTTCCGCCACCGGTGCCGGTGCCGGCGGTGGCCGAGGAGGTGCCCTGGGGCTCGGGATCGGGCTTGCCGGAGTCGGCGTTGCCGGTCGACTCCGGTGTGCCGCTGACGGAGGGCCGCGGCTCGGACGAGGACGGCGCGGCGGAGACGGAAGCGGAGGAAGTGGCGGTCGGCAGGGAGACGCCGGGGCCGGCCACCGGGCTGCTGTCCGTGGGGCCGCTCTGGGCCACGCTGTCGCCGCCGCTGCCGCCGGGCACCATCGAGACGGCGAGCGCCAGCCCGGAGACGAGCACGGCGGCGACGAGAAGTCCGTTGCGCAGCGCCCGCGCCCGACCGGCGGCGGCATGCGCGGCCGCACCCTCGGGGTCCGGCGCGTCGGGGCGTCCGGCGCCGAGGCGCACCTCGGCGGCCCGGCGACGCCGTTCGAGGTAGGCGAGGCCGCCCCAGCCGATCACGCCCTGGGCGAGCGCTGCGGGCAGCCCGCCCCCGTGCAGCCGCAGACAGGCGGCCGCCTCCGCGCACTCCACGCACGTGGCGAGATGCCGGGAGAGGTCAGCGGGCGTGTCGGCAGCGGGCGAGCGGGTGACGGCGTCCAGGAGCCGGACGTAGCTGCGGCACTCCGCGTCCATCGGCGTGTCGAGATGGTTACGGTGGCAGCGGTCCCGGAACAGGCCGCGGACCTGGTTCAGCTCCTCCACCGCGGTGGTCGGGTCCAGTCCCTGTCGGCGGACCACGGCGTGCAGCGGCAACGCCTCCACCTCCGCCAGCCACAACAGGGCGGCGTCCGGTTCCTGCATGTCGCGCAGGCCGCGCAAGGCGATGGGACGGCTCAGGGGCGGTCCGACGTACCGTGCGGCCTTGCCGGAGTTGAGCCACAGGCGCAGATCCGGGTCGAGTCTATGGCCATGCCCCTGGGCCTCCCAGGCGGCCGCCGTGCTGCGTACGGCGGTCAGCAGTAGGGGGATCCGGGGCAGCCGGGACGAGCGACGGCCGGTGCCGCGCGCGGTATCGTCCTCGGCGGCGCGGGCCTCGCGTATGCCGAACGCGAACGCCTCACGAGCCAGTTGGTTCGCCGCGGTCGAGCCGGACGTGCACAGGTCGGCGTACGACAGGACGGCGTCCCAGCACTCGGAGAACAGCGCGGCCTCGGCGGCGTCCTTCGGGGTCGGCAGGTCGGGCATGGGTCTCCTGCATCCACAAGCGAGGTCAACTCACCATGACGGCAATGGAGTTGGGGGGAACCTCGCGGCAGGGGCAGAGCTTTTCACGTTTCCAACACAACTGACAAGCGCCCTGTTCAGATGTCATGTCAAGGCGGCAGGACAGGACAGCAGGACAGAACGAAGGGGCGGCCGCGCCCAGTACTCCGGCCTCCTGTACGGACGCGGACCGCCCTGCGCTCAACGTCGGCACCGTGTTTCGACACCGGTTTCGTAAACGTTCGCGGCGGCGGCTTCGGACACTCGTCTCCACACCGGTTTCGACACCAGTTTCGGGAACGGTTTCGACACCCGTTTCCTCACCGTTTCGGATGCAACGCGTCCGAAACCGCTTTCGGGAACTCGGGAGTACCGAGGGGCTCGAGGACGACACGGTCGCCGCTGCTTCCTGGACCCCGCGGTCTCCGCCGCCTCCGGAACTACACGGTCGCTGCGTCCTGTGCCGGAAGGCTGTCCATGAAGGAGCTCACGGAGAACACCGCGCGGCCGGGTCCGGGCGGGCCGTAGCCGGGCGGCGAGGAGAGCCCGAACTCGTCCATCGTGGCGCGGTAGGCCTCCAGCAGCCGGATGTGGTACTCCAGCGGCGCACCCTGCGGGTTGGCCTTGCCGAGCGGGGTCGTGGGCTCCGGGCACCAGGTGGTGAAACGGGGCGTGATGCCCTGCGACATGAAGAAACGCAGGCCCTCCGTGGTGGAGGCGATGGCCTCGTCGACGGTCGTGAAGCCGAACGGCTCGGCCATCTCCACCCCCGCGACGAAGTTGGGGATGACATTGCGCGCGCCGAAGATCTCCGCCGAGTCGAGGATCCGCTTGTGCCACTCGTCGCGGCCGACGTAGCGCTCCTTGCCCGGGCAGTACAGCTCGAACAGCCGGCGGTCCCACACCTCGTAGTTGGGGTGGTAGATCTGCACCCCGTAGTCCTTGAACCGCTGCACGTCGTCACGGGGCAGCGCCTGGGCGACGACCTTGCCGATCCAGCGGCCCGGGAAGCGCTCCTCGATGGCCTTGGCGTAGTGGCCGTAGAAGTCGGCCTCGTCGCGTCCGGCGACGGTCTTGGTGATCGCGCCGCCGGTGAGGGTGTAGGCGGTGGACGCCCGCTGGGTGTCGTAACGGTCGATGATCTCCAGCGCTTCGAGGACCTCTTCGACGTCCTTCACTCCCGTGTAAGGACGGCCTGCCGCCTTGTGCTGGCGCCAGTTGTGGTTGATGTCGCAGTACTGGCACTCCTCCTTGGCACCGAAGTACTGACACACCCGGAAAACGGTCAGATAGATGAGATAGCCCCACTGGATGGTGGGCGCGACCTCCATGACGGACTTCCCGTTGGAGAGCTTGTGCCGGTAGTACTCCGGCATCGGCGGCACACCGACGTCAGCGATGCGTTTTCCGTCGAGATAGAGCCCGAGCAGGCCGTCGCCGTCCGACGCGACCCGATACGGCGACGCCGGGTTCACCCGGACCGAGACGACCGTGCGCCGCAGGTCGTACGGGCCGCCCGTGAGGATGATCTCCTCCGGCGGGCGACGCAGTGCGGCCTCGCCGAGTTCGGGCAGGGTGCCGTGGTCGAAGGAGAAGATGAAGTACGACTTCGGTTTCACCTCGCCCGACTCGTTGTCGCTGAGAGCGGAGGGGTCGAAGGCCACACCTCCACGCAGCAGGTCCTCCTTGAAGACGGCCTCCCGCGGAACATGCGGAAACCGCTCCATCAGATCCTCGACCAGCGCGGTGCGGCTGCCCATCCGTCTCTCCTCCCGGCTCTGGCCTCCCGGCTCAGGCGTACGACTCCTCACGGTATGCCCCCGGCGGCACGGCCGTCGTACCGGGGCCCCGGTCCGCGTGGCGATGGAGCGGGAGGGCTTTCCGATGCTCCCGAGCCTGTGGAGGCACTCGACAGGCCGGGCCCAGGGGCAGAGCGACGTCCGGACACTGTGGGTGATCGAGGACGCCCGGCAGCAGTTGCCCGGACCGTCCGAAGCGAAGAGGCAGGCGCAAGGGCTCGGCCGGCCGCTGCGCGTACTCACCGCTACGCTGACCGCGCCCCTGCAGATACCGGGACTGCGGCAGGCCGAGCAGTGGGCCGGCGGCGGGCCCCTTCTCGGGCAGTTGCCGCAGGTGGGGCGGCGTCTGGGCCGGAGCGATCCGAACGGTCGCGGCCGGCCGCGGGACATGCGGGTGCGTGAACGGGTGCTGCGCGCGGCGGACAGGGCGGCCGCCCGTGGCGGCAGCCGACATCGGCTGGATCCTGGCGACGAATGAGTTATGGGGCCTGGCCGGACCGGCCGAGCACCCTGCCGGCGGCCTACGAAAGACTGACCAGGTGGATCACGGAAGGTCACGTCGCCGCGCTCCGCCCCGACCCGACCCGCCGCTGCCGCTGCCGAAGGAGAATGACGCCTGACAGCCGCGCGCATCGGCTTCGCGCGGGTTCACGGATCCCTGCGGCGGCTTCCCCGTTTCCGATTTCTCGGGAAAGATCGGCGTTATGACCGAAACCGTTTCCAACTGGGCCGGCAACATCACCTTCGCCGCCAAGGAGCTGCACCGTCCCCACTCTCTCGACGCGCTCCGCTCGCTGGTGGCCGGGAGCGGGCGGGTGCGGGTGCTGGGCAGTGGGCACTCGTTCAACGAGATCGCCGAGCCGGGCGGCGACGGGGTACTGGTGTCGCTCGAAGCCCTGAGCGACGACGTCGGCGTCGAGGTCGACACCGCGGCCCGTACCGTGCGGGTCGGCGGCGGGATCCGGTATGCGGAGCTGGCGCGCCGGGTGCACGAGCACGGGCTGGCGCTGCCGAACATGGCCTCCCTGCCGCACATCTCGGTCGCCGGGTCGGTGGCGACCGGCACCCACGGCTCGGGCGTCGGGAACGGCTCGCTCGCCTCCGCCGTACGGGAAGTGGAGATCGTCACCGCCGACGGCTCCACCGTCGTCATCGAGCGGGGCGACCGGCGGTTCGGCGGGGCCGTCACCTCGCTGGGCGCTCTCGGCGTCGTCACCGCGCTCGTCCTCGATCTGGAGCCCGGCTACGAGGTCGAGCAGCATGTGTTCACCGAACTGCCGCTGGACGGGCTGGACTTCGAGACCGTGGCCGCGGCGGCATACAGCGTCAGCCTGTTCACCGACTGGGGTGCGCCCGGCTTCCGACAGGTGTGGCTGAAGCGGCGCACGGACGAGCCCCTCGCCGGCTTCCCGTGGGCCACGCCCGCCGTGGAGGCCCTGCATCCGGTGCCGGGGATGCCTGCGGTCAACTGCACCGCGCAGTTCGGGGTGCCGGGACCATGGCACGAGCGACTGCCGCACTTCCGGGCCGAGTTCACCCCGAGCAGCGGGACCGAACTGCAGAGCGAGTACCTGCTGCCGCATCGGCACGCCACCGAAGCGCTGTATGCAATCGACGGTATCCGGCAGACAGTCTCCCGTGTACTGCAGATCTGCGAAGTGCGGACCGTGGCCGCCGACGAGCAGTGGCTGAGCCCCTCCTACGGGCGGGACACGGTGGCGCTCCACTTCACCTGGATCGAGGACACGACCGCCGTACTGCCGGCCGTACGGGCGGTGGAAGCCGCGCTGGAGCCGTTCGAGCCGAGGCCGCACTGGGGCAAGGTCTTCGAGATGCCGGCCGGCGTGGTGCGCACGCGATACCCCCGGATCGACGATTTCACGGCCCTGGCGCGGGTACTGGATCCCGCCGGGAAGTTCACCAATGCCTTCGTGCAGGATGTCCTGGACAGCTGACTTCGGACCGGTTTCCCTCCACTTCGGCCCGACTTTCACCCGACTTCATAAAGCCCCTTTCCTAACCCCTTGTCGAACCGTGTGGCACCCCATAACCTGACGCGGCGCCGGTGCCGTCGCAGAGCGGGCCCGCCCGGCACGGAAGGGACGGAAGGGATGAGGGGGCACGCTCCATGAAGCGCGGTACATCTCGCGACATCCGCACCGCGAACCGCTACGAGGTGCTGCGTCAGATCATCGCCGCCTCGCCCACCTCCCGACAGGAGCTGGCGGCGGCAACCGGTCTCTCGCTCGCGACCGTCGCCACCCTCGTCGGTGAGCTGCTCGACCTCCGCATGATCACCGAGGTCGGGTTCGAGGACTCGGCGGGTGGCCGCCCCCGGGGCCTCGTGGCCGTCAACGCGTCGGGGGGCGCGTTGATCGGCGTGGACATCGCGGAAACATACGTCCATGTCGAGCTGTTCGATCTCGCGCTGAACGTGCTGGCTCGCGCCGAGGAGAACATGCGGCCCGGCGAGAGCCGTCCGGAGCAGGTGGTCGCCCATGTCGCCGCGGCCGCCGGTTCGGTGGTCGCGCAGGCCGGGGTCGAGGCCGCCCGGGTGCTGGGCGTCGGGGTGAGCGTGCCGGGACAGGTGGACCGGGCCACGGGCATCTCCGAGTACGCGCCCAACTGGGACTGGCACGACGTGCCGTTGCTCGATCTGCTCTCCGAACACATCGCGTATCCGCTGTACTTGGACAACCCGCTGCGCGCCGGCGCGGTGGCCGAGCTGTGGTTCGGGGCGGCGCGCGGGCACGGGGACGCCGTGGTGGTCAACCTCGGGACCGGCGTCGGCGCCGGGCTGGTGCTGGGCGGCGGACTGCACCGGGGAGTCAGCAACAGCGCCGGCGAGTGGGGACACACCACGCTCGTGCTCGACGGCCGACTGTGCCGCTGCGGCAACCACGGCTGCGTGGAGACGTACGTCGGGGCGCCCGGCATCATGCAGAACCTGCGTGAACTCAGCCCGCAGAGCCCGCTGTTGCACCCCGAGGACCAGACGGCCACGATCGACGCCCTGGCCGCCGGGGTCGCCGCCGACGAACCCGTGGCCGTCAAGGTGGTACGGGACACGGCCCGTTACCTCGGCGCCGGCATCGCCAACCTGGTCAATGTGCTCAACCCCGAGGTGGTCGTGCTGAGCAGCTGGGTCGCGGCCCGGCTCGGCGAACCGCTCCTCGAGGAGGTGCGCGAGGCCGTCGCCCGGCACGCGTTGAAGCGGCCGCTGGCCGCCAACCGGATCGTTCTCTCCACGATCCCCACCGACCCGGCCTGTCTGGGTGCGGCGACGTTCGCGCTCGAAGGGGCGCTGCAGTCCGTCGGGCAGAGGAACGCGAAACGCAGCGTCCCCGCGCGTGTGAGGAGCCGTACCGCACCGCCCTCATGACCCGGCGAGCCACACCGCCCTCACGACACCCGGAAGGGAGGCAGTTTTGACGCGCACCGACAGACACGAAACATCCGTCCGCGCGGGCACCGCAGGCGCCGCAGGCACCGAAGCCGACGCGACCGGCTTAACCCCGGTGGCAGTCGTAACCGCTTACGCGATCGTCGGCAACGGGCGTTTCACCGCCGGGAGTTCGCGTCGCTCCAGGACGACCGTATCCACCGATGACACCGCCGGTGACGCCACCGATGAACCCGCTCAGCGCCGACCGCTGAGCGCCGACGGCCGGATCGTCGACGCCGTGCCGGGCATGCTCCCCGACGCCGTCGGCCACGCGTCCTCCCACGTCGCGCCGCGTGCCACCGTCCACGGCTCGAAAGCGATCCCCCACAACTATGCCGCCGCGGCCGAAACGGCCCGGGTCAGGCAATAGCCGTCCAGGGTTCACCCCTTGGACCGAGGGCCGCCGGCCCCTGACACCGGCGGCCCTCAACTCCCTTTCCGCATGGCGGCGTCACCCCTTCCACAACGGCTCTGCACCCACGCCGCCACCCCGTCCGTTCGTCATCCCGAACCGATCACAACGCTTCGAACAGGCTTCGTCCAACCCCTTGCCGAAGCCTTAGCCGAAGGTTAACGTCCCGCTCCGCAGCGCCATTTGAGCCACCCGGCGCTGAAGTGCTTGAGCCGCAGCCGTACTCGAGACAAGGACGTCACCATGTCGGCACTGAGCAACAACAACTGGTCCCGCCGATCCCTCTTCCGCGCCGCCGCGGGCATGGCCGCGGCCGGCACCCTCGCCGCATGCGGCGGCAACAACGGGAGAAGCAGCGGCGGTTCGGGCAGCAACCTCGTCCAGTACTTCCACGCCTACGGCGAGGCGGGCACCGAGCAGGCCATCAAGCGGTACGCAAAGGCCTACAAGGACGCGAGCGTCACCACGCAGTGGATCACCGGCTCGAACTTCGAGAGCAAGCTGTTCGCGTCGCTGCTCACCGACAACGCGCCCGACCTGTTCGAGTTCCACCCGCAGATCCAGCTCGTCAAGAGCGGCCAGGTGGCGGACCTGACGGACATCATCGAGCCGGTCAAGGACGACTTCAACCAGGCCGACATCCAGTCGCACACGGTGGACGGCAAGATCTACGGCATCCGGATGATCGACGACCCGCAGTTCTTCTTCTACCGCAAGTCCTTGCTGGAGAAGGCGGGCGTCGAGCCGCCGCAGACCCTCGACGAGCTGATCGAAGCCGCCGCGAAGCTCACCACGGACAAGGTCAAGGGCGTCTACCTCGGAAACACGCTGCAAGCGGTCATCCGCCCGATGATCTGGGCGGCCGGCGCCGACACCCTCGACGACAACAACAAGCCCGCCTACCACACGGACGGCGTCGTCGGCGGCCTCAAGCAGATGCGCAAGCTGTTCACCAGCGGCGACCTGCTCCTCGACGCCCCGGCCGACTACTGGGACCCGTCCGCCCTCGTCCAGGGCCTCACCGCCATCCAGTTCTGCGGCATGTGGGCGATGCCCGCCATGCAAAAGGCGCTCGGCGACGACCTCGGCGTCTTCGCCTTCCCGAAGGTCGGCGACGCCGGCAAGCCCTCGGTCTACAACGGCGGTTGGTCGATGTTCGTCAACGCCAAGAGCGACAAGGTCGACGAGGCCAAGGAATACGTGAAGTGGCTGTGGATCGACCAGAAGGAGTACCAGGAGGACTGGTCCCTCTCCTACGGTTTCCACGTCCCGCCGCGCACCTCGATCGCCGCGTCCGCCGAGAAGCTCAAGTCCGGCCTGCCGGCCGAGGGCGTCAAGCTCTTCACCGACTACGGACACTTCGACAAGATCGGCTGGACCCAGGCCATGATCAAGGCGACGGAGGACGTCTTCGCCGACACCGTACGCAAGGACGGTGACCCGGAGGCCGCGCTCGACAAGTGCGACAAGGTGGTCGACACCGAGCTCAAGAAGCTGTTCGGATAGGCCGGCGGACGGACCTCGACATGTCGACCACCACCAAGCTCGACCTCGATCGCCCCGCCCCGGCCAAGGCCTCCAAGGCCAGGCCGCGGCGGGGTCTGCGGGGCAGCCCCACGTTCAACTTCTGGCTCTTCACCGGGCCGTTCCTCATCGGCCTGCTGATCTTCGTCTACGTCCCGATCGGCTGGAGCCTGTGGCTCAGCTTCTTCGAGGCCCGCTTCACCGTCACGCCCAGCACGTTCGTCGGGTTCGACAACTACCGGTTCATGCTGGAGAACGAGAACTTCACCGGCGCTCTGGTCACGTTCACCGTTTTCGCCGCGATCATCGTGCCCACCACCTGGGCACTCTCGCTGGGACTGGCGCTGATGGTGAACCGGCTGCGGTTCATGCGGGCGTTCTTCCGGTCGGTCTTCTTCCTCCCGACGGCGTGCAGTTACGTAGCCGCTTCCCTCGTCTGGAAGATGTCGATCTTCAACGGCGTCCGCTTCGGTCTGGCGAACACCGTGATCGGCTGGTTCGGCGTCGACAACATCGCCTGGCTGGCCAACCCCGACCCGCCGTGGTACTGGCTGGTCATCGTCAGCGCGAGACTGTGGCTGCAGTCCGGTTTCTACATGATTCTCTTCCTGGCCGCACTGCAGAACATCCCGGACGAGCTGTACGAGGCGGCGTCCATCGACGGCGCCAAGCCCGGCTGGCAGACCTTCTGGTACATCACGCTGCCGCAACTGCGGGCGACCTCGACGGCCGTCATCCTGCTGCTGCTGATCGCCGCTTACCAGGCCTTCGACGAGTTCTTCAACCTGCTGTCGAAGACCACCTGGGGACGGCCCCCGCTGGTCGAGCTCTACTACACCGCTCTCGGCGACAACCAGGACTACGGCGCGGGCAGTGCCGGCGCGGTGATCCTGACCCTGCTGATCGTCGTCATCACCCTGTTCCAGGGCAAGATCATGGGATTCGGAAGGGGTGACGAGTCCAAGTGACCACCACCGTCGCCACGGCGCAGGACGCCGCACCACGGCAGTCGCGCACGACCCGCAGCAGTCGGCGCGGTGGAGTGATGAGCTCCGTCGGCCTGTACATCGCGGTCGGCATCGCCGCCCTTCTCTTCCTCGTCCCGTTCTATGTCCTGATCCGCAACGCCTTCTCCACGGACCCCGAGATCACCGGTGAGGAGTGGAAGTTCTTCCCCACGGACATCCAGTGGGGCAACATCACCGAGCCCTTCGACGACCCGACGGTCGACTTCGGCCAGTCGATGGTGAACTCGCTGATCGTCGGCGTCCTGCACACCGTCGGTGTCCTGCTGGTGTGCTCGCTGGCCGGCTACGGCCTGGCGCGCATCCCGTTCCGGCACGCCAACAAGGTCTTCTACGCCGTCCTGTTCACCCTGATGGTCCCGACGGCGGTCACGTTCGTGCCCGGCTTCGTGCTGGTGTCGTCCCTCGGCTGGATCGACTCCTACCGCGGTCTGATCATCCCGGGCCTCTTCAGTGGTTTCACCTGCTTCCTGTTCCGGCAGTACTTCTTGGGGTTCCCCAAGGAGCTGGAGGAGGCGGCACGCGTGGACGGACTCGGTTACTGGGGCGCCTACTGGCGGGTCGTCGTGCCGAACTCGCTGAACTTCTTCGCGGCGATCGCCACGATCACGTTCATCAACGGTTGGAACTCCTTCCTGTGGCCCCTGGTCATCGGCCAGGACCCCAGCGCGTGGACGGTGCAGGTCGCGCTGTCGTCGTACATGACCAACCAGACCGTCAACTACCACCTGATCTTCATGGCCACGGCCATTTCCATCCTGCCCCTGTTGCTCGTGTTCCTCTTCCTCCAGCGCTGGCTGGTGCAGGGGATCGCGCAGACCGGCATCAAGGGCTGAACTAGGAGACAGATGTCTTTCCGCACCACCTCCCCCGCTCTTGGATCCCCTCGGGCGGGGGACCCTGGATCCACCGGTTACGTAACGGATGTCTCACCGGGCAGCGGGGCCCTGGCGCCCCGCGCCTGGTACGCGTCGTCGGACGCCAAGTCCCTGTCTCTCAACGGGCGTTGGCGACTTCGGGTGTCGGCGACGGCCGATGCCGAGGACGACTCGTTCGCGGAGGAGGGGTACGACGCCACCGGCTGGGCAGAGGTGACGGTCCCGGGTCACTGGGTTCTGCAGGGCGACGGCGCCTTCGGCTCGCCCATCTACACCAACCACCTCTACCCCTTCCCGGTCGACCCGCCCCGGGTCCCGACCGAGAACCCGACCGGCGACCATCTGAGGGTCTTCGACCTGCCCGCGGAGTGGCCCGACGCTTCCCAAGGCGTTTCCGCAGGCGGCTCCGACGCCAGCGCTGAGGGTGTTTCCGAAGGCGGTTTCGTTCTCCGTTTCGACGGCGTCGAGTCCTGCGCCCGAGTCTGGCTGAACGGCACGGACCTCGGCGAGTTCAAGGGGTCCCGACTGCAGCACGAGTTCGCGATCGGACATCTCCTCAAGCCGAGCGGAAACGTTCTGGCAGTTCGTGTCCACCAGTGGTCGGCGGGCTCGTATCTGGAGGACCAGGACCAGTGGTGGCTGCCCGGCATCTTCCGTGACGTCACGCTGCTGCACCGCCCGGCGGGCAGCGTCCGCGACTTCTTCGTGCACGCCTCCTACGACCATGTCACGGGGGAGGGTGCCCTGCGCGTCGACTCCGACGTCGACGGCCGGGTGACCGTGCCGGCTCTGGACATCGATGTCGCGACCGGGGAAACGGTTACGGCACCGGTTCAGCCGTGGACGGCGGAGACGCCGACTCTGTACGACGGTGAGCTGGTGACGGAGGGCGAGCGAGTGCCCCTGCGCATCGGTTTCCGTACCGTCGAGCTGGCGGACGGCCTGATCAAGGTCAACGGCCGGCCGATCCTCTTCAAGGGCGTCAACCGCCACGAATGGCACCCGGAGACGGGCCGCGCCCTCGACCTGGAAACGATGCGCGAGGACGTGCTGCTCATGAAGCGGCACAACGTCAACGCCGTCCGCACCTCGCACTATCCGCCCCACCCGGCCTTCCTCGACCTGTGCGACGAGTACGGGCTGTGGGTGATCGACGAGTGCGATGTGGAGACCCACGGATTCGTCGAGCAGGACTGGCGGGACAACCCCGTCGACGACGACCGCTGGACCCCCGCGCTCCTCGACCGCGCCGCCCGTATGGTCGAACGGGACAAGAACCATCCGTCGGTGGTCATCTGGTCCCTCGGCAACGAGGCCGGCACCGGACGTGGCCTGACCGCGATGGCCGAGTGGATCCACGGCCGCGACGCCTCGCGCCTCGTGCACTACGAGGGTGACGTCAACTGCCGTGACACGGACGTCTATTCACGCATGTACGCCTTCCATGAGGAGGTCGAGCGAATCGGCCAGGGGCTGGACGGCGGCACGCTCAGGCGACGCGAACTGCCCTTCATTCTCTGCGAGTACGCCCACGCGATGGGCAACGGACCCGGCGGACTGGCCGACTACCAGCGGATCTTCGAGGCGCACGACCGCCTCCAGGGCGCGTTCGTCTGGGAGTGGATCGACCACGGCATCAAGCACCGGGAGCTGGGCTACGCCTACGGCGGCGACTTCGGCGAGGAGCTGCACGACGGCAACTTCGTCTGCGACGGCCTGGTCTTTCCCGACCGCACCCCCTCTCCCGGCCTGGTCGAGTTCAAGAAGGTGATCGAACCGGTCGCCCTCGACGGCTCCGCCGACGGCACGGTCCGCATCACCAACAAGCAGGACTTCGCCGACCTGTCGGCGCTGGCCTTCACCTGGGCGTTCCAGGTGAACGGCATGACCGTCGAGTCGGGCGGCCTCGCGGTGCCGGCGCTCGCGGCGGGCGAGTCGGTCGACGTGAAGCTCCCGGCGCCGCCGACCGACACCCCGGCCGGTGCGGAGACGGGTTGGACGATCCAGGCCGTGCTGGCCGAGGACACCGGCTGGGCGCCCGCAGGACACGTGGTGGCGTGGGGGCAAGTGCCCGTCGCGGCACGGGGGTTGTCGTCGTTCGCCGAAACCGTCGGGCCGGTCGTCGGTGAGCGGCTCATCACCTTGGGCCCGGCCTCCTTCGACGCCCGCACGGGCGAGCTGCGCACCATCGGTTCGGTGGCGGTGACCGGCCTGCGCCTGGACGTCTGGCGGGCTCCGACCGACAACGACGACGGCGCGCCCTGGCAGTCGGACGTCCGGCACGGCGTCCTGTGGCGCAAGCTGGGCCTGCACCGGATGCGGCACCGCCTGGACGCCGTCGAAGCCGACGAGGACGCGCTGACGATACGGACCCGGGTGGCGCCGGCCGCCTGGGAGATCGGACTGTCGACGGCATACAGGTGGACGTCGGACGGAAACCGTCTACGACTGACCGTCACCGTGACCCCCGAGGGCGACTGGACGGTGCCGCTCCCCCGCCTCGGCGTCCGCTTCGGACTGTCCGAGGCCGACCGGGTGGCGTGGTTCGGCGGCGGCCCCGGCGAGGCGTATCCGGACAGCAGGACATCGTCCACGGTCGGCCGCTGGCAGTCGACGGTCGACGGTATGCAGACGCCGTACGTCCGCCCACAGGAGAACGGCGCCCGCGCCGACGTCCGCTGGGCAGAGCTCGGCGGACTGCGCATCGAGGGCGACCCTGAGTTCTGGTTCACCGCACGCCGCTGGACGACCGAGCAGTTGGACGCCGCCCAGCACCTCACCGACCTGGTCCCGGGCGAGACCGTGTGGGTCAACCTCGATCACGGTCAGCACGGCCTCGGCTCCCAGTCCTGTGGCCCCGGCCCGCTGCCGCAGTACTTCCTGAACGCCGCGCCCGCCGAGTTCTCGTTCGTGTTCACGGCAACCGATTGACCGGACGCCCGATCGACATCGCTTGATCGGCATCGACCGATCGAAGCCGATCAAGAGGCCGGGGCCGATCAGCCGATTTAATCGATTGACCATGTGATCGACATTCCGACACGGTGACGACGTCTCCCGCGGCCGACCGGCCCCCAGCCGGCCGGCCGCGCTTCACTGGAGGTTGAACGAGTGATCGGCAGCATCGAAGTGCGCGGCCTGTCCCGCACCTTCCACACCACTGTCCGCCGACCCGGCCTCGTCGGAGGCCTGCGCTCCCTGGTCAACCCGGAGCGGGTCGCCAAACACGCCGTCCGCGACATCTCCTTCGACGTGGCCGGAGGCGAACTCCTCGCCCTGCTGGGTCCGAACGGCGCCGGCAAGTCCACCACCATCAAGATGCTCACCGGCATCCTCACCCCCACCTCCGGCGAGGCACGTGTCGCAGGCGTGGTGCCGTACCGGGAACGGGAGCGCAACGCCCGTAACATCGGTGCCGTGTTCGGACAGCGCACCCAGTTGTGGTGGGACCTTCCGGTGCGCGAGTCGTTCGCGATCCTGCGGGACATCTACGAAGTGCCGAAGGCCGAACACGCCACCCGGCTACGGGAGTTCGACAACCTTCTCGACCTCTCCTCCTTCTGGGACACCCGCGTGCGCCACCTCTCCCTCGGCCAGCGCGTGCGCTGCGATCTCGCCGCAGCGCTGCTGCACGACCCGCCCGTAGTCTTCCTGGACGAACCGACCATCGGAATGGACGTGGTGGTGAAGGAGCAGGTCCGCGAGTTCCTGCGCCACCAGGTCGAACAGCGGGGCCGCACCGTCCTGTTGACCACGCACGACATGACGGAGGTCGAGCGGCTTGCCGAGCGCGTGGTGCTGATCAACCACGGCCGACTGGTCCTGGACGGCACCCTCGACGAGATCCGCCGCAAGTTCGGCTCCACCTGGCAGGTGCGGGCCACGCTCGCGGACCCGCACACCGAGGTCGTGGCGCTGCCGGGAATCACGGTGCTGCGGCACCAGGGCTCACGGGTGGTGTTCGGTCCGGACGGATCCGGCGCGCCGACGGTGCATCAGGCGCTGAAGTCGGTCATCGAGCGGTACGAGGTCACCGACATCGCCCTGGACGAAGCCGAGTTGGAGGACGTCATGCGGGCCGCGTACGTACAGGCCGGGGACGCCTGATGGCCGTCCTGCACGCCTGGCGCGCCGCCCGCGTCACCCCGCTCGGCGAGCTGCACACACCGCCCCGGATGACCGCCGCCCTGCTGCGGCTGGCCGTCCAGGTGGTACTGGTGGCGTCCCTGTGGCACGGCCTGTACGCCCACACCGGCACCACCGCGGGAATGACCCGCGACCAGGCGGTCACCTACGCCGTGCTGGCCGTGCTGGCCTCCCGGCTGCGGGAGTTGGACCAGTACACAGCCCGGGACACTGTGATCCAGCACATGCACTTCGGGACCATCGTCTACTGGTACCTGCGCCCTTTGTCGCCCCAGCGCTACTACGCCCTGCGCGCTCTCGGCGAGCAACTGTACGGATTCGCCTGGGCGTTGAGCGGATACGTCGTCTGTCTCGCTGCCGGAGTGGTGGAACCGCCCGACTCGGCTGCCGTGGCAGGGGTGTTCGCGCTGAGCCTGCTGCTCGGGCAGTGGGTCCTGTACTACGTGATGCTGGCCATCGACCAACTGTGCTTCTTCACCCTGCGCAACAACGCCGCGATGCTCATCCTGATCTTCGCGCAGAACCTGCTGTCCGGGGTGTACGCACCGCTGTGGTTCTTCCCGGACTGGTTCATCACGCTCAGCGGTTTCCTGCCCTTCCAGGCCACGCTGAGCGTGCCGCTGTCGCTCTATGTGGGCCGCATCCCGCTGTCGGACGCCGGTCCCGCGCTGCTGACACAGGCCGCCTGGGTGGCGGCGCTGGCCCTGTTCACCCGGCTGGTGTGGCGACTCGCCGCCCGGCAGGTCATCTCACAAGGAGGCTGATGCCCTTGAAGGCCGTACGCCTCGCATGGCGGATCACCCGTCTCAACTTCCGCGCCCAGCTGGAGTACCGATCCGAGTTCCTGATGATGGTCGCAATCGGTGCGGTCTGGCAGGTCTCGGTGATCGTGTTCGCGACTGTGCTGCTGACTCGTTTCAGCGGGATGGGCGGCTGGGACAGCTCGGACGTGCTGCTCATCCCGGCGACCCGGATGCTCGCCCATGGTCTGTTCGTTCTCTTCCTGGGACGGGTGCACGGAATCGGTTACTTCATTCAGGAAGGTCAGATCGACGTCTGTCTGGTGCGGCCCATGTCCGTGCATCTCCAGGTCCAGTTGCGCATGTTTCCCACGAACGCCATCGGCGATCTCACGGTCGCGGTGGGTCTGATGGTGGGCGCGCTCAGCCGCAGTCACCTCGACTGGACGGCGGGACGGACCTCGTACCTGGTCGCCGCCGTGCTCGGGGGCATGCTCCTGGAGGCAGCCCTGTTCACGGCTCTCGCCTCCGCAGCGCTGCGTTTCCCGGCCGCCGACTACTGGAGCCGCTGGCTGGAGGAACTCCTCGGCACGTTCGGCAGCTATCCGCTCAACGTGCTCCCCAAGGCGGTGGGTGGCCTCCTGACGTACGGCCTTCCCCTCGCGTTCGTCGCGTACTTCCCGGCCGCCGTCCTCACGGGCCATGGCCACGACACCGGCGTCCCCTACTGGCTGGCGGCGGCCTCCCCGCTGCTGGGCCTGCTGGCATACCTCGGCTCGCGGCTGCTGTGGCGATTGAGCCTGAGGCACTACACGGGGGTGAACGGATGACGCCTGTGGCGGACGCGTACGGGGACGACGCCTAAGAGGACGGCTCATGGGCCCGGCCTCCGGACCGTTTCGTTCACTTCACTCCCGTCGGCCGGGGTTGTCGTCGATGATGTCCACGTGACCCACCGCATCAGCGCTGTGGTCTCGGCCTTCGGTGTCCTTGCCACCGTGGTGCTGCTCATCGGCAGCGTTCGTGAGTACCGCTCCGGAGCATCAGGTTTCTGGATCGCGGCTGGAGGTGTGCTCTTCCTGATCACGTCCTATGCGCTCATCCATGACGTGCGACGCCTGCGCGCAGCGCCGACCACTTGACGGGCAGCACTCTTCCCGCACCGTCTGCGCGGGGGGATGTGATCGTGTCAGTGCTGATCGACGTCCTGGTCGCGCGGGCGAGCACCGGCTGCCGAGCCTCGTGGCCGTCGCTCCGGAGTCACCCCCGCCCGGCTCTCCGTACCGGTGTCGCCAGGGCGACCAACGCGATCAGCACACAGGCCGCGCCGGCCAGCGCCGCCACCGGCGCGGTGCCGTGCCGTTCCGCCGCCCAGGTCAGGACGGCCGCGCCCACCGGAGCCGCCGCGTACTGGAGGGTCCAGAAGGCCGAGGTGACCCGGCCCAACAGCGGCTCCGGGGTCACCTCCTGACGCAGAGACATGGAGCAGGTGCCCGCCACAGCGGCACCGGCCAGGAAGACGGCGCAGAGGGCCCCGACGACGGGAACGCCCCGCGCCCATCCGAGTCCCGCGACGGCGACCCCGCTCACGGCGACCGCAGCCGTCCAGGTCGACCCGAAGCCGTACCGGCGGTGTACCCGCGCCACGAGCAGGGAGCCGACGATCGTGCCGAGCGCACCGGCCGCCATGACGGATCCGACCGTGCCGTCGTCATGGCCGAGGTCGTGTTTGAGGTGATAGATGACGAGGTCGTTCAGGCCGAGCGTGAGGAAACTGAAGACGAAGAGCAACGCGGTCAGCGCACGCAGCACGGGATGACCGTACAGAAAGGCCGCTCCGACCCGCAGGTCCTGCCACAACCCGGGCCGCTCACCGGGTCGTTGACCAGAAACTTTGCGCTCTGCAGGATGCTCATGCTCCGCGTGACGTTCGGCCGGCCGTTCCTGCGGCTCCTGCGACCTGTCGTCCGGCGGCCGCCCGTTGATCCGTACGACGGACAGACACGCCGCCGACACTCCGAAGCTGGCCGCGTCCACGCCCACGGCGGCGGCCGGACCGGTCCAGGCGGCGAGTGCACCGGCACACATCGGGCCGAGCACGCCTGCCGCGGCGGCGGTCGCATTGAGCCGTCCGTTGGCCTCGGTCAGCTGCCCGGTGCCGACCAGGCCACGGACAACGGTTACGTAACCGACCGCGAACAGCATGCCGACGGCCTCGCACAGCGGCAGCACGGTGTACAGCAGCCAGATGCGCGGACCGAACATCCACACGAGCGGGATCAGCCCGTACAGCACCATGCGGACGAGGTCGCAGGCGATGAGGAGTCTGCGTCGGTCGACCCGGTCCACCACCCCGCCGGCGAACAACGCCGCCACTACCGAGGCCGCCCCGCCGACCGCCGTGAGCAGACCCATGCGGGCCAGCGAGCCGGTGACCTGGAGAACAAGCAGGGGGAGAGCGATCAGGGCGAAGGAGTCACCGAGGAAGGACAGGGTCTGGGCGGCCCAGAAGATCCTGAAGTTCCGCTGCCGCCAGAGCGGGAGACCGGTTTCGGAGGCGATGTCCCGTGGCCGTCGGAATCGGCTGCTCCGCGCCTTGTACGCCACCCGCCCCAGCCCCTCTCATGCACTCGGCGCTTCTCAGATCCCCGGCAACCTTAAGTTCGTCGGCGGCGACACACAGGTGAAGCGCCCGTATCCCCCACCCCTCGAGGAGCAGTCGTGCCCCACGCACCGGGAAGCCACCGTCACCGGCGTCGCGCTCTGCGCCCTGTTCCGCTCGCCGTCGCGGGCGCGCTCGTGGCCACCGCGGCCGTAGCGCTGCCGCATCTCACGCCGGAAGCCTCGGCCGCCACCACCCTGCGCGGATACGCCGACGGTCGCGGCGTGAAGATCGGCGCGGCGGTCGGCGACGCCCCGCTGACCTCCGACGCGTCCTACACATCCGTCCTGGACCGGGAGTTCAACTCGGTGACGGCGGAAAACGCGATGAAGTGGGACGCCGTCGAACCGAGCCGGGGCAGCTTCAACTGGGCTGCGGCGGACCGGCTGGTGGCCCATGCGACAGCACGCAACCAGGGCGTACGCGGTCACACACTCGTCTGGTACGCGCAGTTGCCTTCCTGGCTGAAGAACGGAAACTTTTCCGCAGCTGAGCTGAATACCATCCTCAAGAGCCACATCGACACCGAGATGGGTCGCTACAAGGGCAAGGTATACGCCTGGGACGTCGTCAACGAGGCGTTCAACGAAGACGGTTCGATGCGCAGTTCACTGTGGCAGAACAAGCTCGGAACCGGTTACATCGCCAACGCGCTGCGCTGGGCGCACGCCGCCGACCCCGCCGCGAAGCTCTACATCAACGACTACAACATCGAGGCCGACAACGCCAAGAGCGACGCCCTGTACGCGCTCGCGAAACAACTTCTCGCCCAGGGCGTCCCGTTGCACGGCATCGGTTTCCAGTCGCACTTCGAGGTGGGCAGGCTTCCGGCGTCGATGAAGGCGAACCTGAAGCGGTTCTCCGACCTCGGCCTGGAGGTGTCCATCACCGAGCTGGACATCCGCATCCCGTTGCCCGTCTCCGCCGCCGAACTCGCCCAGCAGTCCACCGACTACAAGACGGCGAGCGAGAACTGCCTGGGCGTGCCGCGCTGTGCCGGCGTCACGCTGTGGGGCGTCAGCGACAAATACTCGTGGGTGCCGGGCACATTCAGCGGCTACGGTGCGGCCCTGCCGTACAACGAGAGCTACTCGGCGAAGCCCGCGTACACCGGGCTGTCGAACGGAATCAATCCGAAGGCGTGAACTCGGACTTGGGTCGGACTCGGAGTCGATTCGGCCCGATTCGGGGTCAATTCGGGGTCAGCCCCCCTCTCAGTCCAGGTGGGCGGTACCAGTGCGGAACCAGGCCCGTTGCCGCTCTTCGCATTTCCTCTCCGCCTCCGATCCCGCGCATCACCGACGACGGCACCCGCAGCATCGGCAGGGCTCCCGTGGATCGATGAGAAACAACGTCGGCTGCAGCCCCGCGAGGGTGGTGAAGGGCCCGCCACACGCCACGAGCCACCCGGCGTCCACCGACCGCCCGGCGGCACCAAAGGCCGGATGCCTTGGTCGACATTGCGGGAAACGCCGACGACCCCGGTCACGCAGCCCATCCGGAACGGCCGCCGCGCAGACACACCCGGACACCCGACTCAGGCTCCGGGACGCTCGACGCCGGGAGGATCACGGCGCAGGCAGCGACGCGAACAGCGCCAGGTCGGAAACGCGGCGGCCGTACCGGGATCAGTTCCGTCGCTATTCAGATGCCGTTGAGGTCGCGAGTGAACGACGATGGCCTCGTGTACTCCCCCTTCAACGATCCCCAGACCCGCCCGGTCGAGCCGGGCGAGTACCCGGTGTGGGACGAGGCGCTGACCCTCGTCAACCACGACCTGGCTGCCCTCCTCCCGGACCACGGACTGCTACGCCTGGTGGCCCGGCCGGCCTGGCCGGAGGAATCGGCCGACGACGGACATGCCGCAGAGCACGTGTACGTCGCCTTGCCGAACGGCTCCTGGCACGGCGACGAACTGCCTCTGGAACCGAGCGCCGGGCCCGGCGCAGCGCTCGCCGCCGTCGCCCTCGCGGCGCAGGACACGGTGCTGGAGTGCCTGTGGCAGGTGTGGCCCGTCTGCCCCGAGCACCGGCTCGGCGTGCACCCGGGCGAGGAGCACGGGCGGGCGGTGTGGTGGTGTGCGGGCGGGCGTGACGGAGAGAACTCGCAACATGTGTCGGCAGCAGTCGGAGAGGTGGAGGAGTCGTATCGCCCGCGCAGGGAGCGCCGCAAGCAGCGCAGACAGAACCAGCAGAAGACGCAGGGCAAGCAGCAGTAACCGTTTCCTCTTCAGACCCGCGTACTTCTCGGTGCGCTTGGCCAGCGTCTGATGCGGGGTGGTCGTGGTGCTGAGCCCATCCCTGTGTGGACACGTCCAGGAAAACGGTTTCCCGGGCAGCCCGAGCCGGAGCGGCGATGAGGCGGGCCGGGTTGCCGCTGATGATCCCGTAGTCGGGCACGTCAGCAGTGACCACGACCCCGGTGCCGGTGATCTCGCTGTGCCCGATCCGGACGCCGGGCATCACTGTCGTGCCACATCCGAACCAGGCGTCGTCACCCACGACGATGCCCCCGGTGGGGCAGGTCGGTGAACAGGTCGAAGTACTCGGACCAGGAGCCGCCCATGGTCGGGAAGGGGAAGGTGGACGGACCGTCCATCCGATGGTGTACGCCGTTCATGATGAGCCGCACTCCGGTCCCCCGCCCCGCAGAAACTGCCGATGACCAGTTTCTCCGACGTCTTGTCCTGCCGATGCCCTTACTGCGGTCGTAGGGGTCCGCGGTCGGGTCGGCCGGTCCGGTCGGCTCAGGCCCCGTGGGCTCTCGGAGCAGATCCGGGCCTTGCGGACGGCCCTGCGGGAGTACCCCGTCGAGAGGAGCGTGACACGGCGATCCAGGCACCCTGCTCGGCTTCTCCAACGAAGCCCTCTCACCGTCCGGCCTCCGACCAGCGGAACGCTTAGGATCCTGCGTGATACCTCCAGGTCCGAGCGCACAAGGCGGTCCCCCATGCCACGAGTCGGCCTCACCACCGACCGCCTCGTCGAAGCCGCCGCTGAGCTGGCCGACGAAGTCGGTTTCGACAACGTCAGCATCTCAGCACTGGCCCGACGGTTCGGCGTCAAGGACGCGAGCCTCTACTCACATGTCAGGAACCTCCGCGAGCTGCGGACCAGGCTCGCGCTGCTCGTCGGCGGCGAGATGATCGACCGGATCGCCGCCGCCGCCGTCGGACTCGCGGGCAAGGACGCGCTGGTCGCCTTCGCGGGTGCCTATCGGGAGTACGCCCTGCGATACCCGGGCCGGTACGCCGCCATGCAGATCCGCATCGACCCGGAACTCGACCGGGAACTCGCGGCCGACTCCCCCGCCCTACGCCGAACCGCCGAGATCACCTACGGGATGCTCCGCGGCTACGGTCTCGACGAGCCCGACCTCACCGACGCCGTCCGCCTGCTGCGCAGCACCTTTCACGGGTACTGCATGCTGGAGGCAGGCGGCGGCTTCGGCGCGCCCCGCGACGTTCAGCGATCGTGGGACAAGGCGATCGACGCTCTGCACATGGCACTCACCCACTGGCCGCGGGAGCACGAAACCAGTAACTGATGTCACGTCAGGAGTGGCGGGCGGCGGCGCCGTCTGCGCCAAGACTCTGCACGTCTTCGTACGTCGGTGTACGACCACCCGGCTGACGCCCGGCACGGATCTCGTCCACCGCATCGAGGGCCGCCCCCAGGGCCCGCCGGTACAGAAACGAGCCCAGGCTGATGCGGCTTACGCCCAGGTCGGCGAGGTGGGCGATCGTGGGTCCGGCCGGCGAGTAGAGGACGTTGAGCGGCCGGTCGAGTCGTGCGACGAGCGCGGCGATCTCCCGGGCCACGGTCAGGCCGGGGACGAACACGCCGTCTGCACCCGCCTGTTGATAGGCGTCGAGCCGGGACAGTGTTTCGGTTTCGTCGTGCTCACCGAGCCAGTAGGTGTCCGTGCGCGCGTTGACGAAGAGGCCGGGCGCGGCCGACTTGACGGCCGCGATCTTCGCAGCGTGCCGGTCGACCGCCCCCAAACCGTCCTCCAGATTGATGCCGACCGCGCCCACCGCCGCAAGCTGACGCCCGAACTCCCCTACCTCGTCCGGATCTTCGCTGAAACCGCTTTCGGCATCGACTGACAGCAGAAAAGGCTGCGAACCCAGGACCAGGGCGAGCCTGAGGGTCTCGTCCCGTGTCGCCGACGCTCCGTCCGGCAGTCCTACAGCCGCCGCCACGGCGAGACTCGTCGTACCGATGGCCCGGAAACCCCGGCCTGCCATGGCCAGCGCTGACGCGTGATCCCAGGCATTGGGCAGGAGGAGGGGAGTGCCGGCGTGATGGAGGCCTGCGAACGGGCTCGGAGTCGCACTGGGTACACGCATGCAGCGCACGCTAGAGGCGCATCGCTTCGGCCGCCGCCGAACGATCTCCGCGGACCTCCGCACACCGGTTTCTGTCGATCAGTTTCCGCAGACCTGTTTCCGGCGAAGCATCCCTCCGGATCCGCCCCGACACCGCTACGTCAGCCGGCTTCCCGTTCTCCCGCGCTGCGCTCCACGCAGAACTCGTTCCCCTCCGGGTCGGTGAGGACCGCCCACCCCCTGCCGTCAGGCTTGCGCTGGTCGTCGACGAGGGCGGCGCCGAGGGCGAGCAGACGCTCGACCTCCTCCTCGCGGGTGCGGTCCTGGGGCTGGATGTCGAAATGGATTCGGCTCTTCTCACTCTTGGCCTCCGGGACGGTGACGAAGAGCAGACCCGCGCCCTCGATCAGTGCTTCCTCGTCTCCCGGGTTGTCGTCCTCATGAAGAGGCTGACCGAGTACCTCGGACCAGAAACTCCCCAGGGTGTAGGCGTCGGAGCACTTGATCGTCACGTGCCGGATAGCAGAAGTCATGGCTGGATTCTTGTAGACACCGCTTACGCACGGCAACGCATATTCCCTGTCTCCAGGTCTCCGGCGCACTCCGATCGCGGCGTCCACCGGGTCAAGTCCGTCTGGCCAGGCCCCCAGCACCCTCCCCGGCCACGTCTGTCACCTCGGTTTCACAAGTTTCGCTGCGGCACGGCAACCTTCCGCCACCCCGCGGCAACCACAGGCCATGACATCTGCACGACGCACGACGCGCCATCGCCGTATCCGCGCGGCCCGCAAGCCCGCGATCGGAGCTCTCGCGGCCGCCGGGCTGCTCGCCGGCGCATGGTGGGCCACCGCCGGGGCGGCGACGACCTCCCCGAAGCTCACCCCCACCACGACGGCCGTCACGCTCGCCGCCAAGTTCCCCTATTTGTCGGCCGGTTACAACAACACGCGGGAGTGGACGCGGACGACCACCGCGGTGGCCCCGAACGGCACGCTCCGCGTCGCCTGGCCCGCGGCGGACGGTGTCCACGTCACCCCGCTGACCGCAGCCGGGAAGCGTTCGGGCGCCGACACGGTCGTCAAGGACGCCAAGGAGGTGGGCGGCCTCGTGGCGCACAACGACGGCTTCGCACTGCTCACCCGCGTCGCCGACACGAACAAGTGGAAGGAGACGGCGGCCGCGATCGTCCGGTACACGGGTGCCAAGCAGACCTTCCGTACGAAACTCACCGGTACCGCTTCCCATGACACCGCCCCGCTGCTCGACGGACAGCTCACCTGGAACGGCACGAAGTACGGCGCGTACTTCGTCGTGCACGGAGCCGGCGGCTTCGCCGACGGCCACTACGGGGACAAGATGGCGTACGTCAGCGCCAAGGGGGCGAAGCTCAGCGGTGGTTGGAGCTGGGGCTGCAGCCATAACGAGGGCATCGCCCTGCATGCCGAGACCTCCGGCGCCTTCACCTCCGTCTGTTTCGACGACTGGCGCTCGGGGCTGTTCGTGTCTACGGGGATCGGTGCCCCGGACACGGCTCCGGTGGTGCAGCGCGAGCAGTGCTGGGCCGGGTACTGCGGCGGTACCTTCCCCGGCCGCACCGGTGACCTCGTTAAGTCGTCCACCGGCCGTTACGCAACCGCTTTCGCCTCCCGTGGCGCCGCCTCGGCGAAGAAGAACCCGGACGACGCCAGCGGCCGCGGCTGGACGGTGAAGCCGAAGACGAGCACTCATCAGGTCGCACTCGCCTTCATGAAGAACCGCAACTCCGGTCCCGGAAAGGCCGTGTATCTCACCAGTGCTGTCGGGACGGAGAACGTCAACGTCCACGTCGCGCCGTACGGCAAGGACCGTCTGCTCGTCTCCTGGGAGTCCCTGAAGAGCGCGAAGTGCGCGAGCGGGACCTGCACCGGCACCTTCACGGGCACCCACCTGCGTCTCGTCGACTGGAACGGCAAGTTCCAGAGCGCGGACACCGTGGTGAGCACCCGTATCACCGGCGACATCGCGGTCCTCAAGGACGGGACGCTGACCTGGGCGTACACCCCCGTGACGCCGACCTATGCGAAGGCGCTCACCGGGGCTTCACCGACCACGACCACGTTGCGGATCGCTCGTCTGAAGCCGTGAAGCGGAAATGCGACTCCGCACCCGTCCGCCAGTGGACGATGAGGTCGTAAGCGCCGCGAGTGCTGTCGGACACCACCCTCTGCGCCTCCACGGACACCAGTTCCCGGAGGGGCAGGGGGTCCGGCTCGGCGGTGAGACGGGCGAGCGCGACAAAGAGCGTGGCGGGACCGTCCCCCACCGCACCCGACAGCGGGGAGGTGCCCGTCAGTCCGTGCACCGGCACCAGGTCGGCCCGCAGACCGCCGTCCTCGTGCTCGTCCCTGCTCTCCACCGGCGCCCAGCCCGTCACCTGCACCTCCGTTCCCGGCACCGCGCCGGCCACCAGATGCGCTCGCACCTCCACCGCGCCGTCGGCGACCACCAGGCTGGTGACCTCGGCACCGGAGTTCAGCACGTAGCGGGAGGCCGCCCAGCCTTTCCCCACCCCGAGGGGAGCGATGCCCTCGCGATGCGGGTCGCCGTCGACCATGACGGCGTTGTCCGGTGGCGAGTCCATCGGCCGCGTCACCGTGGAGTAGGCGAACCGCGTGTAGTACGGGTCGTAGCGGACGTCCTCGCTGCCGTGGTTGTGCAGGCGCACCAGACCGTCAGAACTCGTCGACTGCAGGAGCCAGTTGGGAGCGGAAATCGGGGTAACCGCATTCTTCCGTTCCACAGGTCCGGCTTCCTCCTGCGCCGTCCACACCTCGTGTTCCGGCGGAAGCAGCAGACCGAGGAAACCCTTGCTCGCCCAGTAGGGGGAGGCCGGTCCCGAGTATCCCTGCAGGACCGACTCGTCGGGGCCGTGCCAGCCGAGGGTCAGCAGGCCTCGTTCGTCGACCGCGTCCCGTTCCAGGAAGTACTTCAACGCGCCCGAGGCCAGACGGCGGGTCTCTCCGGGGGCCATTGGGGTGTGGCCGGTCAGGGCACCCAGCCACAGGGGTGCGGTGGTGGCGAAGCGGTAGGTGAGGGAGCGGCCCTGGCGCATGGGGGCTCCGTCGCCGCCGAACAGGCGGGCGTAGTCGGCGAGATGGGCTTCGAGTCGGCCGCCGTAGCGGGTGAGCAGGTCGGAGTCGTCGGCCAGCCAGGCGTGCAGGACCGGGTAGAGGTGCATCGCCCAGCCGTTGTAGTAGTCGAAGGCGCGGCCGGCGCCGTCGGTGTACCAGCCGTCGCCGACGTACCACTGCTCGATGCGCTCCAGACCGCGGTCGATCGCCTTGCGGGAGGCCTCAGGCTGGTGGCCGATCGATTCCAGGAAACCGCCTACCGTGACCGGGAACAGCTCCCAGTTGCAGGGCCAGGGTTCGGCGGTCAGCGCATCGCCGAGCCAGGCCGCCGCGCGCTGTTGCACGCCGTCGTCGAGGCGGTCCCAGAGCAGCGGCCGGGTCAGTCGCAGGGCGAGGGCGATCGACGCGGCCTCGACGAGGGGCTGACCGCGGTCCTCGATGCGGGGCCAGACGCCGAAGACACCGGCCGCGAGACCGTTTGCGTAACGTTCCAGCGCCGTCTCGTCGCGGCGAAAGGCAGCCAGCAGCAGAGTGCGGGCGTATCCCTCCAGGCCGTCGGAGAGACGCCCCGACCAGCTCTCTCGGCTGCCAGGAAAGTGGTAGAGAGCGTAATCCTCAGTGGCGTACGGCTCTACCGCGGAGAGCAGGGCGTCGGCGGCCGCCTCCCAGTGGGCGCGGGTGTAGCCGGTGCGGGGGCTGCGTGCGGTGTCGGGCGAAGGCAGGTGCATCTGCTGTTTCTTTCGTTCGCGGCCGGGTCTGAGCCTGGGGAGACCAGGACCTGGGGGCGTCCCGGTTCCGGTCGGGGCGCCCCCAGGCGTTCATCCCACCCGCGCAGTGCCTCTCGGCACCAGATGCTGGGCGACGAGTTCATCGCGGACCAGACCCGCGTAGACCGTGGCTCCGTTCACGGATGTGTGCGTGTTGTCGCGTTTCTCGTTGTAGAGGTAGAGCGCCTTGGAGCCCTCCACGCCCAGGGACTCCACCAGCGCCTTGGTCTTGGCCGTGAGGTCGATGAGCGGAACGTCCTGCGCGGCGGCCACCGAGCGGATGACTCCCGGATGATCGACGCCAAGTCCGTTGACCAACAGGGCTGTTCCATTGTTCAGCGTGCCGTCGGCGTTGAACCAGCGGCGCACGATGGGGGTCACGAGGACCGGTCGACCGCCCTTCTCCCGCACTCCCGCGACCAGCGTCTCGAGATTGGCCCGATACGTCGCCTCGTCGGTCGTCTTGTCGTTGTGAGCGAGCTGGACCAGAACGAGGTCGCCGGGGCGGATCAGTGGCCGGACTGTTTCCCAGAGTCGCGGGTTCCCCAGATACGTGACCGTACTCTCCCCGGAATCGGCGTAGTTGGCGACCGACACCCCCTTGCGCAGGTACTGCGGCAACTGCTGCCCCCACCCGGTGTACGGGTCGGCGGGCTGGTCGCACACCGTGGAGTCGCCTACGAGGAAGATCTGCCGGGCGTGCCGGGCGCGGGTGACCATGATGTCGGCCAGGGCAGGCGCCGAGCCGCCGAGTACCAGGTCCAGGCCGGGAGTGCCGTCCGCTCCCGTCGGCTCGCCCTCGGGGCTGCGGACATCGACGGTGAAGCTGCGGGTGATGCGCTCGCCGGCGTCGACAGCGGTCTCGGGGAGCAGAGCGCGCCGGGTCTCTGCACTGACCACGGTGCTCGACCCGGAGTCGCCGCCGAGGACGACCTTCACGTCGTAGGTGCCGGGCGGGACGTCGAAGTGGCAGGCGGTGGCGGCGCAGTTGTCGATGCCGAGGGGCGCGCGGCCGCCGTGGGCGTGAGCGGCGGCGGGTACGGCCGTCGGACCGGCGGTCAGGGTCAGCGCCGCCAGCACGGCGATGTTGAAACGTCTCACTTGCGGCTCCTCCGTCACGGCAACAGGGGCTGGCGGCTGGACCGTACATCCTCTGGCAAGCGCTTTCTAGACCTTGGACCAATTTCACAAGATTGCCAACCTCCAGCAAGCGAAAGCCCTTTCGCGAAATCGATTCAACTGTCACTCTCTCAGGCACCCGCACCCCCACACCTCTCCGAAGGAGGCACCCCCATGTCCGGAACCGAGAGCCCCAGGCCGGTCCGACGCCGCACCTTCGTCCTCGGCACCGCGGCCGCCGCCGGATCGGCCGCCCTCGCCGGGCCGCTCGCCGCCCCGGCCGTCGCGGCAGCCTTCGGCTACACCGACGACGGCTCGAACTACGTCGTCGACACCGGCGCCAATCTGGTCTTCAAGGTCAGCAAGACCACCGGCGATCTGACCTCGCTGGTCTACCGGGGCACCGAGTACCAGGGCTACGGCGGCATGAACTCGCACATCGAGTCGGGACTCGGCAGCTCCACCGTCACGATCACGCAGTCCGGTTCGACGATCCTGATCTCCGTCACGCACGGCACGCTCAAGCACTACTACGCGGCCCGCAGCGGCGAGAACAACGTCTACCTGTGGACCAACAAGGCCGACACGTCCGTTTCTGCAACCCGTTACATCGTGCGCGTCAAAGCAGGCCTGTTCCTCAACGACGAGCCCGACTCCTACACCTACACGACCAGCACCATCGAGGCCTCTGACGTCTTCGCGAAGTCCGACGGCCAGACCCGTTCCAAGCACTACTCCAAGCTGCGCGTCATCGACTACAACTACATCGGCTGGACGACGGGCAGCGTCGGTCTGTGGATCGTGCGCAGCAACCATGAAAAGGCTTCCGGCGGCCCCTTCTACCGCTCCCTCCTACGCCATCAGAGCGCCGACGGCGGCGGCCTGTACGAGATTCTGTACTACGGCCAGAACCAGACCGAGGAGCAGCGGTTCGGCCTCCAGGGTCCCTATGTCATCGCCTTCACCGATGGCGGCGCACCCTCGTCGTCGCTGTTCCCGGGAACCCTGACCACGTCCTGGGCGGACTCGCTCGGCATCTCCGGATACGTCAGCGCAAGCGGCCGTGGCCGGGTCGCGGGGGTCGGCATCACCGGGCGCAACACGGCCTACCCGTACACAGTCGGGCTCGCCAACTCGGCGGCTCAGTACTGGGGTTCAGCCCGGTCGTCCGACGGCTACTTCTCGATCGCGGGGGCACTGCCCGGGACGTACACGCTGACCGTCTACAAGAGCGAGCTGGCTGTATACAGTACACAGGTGACGGTGTCCGCGGGCGGGACGACGACGCTGAACTCGATCGCCATCCCGTCCTCGAACGACCCGGGCAACGCGAGCGCGATCTGGCGGATCAACGACTGGACCGGTACTCCGGGCGGCTTCAAGAACGCCGATCTCATGACGTACGCGCACCCGTCGGACGTACGGGCGGCCGCCTGGACCGGCAACGTGGTGATCGGCAGCGGCAGCGAGACCTCGGCGTTCCCTTGCTACATCTGGAAGGACGTCAACAGCGGTCTGCTCGTGTACTTCAGGCTGACCGCGGCCCAGGCCGCCGCCGCGCACACCCTGCGCATCGGCGTGACGACGGCCTACGCCAACGGACGTCCTCAGGTCGTCGTGAACGACGCCTGGACCTCCGCCATCCCCTCCCCGCCCACCCAGCCGAGCACCCGGTCGCTGACGAACGGTTCCTACCGGGGCAACAACTACACGTTCACCTACAGCGTCCCTGCGAGCGCCTGGCTCACGGACACCAGTCAGTACAACGTGTTGAAGATCAACGTGGTGAGCGGTTCGGGGTCGATTTCCTATCTCAGCGCGGGCACGTCGATCGACGCGATCGACCTGCTTGCCTGACGAGACATCAGGTCCCGCGCGTCCACTGCTGGTTGGTTCCTCCGTTGCACGTGTAGGTGATGACGGCTGCGGAGTTGGCGGTGGACGCGCCGTTCACGTCCAGGCACTCGCCGCTCGCGCGGGACACGACATTCACGTAGCTGCCCGAGGTCATCAGCGACCACTGCTGGCTGATGGCCGTCGCGCTGCAGTTCTCCTGGCTGACCGTGCTCGCGTTCTCCTGCACACAGAGGGAGCTGCTCCTGACGACCAACTGGTAGTAACCGCTTCCGACCGACTTGAACCAGTACTTCTGGTTGTTGCCGCCGTTGCAGTCGTACTGCTTGATCTGGGCTCCTGCCCAGAGGGACTGGCTCGTGACGTCCGCACACTTGCTGCTGTGCCGAGCGATCAGAGTGTTGTACGTGGCGCTCGTGCCGGTAACCGTTCCAACGGCCGTGTCGACGGTGACCTCGGGGAACCAGGACATCGACAGCGAGGTGGACGTCGGGAAGGTCAGCGGCAGCCAGACGTAACGGGAGTCGTTGACGGTTCCGCCGAAGGAGTTGCCCCAGCGGTCGCCCAGGTAGAGGTAGGAGGTGCCCGAAGTCCCCTGGACGGGAAGGACGTACGCGGTCTGGGAACCGTACGTCGTCGAGTCGCCGACGTTCGTCATCGCCGACCAGGGGCCGGCGAGGGAGGTCGCCGTCGCGTACTGCTGCTGGTTGGGGCTCCAGCCGGTCGCGCCCGAAGTGAGCATGAAGTAGACGCCGTTCCGCTTGAACAGCGCCGGGGCTTCGCGGTGCCCTCCGTGCCAGGGGTCGGCGACCAGGCTTGCGATACCGGTGTAGTCGTCGGTGAGCCGGTAGATCTGCAGGTCGTAGTTCTCGCGGGCTGCAGAGATCATGTAACCGGCGCCGTCGGTGTCCACGAAGACCGTGATGTCACGGGACATGTACTGGTCCAGCGGCTGGAAACTGCCCTGCCAGGTGTAGTTTCCGTCGACGGTGTCCGAGACGGCGACAGCCGCCCGGGCCTCGCTGTAGTCCGTGCCGTTCTCCTTGTGCATCCACATCACGAACTTGCCGGTGGAGGCGTTGTACATGACTTTCGGGCGCTCGATGTTGGCGGTGGCCAGCTCGGTGTCGCTCGACTGGGTCAGGACGTGGTTGCGGAACTCCCAGTTCTTGAGGTCGCTGGAGCGATAGGCGTCCACGTAGCGGAAGGTGTTGTCGGCATTGCGGTTCTCGCCGAACCAGTAGTAGTAGGAACCGACTTTGAGAAGCCCGCCGCCGTGGGCATGCACCGGGCTGCCCGAAGTGTCGGCGAACTGGGTGCCGTTGGCGATGGTGACGGGTGCGGCGTGGGCCGGTCCCGCGGTGGCGAGGGCGCCTGCCAGCGCCAGACAGAGGGCAAGCAGGGTTGCGTACGCACGTCTCATCTCACGCACTCTCCTTCACGGTGTCGGCGACGGGGACGCCGAAGTCGGGGGTGCCGTCCGGGTTCCAGCCGAAGGTCTGGATCCGGGTGTGGCGGTTGGGGTCGTTCAGTGGATCGCCGTCGATCTCCCGGTACTGACGGGCGTGGTAGAGCAGCACGTCGGTCTCGCCGTCCTCGGCCACCGTGAACGAGTTGTGGCCGGGCCCGTACACACCGGCGGAGTCACTGGTGGCGAACACCGGCACCGGCGACTTGGACCAGGCGGCCGGGTCCAGGAGGTCGGCGTCGGCGTCGACGGTCAGCAGGCCCATGCAGTAACGGTGGTCGGTGGCGCTCGCCGAGTAGGTGAGGAAGATCCGGCCGTGGCGTCGGAGTACGTACGGCCCCTCGTTGACCTTGTGTCCAGCGCACTCCCAGTCGAACTCAGGGCGTGAGAGCACAACTTGATGACTGGTCAGTGTCCAAGGGTCCGCCATCGCGGACAACAGGATCGCCGTGTTGTGACCCTCGCGAGAGGGATCGTGCTGCGCCCAGGCGAGGTACTGGACACCGCGATGGGTGAAGGTGGTGGCGTCGAGGGAGAAGGTGTCCCAGGCCGTCTCGATGCGACCCTTCTCCGTCCAAGAGCCCTGGAGGGGATCAGAGTTGGTGTTCTCCAGGACCCAGACACGGATCGCCCATCGGTCCTCGGCGGGCGCCGCGGCGAAGTAGACGTACCAGGCATCGTCGACGTGGTGGAGCTCCGGCGCCCAAATGTGCGCGCCCATGTCGCCGGTGGGGTGCGCCCTCCAGATGACGGACTCGGAAACGGCGGCGAGTCCCGCCAGCGTCGGGGAACGACGCAGGACGATCCTGTCGTAGTCGGGGTGGGTGGCCGTGAAGTAGTAGAAACCGTCTTCCTGGCGGTGGACGTGGGGGTCTGCGCGGTGGGGAACGAGCGGGTTGGGGTACACGCGGTTGCCTCTCGAGCGAGGGGCGTTCGGAACTGCGAACGAGATGTGGAATGACGAACGCCGAAAAGGTAAGGGTGTGTTACGAGCAGGTCAACGGGTCTGACGGGACTTGATGGAAAGCCCTTTCCGGAGTTTTCCGGCGGGAGCGCGGTCCGCTGGGCCGCGGGACGCCGGGACGGACTCTCGGAGGGAACGAATTTCTGTTATCAGCGGCGTGCCCGCGCGTCTCCGATGCGTGCGCAGTCATCTCCACACCTCAGCCGCAGCCGCCGGCGCCCTTGCGGCCGTCGCGGCCCTCCTGGCCACCGCTCCCCCGGCCATGGCCGTCGAAGCCAGGGACGTCACCGCCGACGTCCTCGCCAACCGGGACGTGACGCTCACCGGCGACACTGTGATCACCGTGCCGGCCGGGGCGACGACGTACGACGGTGTCTTCCGTGGTCAGGGAACGCTCACCGTGCGCGGCGGCGGAACGCTCGTTCTGAGCAAGGACAGCGACTTCACCCTGCCCGAGTCACGTCGGCGCCAGGTGGTGCGCACACAGGGCGGAAACCATCCCTACACGACGGTCAGCAACCCCGACCCGCCCGCGATCACAGTGGAGCGCGGGACGACTCTGCAGTACGGCACCGGTGGAGGTACAGGGCTGATCGGTCACTTCCCCTACGACACCCCCGGGTATCAGCTCAACCAGCTCAACGTCCGCGTCGACGGGACCCTACGGCTGTCGCTGACCCGCACTTTCAACATCGGCACGATCAGCGGGTCGGGCCTGGTCACCCAGCCCCGCAACATGTGGGGCACGCTCGACCTGGCGGGCACACACCCCTTCTCCGGGGTCATCGACAACGGCACCGGCATGGCGGTCGGCCGCCCCGAGTATCCGGTGTCGCTGCCCAACATCCGGGCGATCCTGAACCAGGGTTCCTGGATCATCGACACCCCGCTGTATCAGACGATCACGCTGCGGCAGGACTTCTACCAGCGGGAGTACGGCAGCGACGTCAACGTCCACACACGACCCGGCAGCAAGGTCGTCCTCACAGGGCAGTACAGCTACAGCGACCAGGGCGGCGACACCGCGCCCTCGCTCAGCGATCCGGACATCAACTGGCGCTCGGTTCCACACCAGTTGAACAAGCGTGGCACCAACATCGAGGGTGCGAACGTGCAGTGGGGCGACGGCACGACGCACAAGATCTTCATGCCGGGAACAAAAGACACCGTTTACATCAATCTGCACGAAGCCAGCGGACGGCGCTCCCTGCTGACGTTCGACTACAACGGGCCGGTCACCCTGGGCGCGCCGATCGGGGGCGGCAAGTATCACGACACGCTGGCCTCGCCCGGTGCCGGCGACGTCGTGATAGCCGGGACCAAGGGCAACGACGTCACCTTCGCAGCCGCGCAGTACTACGACGGTTCGACAACCGTGAAGAAGGGAGCGGTCCTGCGGCTGGGGTCGGCGCAGGGAGACGGTTCCCTGCTCACCGGCACGGACCGGCGCCGCATCGTGAACGACGGCACGCTCGTCGTGCACAACGCAAGAAACGCGCTCTCATTGTCCCGACTAGGCGGCGGCGGCTCGCTCGTCCAGTCCGGAGCTGCGACGACGACCCTCACCGGCTCCGCCGTGACCTACACCGGAACGACGACGGTCAAGCAGGGAACGCTCGCGCTCAAGGGCGGAGCGACGCTCGCCAACAGCCGGGCGATCCTGCTGACGTCGGCGGGGGCGCGGCTGGACACCGGCGGCTCGGCGCTGCGGGTGATGAGCACACTAAGCGGCAAGGGCACAGTGAAGGGCGCCGTGACGAACGAGGGCGTGGTCACGGGCGGGCTGACGGTGGCCGGCGCCTACACGCAGAACGACAAGGGTCAACTCGTCCTGGCAAATACGCCCTTGAAGGTGGACGGCAAGGTCACCTTGGGCGGGGGGCTCGACCTGTCCGGTGTCGAGAGGGCCGCAAGGACGGAGGCAGGCACGGAAGCCGCATCCGCGACGGCGCCAGGTCCTGGTACCGCTTCCGGAAAGTCTTCCAGCTCGACCGGTACTCATACCGCTTCCAGTTACGTTGGCACCAAGACCGGGAAGACCCCTGCGCGGGAAGTCACCGTCCTCGACCACACCGGTAGTACACCCATCACGGGCACCTTCGACGGGTTGCGCGAGGGTGCCGAGGTGAAACTCGCCGACACCGTTTACCGGATCAGTTACAAGGCCGGAGACGGCAACGACGTGGTCCTGACGGCGACGACCGCGAGCCCCTCGGCAAGCGCGCCCGGGCGAGCCTCGTCGGATTCCGTGACCGACGCAGCGCGCAACGTCGGCTCTGCCGAGAGTGGCGCTTTCGGTTGGTGGCCGTACGTCCTGGCCGCCGGGCTGCTCGGTGCACTACTGGTCCCGGCGACCAAGCGAACGCGGGGCGGAGGACGGCGTCGAGGCGGACGGCACTCGGCGCACGGGCGATGACCCGACTCACGGGCGATGGCCCATCGCGGGAGGTGGTGCTGAGCATCCGCTTGGCTGCCCTCCCCCCGTCCGCGGTCGCCAATGTCCGCGGTCGTCTCTCTGTCATGACGTTCCGTCAGCTGCCGCTCGGTGCTTGCGAGAAACCCAGCGCGGGGCCAGCATGCGTGCCTCGGCGGCCCACTCGCAGGTAGGCATCGTAGGCAGCCGCCGCGCGTGCACACAGAGCGAGGCAACGGGCAGAAACAGGTCGAGAAGAGAGTCCGGGAGGTAGTTTCCGAGGCCCTCGCCGAGCGCACCTCGCCGGCGAAGGCGCAGTCCAACACGACGCTGTCAACACCGTTCCGCACGAACGTTCGCCGGCCACAGGTCGAGGGGGCTGAAGGCGCGCGGGAGGCTCTCCAAGATGTCGAGGAACGACTCGTTGTGCGTGAGGGATGCCAGAAGAACCGGTCCCGTCCGCTTGCCGAAGATCTCACGCGACTCGTCCTCGATATGGGCGAGGCCTGTGTGGTCACCCCTTCAGCCTAAGCGGCGACCTCCGCCGCTTTCCGGAACTCCACGCCCTCCCCAGACACCTTGCGCCCACCCAGTCACACGTGCGTGAAGATCTCGATGGTGAGGCGAGGCCAGGTGAGGGGGCGGCGAGCAGCAGCGTGGGTGAGGGAAAGCGTTACCGAAACCGACATCCCGCATCGTGAGCGATCCGTTCATTCACTGGACGCATCGGGCTGTCTTCCGCCGCTTTCGACTAGCGTCGTGGCATGACCAGCGACACCCCTACCCCGCTCGCGGAGACTTCTCTCGCCACGGCTCTCGCCGCCGGATCCGTCGTCCTCGACGGCGGCATGTCGAACCAGCTTGAGTCCGCCGGGCACGACCTGAGCGACGAGCTGTGGTCGGCACGGCTGCTCGCCGAGCGGCCCGAGGCGATCACCGAAGCACACCTCGCCTATTTCGAAGCCGGCGCGAACGTGGCGATCACCTCCAGTTACCAAGCCACCTTCGAAGGCTTCGCGCAGCGCGGGATCGACCACCGGGAGGCGACCCGGCTGCTCACGCTGAGCGTGGAGCTGGCCCGGGAGGCAGCCCGGCAGGCTCGGGAGAAAGGGGTCGCGCACCCGTTGTGGGTGGCCGCCTCGGTGGGGCCGTACGGGGCGATGCTCGCTGACGGTTCCGAATACCGCGGTCGCTACGGGCTGAGCGTCGAGGAACTGGCGCGTTTCCACCGTCCCCGGCTGGAGGTGCTGGCTGCCGCCGCGCCCGACGCGTTGGCGCTGGAAACGGTTCCCGACGCCGACGAGGCCGAGGCTCTGCTGCGCGCAGTGCGCGGTCTCGGTGTGCCGGCCTGGCTCTCGTACTCGATCGCCGGTGACCGTACTCGCGCCGGGCAACCGCTGGAGGAGGCGTTCGCCCTGGCCGCCGACGCGGACGAGGTGATCGCGGTCGGAATCAACTGCTGTGCACCCGAGGACGTCGACGTCGCCGTGGCGACCGCGGCGCGGGTGACTGGCAAACCTGTCGTCGTCTACCCGAACAGCGGCGAGGTCTGGGACGCGCAGGCCCGCGCCTGGAACGGCCGCGCCACCTTCACCCCCGAACAGGTCCGAGGCTGGCAAGAGTCGGGAGCCCGGCTGATCGGCGGCTGCTGCCGGGTCGGTCCGGAGGCTGTCGCGTCGATCGCCCGGACGCTGACCTCCAGGTAAGCCTCTTTCCACGCGCCCGCCGCTGCTAGCCTCCGCTCGGGAAACCGGTTACTGCCGGATGTCCCAGGGGAGGGCGGGGATGACGAGGAAGTCCGTGGACGCGGTACGCAGCACGATCCGGGATGTGGCGGCCCGTGCGGGGGTGTCCGCGTCGACCGTGTCCCGGGTACTCGGCGGTGTGTACCCGGTGAGCGCGGAGACCCGCAGGCGAGTGCTGCGGGCGGTGGGCGAGCTGGACTACGTCGCCGACGCGCGCGCCAAAGCGGTCGCAGGCGCCGGGACGCCGACGCTGGCCTTCGTGCTGGAGGACATCACCGGGCCGTCGTTCGCGCACATGGCGCACGGCGTGGAACGCGAGGCGCATCGGCTCGGCCACCTGTGCCTGGTGTGCAGCACGGAGGGGGACGTCCGGCACGAGCTGGACTTCGTGGAGACCATGCGCGCCCAACGGGCCGCCGCCGTCATCCTGGTCGGTGGTGCCGCCGACACGCCGGAGTACCGCGAGCGCACTCGCCGGATCGCCGATTCGCTGGCGGGCGCCGGGTCCCGGCTCGTCCTGTGCGGACGCCCGCCACTGGGTCCGGAGGCACCTGTCACGGTCGTCGAGTACGACAACGAGGGCGGTGCGTTCGCCATGGTCGCGCACGTCCTGGCGCAGGGGCACCGGCGAGTGCTGTTCCTTGGAGGCAAGCCGGACCACACCACGGCACTGGGGCGGGAAAGCGGTTACAAGGCAGCGCATCGCGAGCGGGGCATCGACGTGGACCCGGCGCTGATCCTGCACGGCGACTTCACACGAGACTCGGGGTATCGCCTGCTGTGCCGGGCCCTGGAGCAGGACCTGGACTTCACGGCCGTCGTTGCCGCCACCGACATGGTCGCGGTCGGTGCCCTGGCCGCGCTTCACGAGGCGGGCCTGGACGTGCCGGGCGACGTGTCGCTGACCGGTTACGACGACATTCCGTTCGCCCGCGACCTGCGTCCCGCCCTGACCACGGTCCACGTCCCCTACGAGGAGTTGGGCCGCCTCGCCGTCCGTACGGTGCTGGGCCGCTCCCCCGATGCACCGGGCGAACACCTTTTGCTGGGCACGCACGTGGTGGTGCGGGACTCGGTCGTGGGCGTCGGAAGGGGCTCCTCGGCCGCAAGGTGAAGCGATTGGTTTGCCACGACAACGGCAGAGGCGCATCACGACCGGTACGCATCACGACCGGGAACTGGTATGGCTCGCCATCGGCGGGGTGACACGGGTCCGGATGGACACCACGTTCCCTCGCGGCGTGGTGACCCGGCGGTCAGCGGCCCCGCACTCCTCCGGCCCGGCGCAGTCGGCGCATCGCCGATCTCAGCTCTGTGGCACGCACGGTTCTGGCGAACAATGGGTCCGGTGTCGCCGCCTCGCCGACGGATTGGCCCGAGAGGCCGCCTTTCGCCTCCATCGTCCAGAGGGCCAGCTCACGATCACGCAGACCGTATGCGGTATACGACATGCAGTCGACCTCGTGCGAAATACCGTCTCCCTCATACGGTCCGCTGTCGACCTCGCCGAAGACACGCACCGGATGGGCTGCGCCCCAGGCCTCCCAGCCCGGATCACCTGTCGCGACGAACCGCGTCCACGCCCTGTGCATCGCGTCGGCGAGCTCCTGCGGAGCGCCGTCCCCGGCAAGCTTCGCGGACTCGGGCGTCGCACCGGTGTCGAAGACGAAGCCGAGCTCGAGGGCATGACAGGCACCGAGGTCGGGCCGAAGCGACGGCCAGGCGAACTCGTACACGTACGACGCCCCGGGACGGACGTCGGCCAGCTGTTGCAGGGGCAGACGCAACAGGTTGTCGGTGACCATCTGGCCGACGATCTCCGCGGTGCCGGCCTCGGGGTGCAGTGCCCGGTAGCCGCGCGGCACCTCGTGGCCGCAGCGGCAGCGGGCCATCGCGCCGGCGAGCGCGACGGGCCCCAGCCGGTCGACGTGCTCCAGCAGGCCGCCCGGGACCAGCCAGAGCCGGTACTCGTCGCGGGTCCAGCCCAGGAGCAGGTCGATGCCGCGTGCCGCATCCCCGCCGACGAGGGCCTCCAGGGGGTCGCACGGGACGAGGTCGCCGTCGACGACGATGCCGAAGGCGGGCCCGCCCAGTACGGGACTGCCGAGCCTGCCCACGTCGGCCTGGGTGCGCAGCAGCAGGTCCCGGTCGACGGCGGCGAAGGCCTCGGCGGTGGCAGGGATCTTCAGCCGCGCCGCCATACGGCGCACCATGCGCCGGACCTTGTCCCGCTCGATGGCCTCGGGCGGTCCGCTCTGCAGGACGGCCCGCCGGACCAGTCCCTGCGCCTGCGGGGCCGCGATCAGGGCACCGACGCTGATGGCACCGGCGGACTGTCCGGCCAGGGTGACCCTGTCAGGGTCACCGCCGAAGGCCCCGATCGAACGGTGGACCCATTCCAGCGCGGCAAGCTGATCACGCAGTCCGGCGTTGGCCGGCGCGTCCGGGAACAGTCCGTAGCCCTCCACGCCCAGTCGGTAGTTGATCGAGACGAAAACGGTTCCATCGCGGGCGAAGCCACGTCCGTCGTACACGGGCACGGCTGAAGACCCCCTGGTCAGCGCACCGCCGTGCAGCCACACAAGGACGGGCAGCCGAGCACCCGGACCGGGCTCGGGCGTCCAGACGTTCAGGTTGAGACAGTCGTCGCCCGGCACGACGGGGTCGGACAGATACGGGGCGAAGGCATCGGAGTACGGCGGTTTCGGCGGCGTCGGACCGAAGACGCCCGCATCGCGCACCCCGCCCCAGGGCTCGGGCGGCACGGGTGGCCGGAAGCGGCGGGGTCCGAAGGGGGGTGCCGCGTAAGGGATCCCCCGGAAGACAGCGATGCCGTGCTCGTATCTCCCGCGTACCGCCCCGTACGGGGTCCTGACGACGGGATCCGGGTCGGGTTCCGCCTGGCCCTCGCCCACGGGACTCGTCTGGTCTGCTGCCACCTGCTCACCAGCCCTTCGCCGCGCTCGCGCACCGGTAACACCAGAGCACCACAACAGCGCACGGTATTCCGGTGCACGAGCCTGTAGCAGGGCTATTTGGCGTACATCAGGGTGCCGAAACCGAGCTGGTCGTAGCCGCCGCTGGTGGACCCGTAGTCCCCGCCGCCTCCCTCAGGGGCGATGGAGAAGCACATCTGGGAGATGTACTTGTCGTCCAGATAGAGACGCCGGTTGTAGTGGTAGTGCAGCATCGCCCACACCGGGCGGACCTGCCCGCGGGACGAGGCGGAGATGACGGTCTGCGCATTCTGCGCGCAGTTCTGCCCGCTGCCCCAGGTGTAGGTGGTGAAGGGCACGTCGTTGCCGAGGTTGTACTTTGCGACGTACTGGGCGGCTTTCAGGAACCGCTTACTGTCGTAGGAGTACAGGTCGTCGCCCTGGTTCCAGGCCATCTCGCAGATCGCGCCCATCTGCCCCATCCCCATGACGGTGTGTCCCTGGTCGCGCCCTGACTCCTGCCACTGGCCGAGGTCGTAGCCGCCCGCGTCGGTGTACAGGTAGGGCACGGCATGGGCGATGGAACCGTTTCCTGCCCCTGACTTGGCGTAGGAAACAGCCTGGTCGTACTTCGCGGAGTCCTCGTTGAGGATCCCGATGGCCAGGATGGAGGCCGTGTTGCACAGGTCCCAGTTGGCCCAGTAGTTGGTGATGCAGGCGTCGTTGTGGTTGGTCAGGAAGCTGTTGTTGAGCGGGTAGAAGACGTTGGTCATCATCTCCTGGAAGGCGGAGAGATCGAAGCCGTCGTAGTCCCGCATGAGCTCGGCCACGTTGGCGAACTGCCAGCCGTAGAGGCCGGCGGCGAGGAATCGATCGGCATTGCCGGTGACCGAAGTCAGTGTCGTCGCCCAGGCGTTGAGGATGCCTGCGGCACACTGTGCGTTGGCCTCGGTGCCGCCGACGCGCCAGCGCAGGGCGTTCTGGTAGGCAGCGGCGATGTCGTTGTAGAGCAGGCCGTAGTTCTCGCCGGTGCCACCGCGGATGATCGTCGCTGTCGCCCTGGGCGTCCAGGTGGACTGGGAGTGGGCGTTGGCGGTCAGTTTGTTCCAGCCGGACAGCCAGGGGTCGGTGCCCGCGGCGACCCTGACCCTGGCGCGGTTGATGTCACCGGCGTTGTGCAGCATTCCCGGGTGGGTGAAGGCGGCGGGCGCGGCACTCGCCGTAGCGGCGGCGGATGCGACGCCCGCGCCCAGGGCGAGTGCGGCGGTAAGACCTCCGGCGGTCTTCAGCAGACCGCGGCGGCTCACATCGTTGTGGTGGTGGGGGGATGTGCGGCTCATGGGGTGCGGCTCCCATCGTGAGACGGATCCGTGGGGGATCCGGGTTGGCTATGCCGAGGTGACGATCACCTCGCCGAACCGTGCGGTGCCGAGGGTCAGCGGACTGCGGGAGCAGACCACGAGGCCCACGTGGTAGGGGGCGTCGCCGAAAGCGGGGACCGAGCCCTCTGCGAGGGGTGTCCAGGTGACGCCGTCATCGGTGGAGACGGAGGCGGCGAAAACGGTTCCCGTGCGTTTCAGCCGCAAGAGCAGGGGGAGCTGCGCGTTGGTCGTGCCCGAGAAGACGGAAGCGCCCGCGACCGTGGGCCGCAGCATGAGCTGCGCGGTCGTGCCGCCGGTGACGATCAGACCGGCCGCCTGATCGAACGGTGACAGGGACTTGGCCATCAGCAGACCGACCCTGTCGGCCGTCGCCCCCTCTCGGGAGAGCAGGCGTGCGGTGATCTCGCTGTCCCCTACGACGGGCTGCCGAACGAACTGACCTGTCATCCCTTGCGAGTTGACGTTGAGGTCGGATCCCGCGCCGCGCACCACGAACGTCCCGCCGTCGTAGACCGTTTCGCCGGGAGTGAGGACGGCCACGACGCCGAGGGTTCCGTAGTCACGTCGATCGAGGACGACGTCACCGAGATCGCCGAATGTCCACGGGGCGGGAAGGGGCGTGAATTCGGCGGGCGTCGCCGCGCCGGCTGTCGAGGAGACGGATGGCGCGAGGGCGCTGATCGGCTCCGAACGGGGGCCCTGGCCCGAGGAGTTGGTCTTGGTCACGGCGTAGTGGTACGTCGTCCCGGGAGCGCCGCTCACGTCGGTGTACCTGATGCGCGTGCCGAAGCCGACAGGGCCGACGCCGGTCGCGATCGCCCGGTAGGGGCCATGGGCGCGCGGGGCGCGCAGGACGCTGTAGCGGGCGGAGAGGTCGGGGTCGGTCCACGTCAGTCGGACGCCGTCACCGCCGGCCGCGGCGCGCAGGTCGGGGGCGGTACGCGTGGGGCGGGGTGTGCACCAGACGTCCCCGTCGGCACCGGCGACGCTGACGTTGTCGAATGCGCCGGTACCTGTCTCGGCGTACGTCTCGTCGACGCCGAGGGAGGAGGTGAAGGCGAGGCCAGCGTATGCAGTATGCGGCATACCGTCGACCTCCGACGTTCCGACCACGGTCCACTGCATACCGTCTGCAGAGATGGAGCCGGTGTAGCGCCGCCCCTTCCGGGTCACCCGCACCCAGTACGGCGCGCGCAGCCGATACCCGTCGCCGGCACCTTCCACGTACGGGGCTTCGATCGGGGTCGCGGACTCCGGCAGCGCACCGAGATCTGAGATCGGGAACGACGCCTTGGTGGTGATCGCCGTCTGTTGGGAGGGAGGCACGGGCGTGCTCCCGGTCGCCGAGACGGGGGCCCCGGCAGTGGGCCGTACGGTCCACACGCCGCTCCAGGTGTGCAGCGGCAGCCCTTGGATCAGCATCGAGGCATGAGCTGCGTCCGGGGCGAGGGAGGCACGGACCGTGACGCCGATCCTGGAGTACTGAGAGCTGAGCGGCCACACGATCCGGGCGGTGACCGAACCGTCCCCACGCAGGGGAAGGTGCACGAGGCGGTGGGCGTCCGCGCTGCCGGAGGCCTCCAGCAGACACCGCTCGCCGTCGAAGGCGGCCGAGCCGGCGATCGCGACGGCCCCGACATCGGTCGTCGACCAGGGCCGGGGCAGCCCGGCGGCGGCCGAAGCCGCAGTCGAACTTCCGCTCCGCCCAGCGGAGTTGGAGGCGACGATCCTGTAGTGATACACGCGTCCCGCGTGCACGCCGGCGTCGGTGAACCCGGGCTCCCCGACCCCGGTCGCGAGCTGTTCGTAGGGACCTTCGGGAGCCGAGGCACGTAGGACCGTGTAACCGGTCGCCCAGGCGGACGGCAGCCAGGACACAGTGACGGCTCGCGCCTCGCCCACTGCCGTGACACCGGCCGGTGGGGCGGGAACGGTCGAGGTCGGGGCGGTCGCGCCCGCGTAGGCGAAGGTGCCCCAGCCGGGCAGGTCGTCGTTGCTGGCCTCGACTACTCGGGCACCGCCTGTGCCACGGAACACGGCCGCCCGGGCATAAGGGGCGTCAAGGCCGCGGACTCCCGCGTAGTGGGCGTAGTACATCTCGTAGATCGGAGGCAGGTTGCCCCGTCCGGTCGCTGAAACCGATTTCTTGATGTACTTCCCGGTGCGGTCGAGGTCGGGAGTGAAGGGGACGTCGCCGCCGAGGTTGTAGCGGGCGGCGTACTCGGCGTTGGCCAGTATGCGGTTGCCGTCGTATCCCCACAGGTCGACGCCCTGGTTCCAGGCGACCTGGGCGGCGGCGCCCATGAGGCCGACAGCGAGCTGCTCATGACCTTGGTCGCGACCCGACTCCTGGCCCTGCCCCTCCCCCGTGACGACACGATGGGCCACGCTGCCGTTGCCGGCACCGGCCGCGGCGAAGCGAAGAGCGTCCTCGAACAGGGTTCGCTCCTCGCAGAACACACCGATGGCCAGAATGGTCTGAACAGCCGTCAGGTCCCAGTTCCCGTTGGCGTAGAGCATGTATCCGGAAACTGCCGGATACCAGACGTTCAGAAAGGACTCCTCGCAGCGCGCGATGTCGGAGTCCGCCCATCCGTCGTAGCCGGTGTGGCGGAGCAGTTCGGCCGCGTTGGCGAATTTGAAGGCCTGTAGACCGGTGCCGAGCGGGCCGTCGGCTCCCGTGATCACGGTGAGAGAAGCCGTCCAGGCATTGAGGATGTCGCGAGCCTTGTCGGCGTGGGCACGGTCGCCGGTGACAGCCCAGAGCAGGGCGTTCTGATAGGCGGCTGCGGAGTCGGCGACGGCCTGGTTCTGGAAGTTGGCGGGGCCGCGGCCCCAGGAGGCGATCTGGCCCGTGTTCTGAATGGTGTATGCAGTCTGCGATCGACTGTGTGCGGCGAGCGCGAGATAGCCGTCGTAGACAGGCGACTGTCGGCCGTCGACGGCGGACTTCATACGGGCGACATCGGCCGCGCTGTGCAGCAGCCCTGGGTGCGTGAAGGCGAAGGCGGGCCCGTCGCCGCTCGTCGTCCCCGCCACCGCTCGAGCCGCGGGCACGAACAGGGTGTTGGTGCCCGCCGCAAGCAGCGCTGCGGTGGAGGAGGCCAGCAGTCCGCGGCGGCTGATCGGGCTCACTGCGCTGCCGCCTCCGCCTCGGCGGTGGTGAGGAACTTCAGGTTCAGCACGTGCTCGTTGTAGAACCACTGCATGGCGTCGGTGGTGTAGTACCAGCTGGGCTTCTTCATCGAGTCGGCGATGACCTGCCCGTTGATCACCAGGTTCTCGAAGGTGACGTTCTTGATGGCGTGTTCGGCGTCGTAGCCGAGGAAGAGCGACGGGTTGGCGTGCGTGCCGGTGTAGCTGAGGTTCTTGAGGTAGACATCCTCGATGCCGCGGCCGGCCGAGGTGTTGTACTTCGTGTTGTACATGATCCGCATGTGGATGACCTGGCCCTGGCGGAAGTCCTCGATCCGGACGTCCTCGATGCGAACGTTCTTGATCAGGTTGGAGTCACCGGGGTTGAGGGCGATACACCCCTGGTACCCCATCTGAGGCTCACGGTGATCAAGGATGTCGAGGTTCTTGATGACCAGGTTCTCGATCATCTCGGGGGCGTCCGTGTTGCCGTGTGTGCCGACGTTGATGGGGTGCGCGACGTCCGCCCACAGGGTGCAGTTCTGGATGGTGATGTCGCGGGTGTCGCCGTAGTAGTCCCAGCGGTGGGCATAGATGGCGAAGCAGTCGTCCGAGTTGCGCATGAAACAGCCGTCGAAGACGATCCCGGTCGAGGAGAAGACGTCGAAACCGTCTCCATTGCCCTTCGAGCTGAACGAACGGGCCTTCCTGATGTGGACGTTCTCGCTCTCGCCGAAGGTGCCGGCATAGCCGTTCGGATTCATGATGATGACGTCCTGGACACGGATGTTCTTGCTGCCCTCGCAGAGGATGCCCCCGGGGCCGGCGTGGAGCATGCCGTGACCGGTGAGGGCCGCCTTCTCGACGTCCTTGAAATAGACCTGCGCAGTCAGGACGGCGCCGCCCGCCAGATGGACGGTCTTGCCGCTGGGCACGGTGAGGACATTGCCGGTGACCTTGTGCACGCCGGGGCCGAAGTAGATGACGTCCGGGTCGTCGGCGCAGGGCGGGTGCGGGTCGATGTGGTTGGTGATGACGTGCAGACAGTCGAAGATCTCGTCGTTGATCTGGACGACGATGTCGCGCGGCTCGTTGAGGGTGAAACGCAGGGTGTCACCGAGGAGTTCAGGGGTGATGCCCAGCGCGTCCGGCCGCACTCTGGCCTTGGTGGTGCCGCCCTTGAGGTAGGTGACCTCCACTTCCACGGAGCCGCGGAAGTCGAAGTAGACCATCGAGGTGTTGTAGACCTTGCCGGAACCGGTCGTGGCGTTGATCTCCTCCAGTTGAGGCCGGTAGATGTCGAGGGTCTGCCACTCGCCGTCGGGAGCGGTGCGGACGCGGACCTTGAAACCGGTGTTGGTCGGCAGCGTCGCCGGGCGCGGGTAAGTGACCAGCTTCGGGGCGGAGTTGTCGTCGTCCGCGTGAGCCGCCGTGGCCGTGAGACCGCTGGACAGGCCGACCGCTAGCACGGTTGCGCCTGCCGCCTGGAGGGCGGTACGGCGGGACAGGGGCGTGTTCATGCATGACTCCTTGCAACAGGTCGGAAAGCGGTTACTAGGGGGCGTCGAACGTCGGGCTACTTGAGACCGGACGTCGACATCCCTGCGACGAAGCCGCGCTGGGCGACGAGGAAGATCAGCAGGATGGGCACGACGTACATCACCGAGGCCGCGGCCTGGAGATTGGTGGCGGGAGTGCCCGCCGGGTTGACGTACGTGGACATGACGGCGACGGCGAGCGTGGACCGGTCGGTGGAGAGCAGGAGTTGGGGAGCGATGTAGTCGCCCCACGTCCAGGTGAACGCGATCACGAAGCTCGCGGAGAGCACGGGCCAGGACTGCGGCAGGAAGATCCGCCAGAAGACACCGGTGTAGCCACAGCCGTCCACGATCGCGGCCTCCTCCAGCTCGCGTGGCAGGCCGGCGAAGAACTGCCGGAAGAGGAAGACCAGGTAGGGCGCGGCGGCCAGACCCCACAGCACCCAAGGCCAGTAGGTGTCGACCATGCCGAGCTTGGCGAAGATCAGGTAAGTGGGCAACAGGGTGATGAGCTGGGGCAGCATCATCGAGCCGACCAGGATGCCGAAGAGCATCTTCCTTCCGGGCGCGTCCAGCCGGGCGAAACCGAAGCCGACCCAGGCAGAGCTGAGGGTGACGAGGGTGGCGTAAAGAGTCGCGATGATGAGGGAGTTTCGGGCGTAGCCCAGAAAGTCGATGAGCTGATACGCGTCGGTGAAGTTGCGCCACTGGAAGTGGTCGGGCAGCCAGTGGACGGGCGAGGCGGCCAGTTCGGCCGGGGTCTTCAGTCCGGTGAGGACGAGCCAGCCGAAGGGTCCGGTGAAGAGCCCGGTAACCGCTACGAGAGCGGTATAGAGGACGAGGCGGTTGGCGCGGACCCGCATCCGGGGCGCGGAGGTGGCCGGCAGACCGGTGGCGGGGCCGGTGGTCGGACTGGTGGCGGTCACTTCTTCGCCTCCGGGTCGACGTTGTAGAACACCACGCCGGACGTGAATCTGAAGATGAGTCCGGTCACGATGAGGATCAGGACGAAGAGCACCCACAGCAGTGCGGAGGCGTAGCCGTAGCGGCCGAGTGCGAAGTAATCGGCGAACACATGCATCATGTACATGTAGTTGGACTGGGCGATCGCGGTGACGCCCTGCGTGGTGCCGTCCGGTGACAGCAGCAACGGCATGACGGTCTGCACGGAGGCGATCACACCGGTCACCGTCTGAAAGAGCAGAACCGGCGACAGAAGCGGCACGGTGATGCTGCGGAAGGTCCGCCAGGCGCTCGCTCCGTCGAGGTGGGCCGCCTCGTGGAGTTCGCGAGGCACGTCCTGGAGCCCGGCCAGCGAGATGATCATGATGTTTCCGGCACTCCACAGCACGGTCATCAGCAGGACGTAGCGGGCGTAGGGGTCGTTGAGCCAGCCGAGGGCGTCGAATCCGAAAAGGGTCAACACACCGTTGGCGGCACCGGAGTTCTGGTCGAAAAGCGCTTTGAAGGCCAGGCCGGCACCCACCGGAGGAACCACGGCCGGCAGATACAGCAACGTGCGGAACAGCCCGCGCGCCTTGAGTGGCCGATTGACGAGGACGGCGAGCCCGAGCCCGGCGGCGATCGACAGCGGCACCGAGGTCACGGCGAACAGACCGGTGCGACGCAGAGCGTCCCAGGTCTGGGAGTCTGCGAACAGTTCGCGGTAGTTGCCGAGGCCGACATAACGCCAATTGGGCGAGATTCCGTCGAACGTGGTGAAGCTCAGCCACAGCGCATAGGCCATCGGAACGATGGTCAGCAGGAGAAACCCTATGATCCAGGGCGAGGCGAAGAGGTAGAACGCCCGATGCCTGCGCGTGGTCATGGAAGTCAGCGGCCGGACCGTGGCGCGAGCCCCGTCAGAACCCGTCCGGGAGCCTGCCCGGTCCGACACCGACGCGATGTGACCAACCGTCATCCCACTTGCTCCTTACCGCGTTCGAGCTGTTTGTTCATCGCCGAGTTCAGCCGTCCGGCGAGGGTGTCGACAGTCATGTCGCCCTTCATCGCGGCCGGGGCGATCTGGTTGAAGAGGGCGTAGAGGGAGTCCGCCGTGGCGTACGGAGTGAAGGCGATCACCGAGAAGTACTGGAGTTCCGCCTCCTGCACCTCCAACACCCGCTGCTGATAGCTTTTCTGACTTGGCATCAGATGCCGCAGGGATTTCAGGGTGGGGATGCCCCAACCACTGGAGGCTCGCGCCTCGGCCGGGGCCTCGCCGAAGAACCACTCGAAGACCCGCCAGGCGGCGTCCTTGTTACGTGCTTTTCTCGGCATCCACAGGCCGGTCCCGGCCTGGCAGGGGCTGATCCTCGCGCCGCCTTCGAAAACCGGAGCCGGGGCGAGTCGGGAAAGCGGTGCCAGCTTTTCGTCTCCGTTGATCAGACCGCCGAGCCAGTAACCCGAGTTCGACATGGCCATACGGTTCGCTTGATAGGTGGGGCCGTCCCAGGTGTTCGGGTCCGGTTGGATGACGCTGGGTCCGACCCTGGCCCTGCAGTATTCGACGTACCAGCCCAGGGCCTTGCGGGCCTCGGGCGTGGTGAAGTCGACCCGGGAGAAGTCGTCGCTGAAGAGGCTGCCGCCGGCGGACACGGTCAGACTGGCGAGGAGGTTGGGGGTGAGGACGCCGTTGTAACTGCCGCCGAAAACGGTTGTCTGTCCGTTCCTCCGTTGGGTGAGCCGCTTGGCACTCTCCAGCCACTGCTCGTATGTCACCGGCTCGGTCTCCGGCGGAAGGTCGACACCCGCCTTGTCGAAGAGCGCGGTGTTGTACCAGTACATGGAGTCCTGCGAGAAGTCCTTGGCCATGCCGTAGCGCGGGCCCTTGCCCTGCGTACGGCCGTCGTAGCGCCACAGGTCGTTGACCGGGTCCAGGTCGTCTGCCTTGAGGACGCTGCTCGCCGCGAAGTAGGGGTCCAGTTCCTCCATCACGTCCCGCGCCGCGAAGTAGGGCGCGTCCACGGCTCCGACGCCGCGCACCAGGTCGGGCGGGCTGCCATTGGTCATCATCCCGATCAACTTGGTGATGTCGTACCTGACCGTGACGATCTTGACGCCGATGTCGTTCTGCGCCTGCTTGATCAGTTCCGGGGAGATGTCGTCGGGCTTGACCATCAGCGTGACGGTCTCACCTGGCCCGCTCACGCCGGTCGAGACCTGCATCGCACATCCGTTGAGCGCCGCCGAACCGGCCACCGCGCCGCCGGCCGCGAGGGCGAGGAAACGGCGGCGACTCGGGGGAGCACCGGCATGGGGGCGCATCGGACCTCGCCTTCTGTTTCGGGGCTGGAGCATGTCCGGGCTCGGGGAGGCGAGCCCGACAGATCGCGGATGCCGTCGTAGTAACAGGTAGGAACCGGTTGCTACGACCAAGTGGCCAGAGCTTCTTCCGCTCCCGATAGCCCGTCAAGGGTCCTCGCGGACTTTCGAAAACCCTGTGCGTTGCTCGGATGCGTTCTCCGGCTACCTATGGCTCGTCTGTCGGACTCTGAGGACATCCATCTGACCTGCGGAAATCAGACCGCACGGGCCGAATCCCGATCCTCGAAAGGTCCGACCGGATCGGGCCACCGGGGTCGGCTGACCGAGGTCCGCTTTTCGACGAAGAAAGCAGCAACCGGTTGTGGCCCCGCTCACCAGCAACCCGGATCTCTCCGTTCCCCGAGCCCGCACCCTCAGGGGCTCGGAAACCGGTTTCGTCAGCACGCATATACGACGAGACCTACCCTCATCGCCAGCTCAACAGCCGGACAGAAGAGGACAGTTACCCCGGAATCCGCCGGGCAAGGACTTCCGCTCCAGCGATCGCTCCGAGCGATTGACCATGTCTCCACGCCAGATCTACGGTAGAAGACGCTTTCAGAAAATGTTTCCCACGCACCTCAGGAGAGTCATGCCCAGCGCCCAGTTGCCCAGGGCCGTGTTCGCCATGGATCCGGTGCATCTACCCCTGCTGTTCCCCGCGCCCCTCGTGGCCCGGTTGCGGCGAACGGCCGAGATCGACCCTGCGCTCGTCGTGCAGGATTTCTCCGATCCCGCCGCCGCTTCGGCGCTTGCCGGCGCCGAGGTCCTGATCACCGGCTGGGGCTGCCCACGCCTCGATGCGGGCATCCTCGCCTCGGCACCCCGACTGCACACGGTCCTGCACGCCGCCGGCTCGGTCCGCTCACTGGTCGGCGAGGACGTGTGGAACCGGGGAGTAACCGTCTCCAGCGCCGTTACCGGCAACGCCCTCCCGGTCGCCGAGTACACCCTCGCGATGATCCTGCTCGCCGGGAAGGACGCATTCGTCCACCGTGAGCGTTTCCGTCGCACCCACGCTCAGCCGACCGCAGCCGAGACCGCGGCCATCGGCAACCTCGGCCGTCGGATCGGAGTCATCGGCGCCTCACGTGTCGGGCGCCGCCTCCTGGAACTGCTGCGCCCGTACGACTTCGACGTCCTCCTCCACGATCCGTACGTGGACACAGCCGAAGCCGCCGATCTAGGCGCGCAGTTGCTCTCCCTGGAGGATCTGCTCCGGCGCAGCGACATCGTCAGCCTGCACGCCCCGGACATCCCCGAGACCCATCACATGCTCAACCCGGCCCGGCTCGCCCTGATCCGCGACGGCGGCGTGCTCATCAACACCTCCCGAGGTGCCCTGGTCGACCACGCAGCACTCACCGAGGAACTGGTCTCCGGCCGGCTCCACGCGGTTCTGGACGTGACCGAACCCGAGCCGCTGCCCGCGGACTCCCCGCTGTACCGGTTGCCGAACGTCTTCCTCACCCCTCATATCGCCGGGTCCCTCGGCAACGAGCTGGAGCGGCTCGGCCGCATCGTCGTCGACGAGTTGGAGCGGCTGGCCGAAGGGTTGCCGCTGACGCATGAAGTGCGCCACGCAGACCTTGTCAGGGTGGCCTGATGCGCACGTCCATCCCGGTGTCCGCGTCGCTGCCGTCAGCCGTCGTCGGGGTTATCCACAGGCCGGTCCACCTGGAAGAACATTGGGATACGGTTCCCGCACCGACGCGGGGCCAGGCCTCGTCAGTCCGGTGATCAGGCCACGACGATGTCCGCAACCGTGGCCTCCGAGGTGCCCCACGACGGCACCGACGACGGTGAAGGAGCCGCAACGTGAGTCAGCGCAGGACGACCGATAGAGGCGGTCGGGCGACCATCCGGGACGTGGCGAAACGCGCGGACGTTTCCGTAGCAAGCGTTTCCCGAGTTCTGTCGGGCAACTACCCGGTCTCGGACGCGTTGCGCAGCAACGTGATGCGGGCCGTCCGCGACCTGGACTACGTCACCAACGCGCACGCCCGTTCCCTGGCCGGTGGTGGCACCCCTACCGTGGCGATACTGATCAACAACATCACCGGCGCGGCGTTCGCCCACGTGGCGAAGGGGGTCGAGGGCGCGGCCACGCTGCGCGGCTGGCTGTCGCTCGTCGGCACCACCGGCGACGACCCCGAACGTGAGCTCGCCCTGGTCAACCTCATGCGTCAGCAGGGCGTCGCCGCAGTGGTGCTGCTCGGCGGCGCCTACGACTACGACGAGTACCAGCTGCGCATGGCCCGCTTCGCTCGTTCCCTGGACGCGGCCGGCTCGCATCTGGTCCTGGTCGGCAGGCCGCCGCTGGACGGCGACGTCCCGGCCACCACGGTCGACTACGACAACGAATCGGGCGCGTATGCCATGGCCAGCCACCTGCTCTCGGCAGGGCATCGGCGCGTCCTGGTCCTGCCCGGACCCGCCGGACTCACCACAGCTCAGGGCAGGTTGAAGGGCGCGCGCCGGGCTTTCGAGGCGTACGGCGTGCCGTTCGACCCGGGGCTGGTGCGGCACGGTCCGTACGACGACGAGCACGGGTATGCGGCGGTGGAGGCGGCCCTGCATGAGACGCCGGACTTCACCGCCGTGCTCGCCGGGACCGACATCGTCGCCGCGGGCGCCATGCAGGCGGTGCGCGCGGCAGGTCTGCGGGTGCCGGACGACGTGTCGATCACGGGCTACGACGACATCCCGCTGGCGTCCCAGCTCACCCCCCAACTGACCACGGTCCATGTGCCGTACGAGGAGATGGGCCGGGTCGCCCTGCGCGCGGTGGCCGACCGTCGGGAGGGTCCCGGAGCCGCCGCCCGGCGCAAGGGCACGGACGCCGAGCACCTGGTGCTGGGCACTCATGTCGTCGTACGGGACTCGGTACGGCCGCCGAAGCGGTCTCGGTAAGCCGCCTCGTCGAGTGGGGCCGGTTCCTCGATCTAGTTACGTAAACGTTTTCCCCTCCTGCTTCCGAGGTTGCGGGCCTCCCCGGAGGCCCGGCAACACTCTTCGTCAGTCGACGGGCAGCCTTCCCTGACCTGCCTCTATGTAGGCATCTGCGGCCTCGGTCACTCGGCAGTGCGGCACGGCCCCGTCAACGCGAATCAACATTTTCCTGCACGGCCCTTGATATGCCCGGATGCCTCGGCCTACCGTCGCAGCAACCGGTTACTACCGCTTCTGCTTCGCCGACGTCGTCCGGCCCTCTCGCCCGCCGTTCCCGGCCAGTACCGAGCCGCGCTCTCTCATTCCGAGACGCCTACTTTCCGAAGGATCACGGTCAGATGAACTCCACCAGTTCCAGGAGAAGGTTCGCCCGCGCCGCCGCAGCCGGCCTGGCGCTGACAGGTCTGCTCTCCGCCTGCGGCGGGTCGGGCGACGGGGACTCCTCGGCGTCCGGCCCGGTCACCCTCCCCTACTGGGGCTGGGCCAACGGACAGAAGGCGGTCGTCAAGGCGTTCAACGCCTCCCACAAGGACATTCAGCTGAAGTACACCAAGGTGACTGACCAGTTGACCATGCAGAAGCAGCTCACCAACGCGGTCAAGGCGGGCAACGCGCCCTGCCTGGTGCAGAACACCGCCGAGTATGTGACCAGTTGGGTTTCGCAGGGCGCGCTCGCCGACATCACGAAGTACGTCGAGTCGAGCAAGGACAAGTTCAACGCCGGTTCCTGGGCCGCCGGGCAGGTACAGGGCAAGGTCTACGGCGTGCCGACCAGTTCCGCGCCCGCATTCACCATCTACCGCACCGACCTCTTCACCAAGTACGACTTGAAGGCACCTAAGACCTGGGACGACTTCATAGCCGCGGGCAAGGAGCTCAAGAAGCACGGCATCAAGATCACCAACTACGCCGGTGAGGATCCCAGCACCCTGGAAGTGCTCGCCATGCAGGCCGGCGCGCACTGGTACTCCATCGACGGAAACTCCTGGAAGGTGAATTTCCAGGACGAGGGAACGCTCAAGGCCGCGCAGGTGATCCAGGAGATCGTCGACAACGATCTCAACTCCACGCTCTCCTTCGCCGACTACGCCGCCGTACAGCGCAACTACGACAACGGCGGCACCGCCACCCGGCAGATCTCCACCTGGCAGATGGCCGGCATGGTGCAGAACTTCACCAAGTCCTTCGGCAAGTGGGCGCTCACGCCCTGGCCGACGTTCGCGGGCGAGGTGGCCAAGACCCCGGCGGGCACCAACCAGAGCGGTGGCGTGACCCTGGTGACCAAGGAGTGCAAGAACCGGCAGCAGGCGGCGGAAGCGGCGCTGTGGATGTCCACCGACAGCGGCGCGGTCAAGACGATGGCCAGCCCGACCACGGGCAACGGTGTGATGCCGGCGCTGGCCGACAGCAACGCGTACGTCGGCGAGGCGATCTCCGACAAGCTCCTCGGCGCGAACTACGAACCCGCCCAGCAGATCGTGAAGGACAGCCTGAAAACGGTTACCGCCGACTGGACCTTCGGCCCCGACTGGACGGCCATGTTCACCGAGCTGCAGGCCGGTTGGGCCAAGGTCGTCAGCAAGGACCAGAAAGTCACCGATCTGCTGGCGCACATGCAGGAGTGGACGGTCAACGACCTGAAGTCCCGCGGCATCAGCGTCGAAGGCTGAGGCTCAACCGATGATTCATTCCCTGCGCTGGAAGGGCGCCGCCTTCACAGTGCCCTTCCAGCTCGGCTTCGTGTTCCTGTATCTGGTACCGATCGGCTATGCCGTTTATCAGTCCCTGTTCCGCACCCAACAGTCCGGACTGGGTCTCGGTGGTGCGACGGAGACATTCGCCGGCCTGGACAACTACCGGCAGGGCCTGACCGATTCGGCGTTTCTGAGCTCCATCCTGCGCGTCGTGCTGTTCGCCTGTGTGCAGATCCCGGTGATGCTGTTGGTCAGCCTGGCGCTGGCGCTGTTCCTCGACGCGCTCACGTCACGTGCCGCGAGCCGGTTCCGGATCCTGCTGCTGGTCCCGTACATGATTCCCGGGGTTGTCGCCGCGATCGTGTGGATCAACCTCTACAGCCCGGACGTCGGTCCGCTGACTCCGCTGGGGAAACTGTTCGGCGCCGACTGGAACTTCTTCTCGCCGTCCCTGGTCTGGCCGTCGATCGGCAATCTGCTCACCTGGCACGGCATCGGCTACAACATGGTGATCATCTACTCCGCGCTCCAAGCCGTGCCCCGAGAGCTGTTCGAGGCCGCCCGACTGGATGGCGCCTCGGAGATCCGGATCGCCCGCAGCATCAAAGTGCCTTATGTGCGTGGGGCGTTGGTGCTGACGGGTCTGCTCTCCGTCATCCAGATGCTGCAGATCTTCAATGAACCGGCGCTGTTCCGGAACGTCACTCCGCAGACCGTGAACGACAGCTTCACGCCGATCATGATCATCTACAACCAGGCTTTCAACGCCGGCAACTACCACTACGCCGCCGCCCTGTCGGTGCTGCTGGCACTGATCCTGGGCGTCGCGTCCTTCCTCTTCTACCGGCTGACGTCGAGGGAGGCCGACTGATGACGCTCACCGAAGACCGTGCACAGCAGAGCCCGGTACCTGCGGTGCACCGCCGCGCGAAACCCGACGCCGCCGCCCGTTCCCGTGGCGGCCAGCGGTTCCTGCTCCTGGGACTGGTCCTGGCAAGCGTTTACAGCCTGTTTCCTGTGTGGTGGCTGATCGTCGCCGCCACCAAGGACCGCACCGGGCTCTACCAGAGCAACGGGCTGTGGTTCTCGAGCATGCACCTCTGGGACAACCTGCACCAGCTGTTCACCTACGAGGACGGCATCTTCCTGCGCTGGACAGCCAACTCATTGCTGTATGCCGGGGTCGGCTCGCTCGGCGGCACCGTGATCGCGCTCGCAACCGGTTACGGTCTGGCACGCTTCGAGTTTCCCGGGCGCTCCGTCGTCTTCGCCTGTGTGGTGGGCTCTTTCCTGATCCCGATCGCCCTGCTCACGCTCCCGCTGTACCTGCTGTTCTCTGAGATCGGCCTGGTCGACACCCCGTGGGCGATGCTGATCCCCTGCCTGATCAACCCCTTCAGCGTGTACCTCGCCAAGGTGTACACCGAGGCCACGATTCCCTTCGAGCTCCTCGAGGCTGCTCGCTTGGACGGCGCAGGCGAACTGCGCATTTTCGTCAGCATCGTGTTGCGGATGATGACGACGGGCGGCGCCACCGTGTTTCTGCTGGCCTTCGTCAACACCTGGAACTCCTTCTTCCTGCCGCTGACCGTGCTGCGCGGCGAGAAGAACTGGACCCTGAACATCGGCCTCTACAACTGGAGCGGCAAGCGCCTGGAATCGGGCGTCGATCTCACCAGCCTGGTGCTCACCGGCGCGCTGCTGTCCATCGTCCCGATGGCGATCATGATGGTCGCCATGCGTCGCTACTGGCGGTCCGGGGTCACGCTGGGGGCGCTGAAGTGACCGTCCTGCGCAATCCCGTGATCCGCGGTTTCGCGCCTGATCCCTCTCTGATCCGGGTCGGCGACTGGTACTACGTGGCAACCAGTTCCTTCGAGTGGTTTCCGACGATCCCGATCCATCGCTCGCGAGATCTGGCGCGCTGGGAGTACACGGGCCACGTCCAAGGGGCCGCTCCCGGAGGAACGTTGGCCGGCGTGCCCGACTCGGGCGGCATCTGGGCCCCGTCGCTGAGCTGGGACGGTGAGCGTTACTGGGTGGTCTACGCGGTCGTCCGGTCCGTCGGCACGCCGTACTTCGACCAGGACGCCTACGTGACCACGGCCACCGACGTGACCGGTCCCTGGACGCCGCCGCGTCGCGTGGCCAGTCACGGTTTCGATCCCGCCCTCTTCCACGAGCAGGGCCGGCTCTGGCTGCTCAATCTCCAGAACGACCACCGCCCGGGGGGACACCGCTTTGCGGGCATCGTCCTGACCGAGCTGGACCGTGAAACACTGGCCGCGGTCGGCGACACCCACCTCCTCCTGCAGCATGAACGGCTCGTCGAGGGACCGAAGTTGGTGGCTCGCGACGGCTGGTACCACCTCGTTCTCGCAGAGGGTGGAACCGGTTTCGAGCACGGTGTCCGCACCGCCCGCAGCCGCACCCGCACCGGCCCATACGAACTCGACGAGCGGCCGTTGCTCACCTCGCGCGACGACCCGGAGCTGCCGCTGCAGAAGGCCGGGCACGCCGAGCTGGTGGAGACACCGGACGGCGAGTGGTTTCTGAGCCACCTCACGGCCCGCCCGCTCCACACGGCGAACGGCCCTCGCTGCACGCTCGGCCGGGAAACCGCTATCCAGGCGGTGATCTGGGACGCGGAGGGCAAACCCCGTCTACGACAGGGTGGTTGGCATCCGGCAGTCGAGGTCACCGTGCCCTCAGCCTCCTGCGATGTCCCCCGACCAGCGATCCCTGCCGGCCCGTTGGGCTGGCCCTGGAGCACTCTGCGCGAACCGCCGGATTCCTCGTGGGCGGATCTCGACTCCCGGCCGGGCTGGATCCGGCTGCGCGGGCGGCACGGTCCGGAATCACTCTGGGCGCAGAGTCTGCTCGCGCAGCGCCTCACGGAGCACCGATCTACGGTCCAAGTCACCGTCCAGGCCACACCCTTCACCTACACGCAGGCCGCCGGGCTGATTCTTCGCTACGACTCGGAGGCATATCTCTCGCTCGATCTGACCTGGGCGGAGCCCGCGGCCGAGCCGCAGCGCGGGCAGCAGTGGCGCGGTGCGGGACGGACGGTGCTCAGCCTGGTGGAACGCGACGAGAAGGGTGCGCGGCAGGCGGCGGTCGTGGATGTCGACGCGAGTGCGCCGGTCACGCTGGGCGTGACGGTCGACGGGGTGGAAGCGCGTTTCTGGTACATGCGCGACGGCGTGCGCATACCGGTCGGTCGGCCGCTGGACGCCGGTCGACTGTCGGACGACCACGGCGGGCGGCTGCGCTTCACCGGCACCCTGGCGGGAATCCACGTCCGGGACTTGGTCGACGCGTCCTTCACCGCGGACTTCCGGGACTTCCGGTTGAGCTGCACGTCGACGTAGAGCCGCTCATGCCGTTCGCCGTTCGGAAACTGCCCGCACCGACTCGACACCCTCGCGGCGACCGGCAGCTGGCAGCCGGCGCCCGGCAGCCGCCGGCACTGCCGCTCCCCACGGCCACACCGGATCCCCTGGGTCCCCGGGATTCGCCACCCCCGGTAACGCCGCCCACACCCGCTTCCGGACGGAGGTGGCCCGTCGTCGTCCGCCGTCCCACGTGTTCGGAGTTTCGAAAATTCAGTCGCTCATGATCTCGCGTTTCCCGGCGTCTTCACGTCACGCTGAGGCACACCTAGGATAGCAAGCGCTTTCTGCAAGCCGTCCGTTTCCGGATCGGCTCCGAAAGTGCGCTGGTCGAACTTTCGCTGGCCCTCGGGCGGGCCGGAGAGGTGGTTCCCGATGGTGCGTACGGCGAGTGCGAGCGTGACGGCCGGGCCTACCCTGGCAGTCGTGGCTCGCGAGGCGGGGGTGTCCGTGCCGACGGCCTCCAAGGTGGTCAACGGTCGCGAGGACGTCGCTCCCGAAACCCGACGCCGGGTCACGGAGGCTCTGGACCGGCTCGGGTACGTCCGCAGACCGCGCTTCGACGCGACGAAGCCGCCCCGGTTGGTCGACCTAGTCGTGCACTCGCTGGACAGTTCCTGGTCGGGAGCTGTGCTGCACGGTGTGGAGGAGGCGGCGCACGACGCAGGTCTGGACGTGGTCGTCTCGGCGGCCCTGTCCCGCACCCGCGTCGGCCGCCCGCAACGCGGCTGGCTGGACAAGCTGACCGTACGCGGTTCGGCCGGAGTCCTGTTCAACCTGACGGAGTTGACGGACTCTCAGTACGCCTGGCTGGAACAGCACCGCACCCCTTTCGTGATGATCGACCCCGTGGTCGAACCACCGCCCGGGGTGGTGTCCGTGGGCGCGGCGAACTGGCAGGGCGGGGTGACGGCGACCGAGCACCTGCTGGCTCTCGGCCACGAACGCATCGCCGTGATCGCCGGACCCCGCCGCAAGATGTGCAGCAGTGCCCGCGTCGCCGGCTACCGCTCTGCGTTGGCCTCAGCCGGACTGGCGCACCGCCCCGAGTACCTTCGCAACGGCGGCTTCGACGAGTCCGTCGCCCACCGTCGCATGGTCGAACTGCTCGACCTTCCCGTGCCCCCGACGGCCGTCTTCGTCTGCTCCGACCGTATGGCCCTCGGGGTCTACCAGGCCCTGGGGGAACGGGGGTTAAGGGTTCCGCACGACGTCAGCGTCGTCGGTTTCGACGACCTTCCGGAGTCTCGCTGGACCACTCCCGCCCTCACCACCGTCCGCCAGCCGCTGGCCGAGATGGCGGCGACGGCCCTCCGGCTGCTGGTGCGGATGATGGACGGGGAACGCCCGGAAGGGACGCGGACCGAACTGTCGACGCGGCTCGTGCAGCGGCAGAGCACGGCACCACCGCGGGGCTGACGGTCGCGCCTGCTGTTCGCCGTTTCCTGCGTTTCTGCCGTGTTTTCTACTGCGGGACGGCCGCGGTCGATGTTGCCTCTGTCAGGCGGGTGACAGTCGCGACGCCGACCCCGCTCGCGATGTCCGGTGCGGCCAACCGCCCGTCCGTCCGCGTTAGTTCGGTGAGGACGGGGTCACGGGGTCACGGCCTCATGGGTCGCGAAGTCGAAGCCGGAGACAGAACATGGCGCATGTGGTTCACCTAAGAAACGCCACTGGGTTTCAGTCCCGTACCCCGGCTGCCCAGGTGATCCCGCCTCGCAGATGCGTGAGGAAGTCGGGGTCCCGGTAGGCCTCGGCCGCGTGACCGAGGGCTGTGTAGAAAACGCGTCCCTGCCCCTGCTCACGGCACCACACCAGGGGGTGGTCGGCGCCCATTCCGCCGCCCTCGTACGACGACTCGTCGGCGACGGCGAGGACCCGTACCTGCCCGCGCGGGTTGGCGCGGAAGTCGTACCACTCGTCGGTGAAGTCCCAGACGGTCGGCAGAGAGCGGGTGGCGGGGTGGTCGTGGTCCTCGATCACCGCCTTGCCGGGCTGGTACCGGGGATGGCGGTCGAAGCGGGCACCGAGGAGTTCGCCGTAGTACGGCCAGTCGTACTCCGTGCAGGCAGCCGCGTGTACCCCGGCGAAACCGCCGCCCGCCTCGACGTATTCGGCGAGCCGTTGCCGTCCGGCCGAGGTCAGCACCTCACCGCTCGTGGAGAGGAAGACCACGGCCGCGTACCCGTCCAGCGAGGCTTCCAGGGCGGCTGGATCCTCGGTGTGGTCCACGGCGAACTCGTCCATGGCGCGTACGGCAGCGACGGCGTCCGGGATTGAGTCGTGGCGGTAGGCGGTGGTGCGGGTGTAGACAAGCAGCCGGTCGGACATGGGAACGAGCCTAGGCGGACGGACGTTCGAGTCCCAGGGATGCGATCAAACCGAAAATTTCGCCTCGCAGCTGCCGTTGTCCAGCGATGCATACAAGTACTCATGAGTACTCGTGAGATGACGAACGCCCGCTCACTGGCATTGGGTTCGAGGCGGATACACCGCTTTCATCGGGTTTCCACAGCCTCGCGGAGCTCAAGGAATCAGCAGCGACGCGGACCCGGGCGCGTAGGCTCGGGTGGGATGAACACCATTCCCGCACGCCTCGATCACATCGTCGTCGCAACGCCCGATCTGGCGGCGACGGTCGCCGAGTTCACCCGGCGCACGGGAGTGGCCCCGGCGCCGGGAGGAGTGCATGTCGGGCTCGGAACACGCAACCACCTGGTCGGACTGGGCCATGGCGCCTACCTGGAGATCATCGGCCCCGATCCGGAGCAGCCGACGCCTCCCCAGGCCCGTCCCTTCGGGACGGACGCGCTCCCGTCGGCGCGGACGATCAGCTGGGCCATCAGTCCGCCCGATCTGGACGCGACGGTGGCGGCCGCCCGCGCGCAGGGCTACGACACCGGTGACGTGCGGGAGATGAGTCGGTGTCGCCCCGACGGCACCCTGCTCCGATGGCGACTCACCGACGGCGGCTCCCCGCACCCGTCCGGTCTGGTGCCCTTCCTCATCGACTGGGGCGCCACCCCCCATCCTTCCGCGTCGGGCCTGCCCGTCGTCCGTCTGCTGGAGCTGACCGCCACCGCCCCGACGCCCGACGAGATCCACCCCGTGCTGACCGCCCTCGGCACCGGCCTCACGCTCACCGAGGGACCGGCCGCCTTCTCGTTCACCGTGGACACGCCCAACGGCCCCGTTACGTTCGACTGACCTGGGAAGCCGCCCTCAGCAGGCGCAGTTGACCCAGCTCGGCCACGTTCTTCATCAGCTCGGCGTTCGCCCAGGCGAGGAGGTGGGTCACGGTGTGCTCGGGATCGTCCGGCCAGGGAAACGGTGCGGTCCGGTCGAGGTCGGCGTCGGTGAGTTCCACGACGGCGGCCGTCCACTCCTCGCGCAGATCGCGCAGCCAGGTGACGGCCGGATCGCCCGCCCCCGGCCAGCGGACGTCGGCGCGCTCTCGGGGCGGGCGGCCGAGGAGGTGGTCGGTGGCGGTGCCCAGCCACCAGGCGAGGTGCCAGCTCACCCAGCCGGCGGTCGGGACAGGAACGGGGTCGGGTTCCGTGTCCGCCCAGTCGGGTGTCCACCCTCCGGCGCCGTCCGGGTGGAGAGTCCAGATGTGAGCGGTGGGCTCCCAGAGGAAGTCCTCCGGTTCCAGCCGGTCGAGGTGGTACTCGAAGAGGGACCAGGTCAGGTCGAACTGCCAGCTCAGGAGCTCACGACGGCCAAGGTTGTCCATCGGACCACCCTGGCACGGGCCGGAAACACGTGTGGAACGGTTTTCCGGCGCCGGACGTGTCCGTTTCCTTCAAGACCGCCGGCGTCGGCTGTGCCTACGGTGGCCGCATGAGTCCACGATTCGATGCCATCGGCCTGGTCGTCTCCGACATGACCGCCTCCGTTTCTTTCTACCGTCGGCTCGGGTTCGCGTTCCCCGAGGGTTCCGAGCAGCAGCCGCACGCCGAGGCCGAACTTCCGGGAGGCCTGCGGCTGTTGCTGGACACCGAGGACACGGTCCGTTCGTTTCTCCCGGAGTGGCGGCCACCGTCCGGGGGCGGCAGAGCCTCGCTCGCACTGCGCTGCGACACACCGGGCGAGGTCGACACGGCCTACGAGGAGCTGCTGAGCGCCGGTCACCACGGCGAGCTGAAGCCTTGGGACGCCTTTTGGGGCCAGCGGTACGCGATCGTGCAGGACCCGGACGGCAACGGCGTCGACCTGTTCGCGCCGCTGGCCCAGTAGACGCCCCGGCCGGAGGGGCGGGTCCGCCCGCTGGCCCAGGAGGTGTCCGTCCGCCCGTCGGCCCCGTAGGTTCAGTCCGCCGGCCTCCGATGGGTTCAGTGCGGGCAGTCAGGTGACCCGGGCCCGTCGGTCGGCAGACCGGCCTGCCAGCGCAACAGCTCGCGCAGTGTCAGGCCCGTGAACTCCCTTACGTCCCGGGAGAGATGGGCCTGATCGGCGTAACCGGCTCGGGCCGCCGTATCCGCGTACGGCAGACCGGCCCGGGCCAGCGCGAGAGCACGTTGCAGGCGCAGGATCCGGGCCAGCGTCTTGGGGCCGTAGCCGAAGGCGGCCAGCGAGCGGCGGTGCAACTGGCGCGCCCCCAGGCCGAGTTCATCGGCCGTGGCGGCTACCGCACGGCCGGCGGCGAGGGCGGTCACGAGTCGACGCAGTGCGGGGTCGGGACCGGCCGCCCGCTCCACCGCCAGCGACTCCAGCGCCGTCGTCGGGTGCGACGCCGAGGCGATCCGGGCGCTCAGTCGCCGTACCTCCGACACAGGCCACAGATCTGCCAACTCGACACGGCGGTCGCGCAGTTCATGGGCCGGCACGCCCAGGAGGGCGGGCGCGGTACCGGGGAAGAGGCGGATGCCAGCCCAGGGCACCGGCGGTCCGGCGGGGACGTGGGGCCGGGTGTCCGGTCCGGCGACGAGCAGCCTGCCCTCGCTCCACAGCAGGTCCATGCAGCCGTCGGGCAACACGGGAAACTCAGGACGCGCACCGGGTGCCGACGACGGTGTGTTCGTCCACAGCACCGCCCCGGCCAGCCGGGACGAGGCCCTCTCCTCGTACACCTGTACCAGCCTACGCCGCCGGAAAGCGGTGTACTGGTGCACCGGTTTCCGGACCGCACCCGTCCCAGCCCTCCGGGGACGAGGCCTGGCACGCAGCGGGGCGCCCGACGAAACGACGCCATCGTTTCTGCGACCGGTAACCGATTTCCCTCGTTACCCGCGCCCTCGCACTCCCCCATCACTCCACTCCCGCCACCCCCTACGCCCCCTACGCCCCCTACGCCCCCTACGCCCCGAGAACAGCGCGAAACCGCTTACCGCCAGCTACTACTACGGGTCACGCTTCCCCAGCCGCGGGCCTGACTCATCCGGAGGCCACGGTGCCGACACACCAGCACCGAGCCGCAGCCGCCCTTAGGGCACCCGCGTCCGGTGTTCCTGCGGGCTGATCCCGTACACCCGCTTGAAGGCGCTGGACAGCGCGAACGCGCTTCCGTAGCCGACCTGGCGGGCGATCGCGCCGATCGTGTCCTCCGTGTCGCGCAGTCGGTCCGCGGCGAGGGCGAGGCGCCAGCCGGTGAGATAGGCCATCGGAGGCTCGCCCACGCGGTCGGTGAAGCGGCGGGCCATCGCCGCCCGGGAAACGCCGGCCTTGGCAGCGAGGGACGCGACGGTCCAGGCGTGCGCCGGGTCGTCCTGGACGAGGCGCAGGACGCGGCCGACGACCGGGTCGGCCAGCGCCCGGTACCAGGCGGGCGCCGCTGCCTCCGGGCGGGAGAACCAGGCTCGCAGCGCGGCGATGACCAGGAGGTCCAGCATGCGGTCCAGGACGACCTCCTGACCGGGTTCGTCGCGGACGATCTCCTCCATCAGCAGTGGGGTGAGCGGGCACTGCCAGACGTCGGAGGTGAGCGACAGCAGCGGGGGCAGCGCGTCGAGCAGCCGACCGTTGATCTCGCCCTGCATCAGGTACGTGCCGATGAGGACGACCGTGGAGCCGTCGAGGCGGTCGCCCCAGGTGCGTACGCCCAGGTCCATGGAGCCGTTCAGGAGGCGCCCGTCGGGGTACGCGCACTGTCCGCCCGGGAGGATCAGCGCCTGCGGGGGCGTGCCGGGGGCGTCGGCGCAGGTGTAGGGCGCGGGGCCGCGGGCGATGGCGAGGTCACCGGCCCGCAGCCGGACGCCTTCCGCCCCGTCCGGCACGACCCATCCCTCGCCGCGCACCATGAGCATCACCGTCAGCGGGGCGCGGTCCTCGACCCGTACACCCCACGGCGGGTCGAAGCACGCACGGATCATGAGGGCGCCACGCGCGCGTGGACCCTCCAGAAGGCCCGCAAGGGGGTCCCCCCGCGTGAGCATGTTCGAGCGTGGGGGAGCGTCCATGTGGCCAGCGTAGACGCGCGCTTATGGGAATGAGCCGTTCAGCGATGGGAGCATGCGGCGCACCGCACTTGACTGGAGTCATGACACAGAACACGGCGCAGAACACGACAGAGCAGACAGCGACGAAGACGGCGGAGAAGACGGCCGTGCCGCAGACGACGGCGCAGCAGACGACCGTGGTGGTGACCGGCGCGTCCGGTCGTACGGGCGGCCGGGTGGTGCGGGCCGCCGAGGCGGCCGGGCTCACGGTGCGGGCGGCCTCGCGGTCGCAGGGCTTCGACTGGCACGACAGTTCGACGTGGGCGGACGTCCTGCGCGGCGCCGACGCGGCGTACCTGGTGTATCCGACGGACGTGGGTGCCCCGGACGCGGCGGACGCGGTCGGGCGGCTGGCCCGGGAGGCGGTCGCGCTCGGGGTGCGGCGGCTGGTGCTGCTGTCGTCGCGGGGCGAGGAGCGGGCACTGCCGACCGAGGAGGCGCTGCGGGCGTCGGGCGCCGACTGGACGGTCGTCCGGGCCTCGTGGTTCGCGCAGAACTTCAGCGAGGGGCCGCTGGTGGAGGGGCTGCGACAGAGCGGTGAGCTGGTGTTTCCGGGTGGGGAGGTGCGCGAGCCGTTCGTCGACCTGCGGGATGTCGCCGATGTGGTGGTGAAGACGCTTACTACGGGCGATCAGTACGTGGGGAAGGCGCTGGAGGTGTCCGGGCCGCGGCTGCTGACGTTTCGGGAAGCGGTTACCGAACTCGGGCAGGCCACCGGGCGCGCGCTGACCTACACGCCGGTGTCGGCGCGTCAGTACGGCGAGCAGCTGGCCGGGTTCGGGGTGCCGCCGGAGGAGGTCGCGTTCCTGGTGGAGCTGTTCGACTCGCTCCTCGACGGGCGCAACGCCCACCTCTCCGAGGGCGTCCAGGAGGTGCTCGGACGCGAGCCGCGCGACTTCGCGGAGTTCGCGCGGGACGCGGCGGGGGCGGGCGTCTGGAAGGCGTAGCCCCCACGCCACTGGGTGGCACCCTCCGGGGCTCCCGCTCCCGGGCTCCCGCTCCAAAGGTTCCCGCTCCGGGGATCCCGCTCCGGGAACCTCATCGCACGGGCTCCTTCCCCTCAAGGCTCACTGCTCGCGGGGGTGTTCCTCCCCGTTCGCGCCGTTTCCTTTCGGAGAGCTCTTCACCTGCGTCCGGAACCGTCCCGTCACGTCCTCCGGCGGGAGGAACCGGGACCACCGTTCGGGGAACTCGGACGGCATGTCGGGGTCGTCCGGGTCGTCGTCCTCGTGGGAGCGGGCCGCGGCCATGCGGGCGACGTAGTCCGCGGCCTCCTCCTCCCGCAGCCGCTCGTTGGCGGCGCGGGCCGCGGCCGTCGCGGCGGCCGGCCAGACCCGGTCGATCGCGGCGTTGACGGCGGCGCCGACCAGCACGGCGAAGGCGGACACGCCGATCCACAGCATCACGGCGACGGCGGCGGCGAGGGAACCGTAGATCGACGCGCCCTCGATCGTGTTCGACAGGTAGATGCGCAGCAGGAAACTGCCGAGCACCCACATGGCGAGGGCCACGAGCGCGCCGGGCACGTCCTCGATCCACGGGGAGCGCACGGGCACGGAAACGTGGTAGAGCGTGGTCAGAAACGCGATGGACAGGATGATCACGACCGGCCAGTACAGGACCTGCACCACGGTCGTCGACCAGGGCAGGATCCGCACGACCGCGTCCGGCCCTGCCACCATCAGCGGCAGCGCGACCGAGCCGATCAGCAGTGCCGCGATGAACAGCAGGAACGCCACCAACCGCGTCTTCACGATGCCGCGCACGCCGTCGAGTCCGTACATCACGGTGATGGTGTCGATGAAAACGTTCACCGCGCGCGATCCGGACCACAGCGCGAACAGGAAACCGATGGAGATGACGTCGGGGCGGCCGCCCTTCATGACGTCGTCGAGGATCGGCTGGGCGATCTGGCTCACGCCCTTGTCCGACAGGACCCTGCGCGAGGCGTCGAGGAGGTTGGCCTCCAAGCTGGTGATGGTGTCGGTGCCGGTCCAGTCGTCGACGTAGCCGAGCAGGCCGATGAGGCTGAGCAGGAGCGGGGGCACGGACAGCAACGTGAAGAAAGCGGCTTCTGCGGCGAGTCCGAGGATGCGGTACTCGATGCAGGAGTTGACCGTGTCCTTCAACAGCAACCAGGCGGTCCGGCGCTTGGAGACGTTCCGGTAAAGGGCACGCGCCCGGTGGAGACGCCCTGTGGGGCTCCCGGGTTGCTCGGGTGACTGACTTGCTGGCTGCACGCCTTAAAGGTATCCGCCGTTCGGGGCTGCACTCACCTTCGGCCGGACTGCTTCACCGGGTCGGGGAGCGGCGCGCGGGCTCCGGATGGCCATGACCGCCGTACCCGAGGGTAGGTTCGGGTCATGGCAGGCAGCACGCACACCGTGACCAACCAGCCCCCGCCCCTGACCGGGTACGACGTCTACGGCACCGACCGGGCGCTGTTGGATGCCGTGGCACGGCACCTGGATCCGGAGCTGCTCGTCGAGGCGCGCGACGAGTTGTCGGAGCTCGGGTGGGCGGCCGGATCCGCGCAGGTGCAGGAGTGGGCGGTGCAGGCCGACCAGCACCCGCCGACACTGCGCACGCACGACCGTTACGGGCATCGCATCGACGAGGTCGACTTCCATCCGGCGTGGCATCGGCTGCTCGGCAAGGGCGTCGGGGCGCATCTGACGGATGCCTGGGCGCGGCCGGGCGGGCATGTGCGCCGGGCGGCGGGCTTCCTGGTGTGGACGCAGGTCGATGCGGGCAACTGCTGTCCGCTGTCGATGACCCACGCGGCGGTGCCCGCGCTGCGCGCCGATCCGGAGCTGGCCGCGGAGTGGGAGCCCCGGCTGACGTCCACGGTCTACGACCGGGTGCTGCGGCCGGCCCGGCTGAAGGCCGGGGCGCTGTTCGGGATGGCGATGACGGAGAAACAGGGTGGCAGCGACGTCCGGGCGAACACGACGGTCGCCACTCCTCTCGCCGAGGACGGCGCCTACGAGCTGACCGGGCACAAGTGGTTCTGTTCGGCTCCCATGTCGGACGGTTTCCTGGTGCTGGCGCAGGCGGCTCCGCTGAAGGGCGAGGGCGGGCTCACGTGTTTCCTCGTGCCGCGTGTTCTCGAAGACGGTACCCGTAACGTTTTCCGCCTCCAGCGGCTGAAGGAAAAGCTGGGAAACCGGTCCAACGCCTCGGGAGAGGTCGAGTTCGACGGGACATGGGCGCGCCGGGTCGGTGAGGAGGGGCGCGGGGTGCGCACCATCATCGACATGGTGGCGGCGACCCGGCTGGACTGTGTGGTCGGGTCGGCGGGGCTGATGCGGCAGGCGGTGGCGCAGGCGATCCACCACTGCACCTACCGTGCGGCGTTCGGCGGAAAACTCGTCGACAAGCCGTTGATGCGCAATGTCCTGGCCGATCTCGCGCTGGAGTCGGAGGCGGCGACCACGCTGGTGCTGCGGCTCGCGGCGGCCTACGACGACGGGAGCGAGCAGGAGCGGGCGCTGCTGCGGATCGCGGTTCCGGTGGCCAAGTACTGGGTGACCAAGCGCTGTGCGCCGGTGACGGTGGAGGCGTCGGAGTGCCTGGGGGGAAACGGTTACGTGGAGGAGTCGGGGATGCCCCGGCTGGTGCGGGAGTCGCCGCTGAACTCGGTCTGGGAGGGCGCCGGAAACGTCCAGGCGCTGGATGTGCTGCGGGCGCTGCAGCGGGAGCCGCAGGCGCTGAACGCCTATCTCCAGGAGGTGGGGCGGGCGCGCGGGGCGGACCACCGGCTGGACGGGGCGATCAAGGGCCTGCTGACGGAGCTGGCCGATCTGGACGGCGTCGAGGGTCGGGCCCGGCGGCTGGCGGAGCGGTTCGCCCTGGTGCTCCAGGGGGCGCTGCTCGTACGATTCGCGCCGCCGGAGGTCGCCGACGCGTTCTGCGCCTCGCGGCTGGGCGGGGACGGGGGGCTGGCCTTCGGGACGTTGCCGCACAGTCTGGACCTGGCGGCGATCGTCGAGCGGGCCGCACCTCGGCCGTGACCGCTGTGACCTGGAGAAACCTGCGGCAGCAGGAAGCGGGGGTGGTGCTGCGCCGACACGGCACCACCCCCGCCGCAATGGCCCTGCGAGGCCAGAATCGCCGCTCGGGACGGCTTGACTCAAGTTTCAAACAGGCTGTGGATGTTCACCAGGGTTGCAGGGGGTTGCAACTTGTCGGCGGTTGTGACGGGACTATGCCCCTCCGTCATGTGTGGACGGCAAGATAGGGGCCTTCGGCAAGACCTTCAGATAAGACCGGAAACAATTGGCGCAGGAGCTTGACATCCGGTTGTCCGCCTGTGTTCCCCGGGAGGCCCAGTGGTGATGCCAGCGATGAACGTGCCGCAGTTGGCGGCCGTCGACGCCGCACGGGCGGCGCGGGTGCTCAACGAGGTGCGCGACGCCCGGCTGGCCGGCCAGCGGGTGCGCGTCGCCCCGCGGCCCGTGATCGAGCAGTCCTGGGAGCGGATGCTGCGCAGCGGCGTCGACCCCGAGCACGATTTCAGAGTGGGGCTGCTCAGCTCCGACGAGGTGCGGCGACGGCGGGAGGAGTCGCCGCTGCGCGAGGTGCTGCCGGTGCTGCGTGAGGGGCTGCTGTCGGTCGCGGACGTCGCCCACCACATCATGGTGGTCGCCGACAACGAGGGCCGGGTGCTGTGGCGCGAGGGCTGCAATCCCGTGCTGCGCAAGGCCGACGGGCTCGGCTTCGAGCTGGGCGCGGACTGGGGTGAGGCCGTGGTCGGCACCAATGGCGTGGGTACGCCGGCGGTGGTGCGCAGGCCCGTACAGGTGTTCGCCTCCGAGCACTTCGTGCGCTCGCACGCGACCTGGACCTGCGCGGGCGCCCCGATCACCGACCCGCGCAACGGCCGGCTGCTCGGTGTGGTCGACGTCAGCGGACCGCTGGAGACGATGCATCCGGCCACCCTGGCCTGGGTCGACTCGGTGGCGAAGCTCGCCGAGTCCAGGCTGCGCGAGAAGCACCTGAGTTCGCTGGAGCAGTTGCGTGCGGTGGCGGCGCCGGTGCTGGCCCGGCTCGGCGGCCGGGCGGCCGCGGTGGACGCGGAGGGCTGGACGGCGGCGGTGACCGGGATGCCGTACGCGAGCCGGATCGCGCTGCCCAAGTCGCCGTCCGCGGGCCGCCGGTGGCTGCCGACGCTCGGGCTGTGCTCGATCGAGCCGCTGGCCGGGGGCTGGCTGGTGCGGTCGGTGGACGAGGCCGCCGAGCCGCCCGCGCGCGGCGCGACGCGGATCGTGCTGGACCTGACCCGGGCCAGACGCTGGTCGGTGACCGTGTCGGGGGACGCGGGATCCTGGTCGCATGAACTCAGCCCGCGGCATGCCGAGTTGCTCTATCTGCTGGCGGCGCACCGGGGCGGCCGCAGCGCGGCGGGCCTGGCCGAGGACATGTTCGGCGACTCGGGCCGCACGGTGACGGTGCGAGCGGAGATGTCCCGGGTGCGGCGGTATCTCGGGGGTTTCCTGGAACACCGGCCGTATCGTTTCTGCGAAGACGCCGAGGTCGAGGTGCTCCTTCCGGCGGATCCGAAGGGTCTGTTGCCCCATTCGACCGCGCCCGCGGTGGCGCGAGACCGGATGTCGGCACCGTAGCAACAATGCTTCATCCGAGTTCTTCCGTCGGCATCTTCCGCATATTTGCGGGGTCTTCGTCCCCTGCGGCAGTCGACTGCCGTAGCATCCCTCTACGGGTCACCCCACCTGCTCCTCGGTCAACGTACGGATCATCAGGCGCAGTTGGCCCGCCTCGGGAGGACGAATGAGACAACGCGGCCGACATCGCCGGCGCAGGCGAGGCAGGGCACTGCGGGCGTTCCTGTCCGGCACCGCTCTCGCGCTCACCGCCGCCGCCACCATGGTCAGTGTTTCTCAGGCGACGGTGACCGACGACGGCCCCGGGGGTCTGAAACCGCTTACGACATCGTCCGAGACCGGGAAACTACGGCTGGCGGAGAACCTGGTGCCGCAGGCCTCCCTGGACCGGCTCGCCGCCGGGATGGGCCGACCGGTCGGCGTCGGTGCGGTACTGGAGGGCGCCGAGCGCAGCCTGCGGGACGCGATCGACTGCACGGCCGCCGAGCGCGAGGTTCTGCCGGTCTCCCCCGTGGCCACGCGTGCGTACTGCTGGAACACGGACGACACCGAGGGCTGGCAGCCCGGCGCGGTCACCACGTCGGGGGACGCGGACGACGACGGCGTCTGGGGCGCGAACCGGGTGATCCTCTCCGGCTGGTCGCGCAGCGGCGGCACGGCGGCCGACCGCGGGCTGGCCCGGGTCGGCTTCGTGAACGCGGGTAATCTGAACCACCTCTCCTACACCTGGGCACTGCTCGCCGTCCCCGTCGACGACGGCCGCGACTACCGGGGGCTGGTCTCCCATGTCTCCGGGATGGTCTGGTATCAGGACAAGCTGCTGGTCACCGCCGACGACGGGGACCGGTCCGCGCTCTATGTGTACGACATGAACCGCATCCAGCGCGCCACGGTCGCCGACGACACGGTCGGCCGGGTGCCGGGCGGCTGGTCGGCAAACGGTTACCGCTTCGTACTGCCGGCCATCGGTTCCTACGAGCTGAGCGACGACTCCGACGCCCCGCATCCCGCAACCGTCTCCCTCGACCGCAGCACCGTGCCGGACAGCCTGGTGGCCGGGGAGTGGACCCTCGACGAGGGCGACCGGGGCGCCCGCCTGTGGAGCTACCCCTTCAGCACCCTGCCCGGCCGCGAGGGGCTGCTCGCCGCAAGCACGACCGGGCAGGTGGCCGCCTCGGAGGCGTACGAGACGAGCGTCACCGGAGTACGGGGCGTGCTGTCCTACGGCTCGGACTGGTACGTGACCCGCGCCGCCGGCCCGAAGGACGAGCACGGGACGCTGTGGCGGCAGACCGTCGGCACGACGGACGGCGACGAGAACGGCGAGGCCGACGGCTCGAGCGCCGCGGTGTGCGGCAGCGAGGAAACACACAGCTGCTGGAGCACGCAGACGGAGTCCCTTTCCTACTGGGCGGCGACCGGCGAGGTCTGGACCCAGTCGGGGCGGGTGCTCTTCGCACTGCCGCTGGCCTCGATCGACAGAACGACGAAGTAGATGATTCCCTGACGGGCATGACCAACATCCCCGTGACCACCTGGTCCCTGGAGCAGACCGACCCGACCGACCTCCTCCCGGCCGTCGCGCCCGAGGGGGACGTCCGGATCGTCCGCGCCGAGGCCCCCTCCCCGGAGTTCAGCCGTTTCCTGTACGCGTCCGTCGGCGGGGACATCCGCTGGATCGACCGGCTGCGCTGGACGTACGCGCAGTGGCAGGAACACCTGGCGCGCCCCGGAGTCGAGACCTGGGTCGCATACGACCGGGGCACACCGGCCGGGTACGTGGAGCTGGAGCCGCAGGACGACGGTGTCGTAGAGATCGTTTACTTCGGTCTGCTCCCGGCCTTCCGCGGGCGGCGCATCGGCGGACACCTGCTGTCGTACGGCGCGGGCCGGGCGTGGGACCTCACGGACCGCTGGCCCGGACTGCCCGAGACCAAGCGGGTGTGGCTGCATACCTGCAGCCTGGACGGCGAGCACGCGATGGACAACTATCAGCGACGCGGTTTCAAGCTGTTCGACACCAAGGTCGAGGAACAGCCCGAGGTGTCCGCGCCGGGCCCCTGGCCGGGCGCGTTCCCGGCTTGACCCACTGCTCCTATCCGTTCTGACCTGCGCCGACAAGAGGCGGCGCAGAGCATGTGATCGAGGACACCCTCGTCTCGCATTCCGGGACAAGGGTGTCCGCATCTCGGACGAAGCTGGACTGGGTCCAGATCGCCTGACACGCTTTCGTCATGTCCGGAACTGGAATTGCCTTGGTGAGTCGGCGGCACGTCGACCTCGGCCGCATGTCCAGCGCCATCTGTCCGGCGAGCTGACGAGCCCCAGCACCGCCGACATCTCCGCAGAGCCCCCTCCTGCGCAACGACGCGCACCTGTTCTCCCATGCGCATCCGCACGCGCAGGTCAGAGCCGCTTCCCGCCTGTTCCGAAGGACGTTCAACCATGGCCGCCACCCCGCAGAACCCTGCCGCCGCGACTCCCCGCCGCAAGGTGAGCCGTCACCGCGGCGAGGGCCAGTGGGCAGCGGGACACTTCACCCCGCTCAACGGCAACGAACAGTTCAAAAAGGACGACGACGGTCTCAATGTGCGGACACGCATTGAGACGATCTACTCGAAGCGGGGCTTCGACTCGATCGACCCCAACGACCTGCGCGGCCGTATGCGCTGGTGGGGCCTGTACACCCAGCGCAAGCCCGGGATCGACGGCGGCAAGACCGCGATCCTGGAGCCGGAGGAGCTGGACGACAAGTACTTCATGCTGCGCGTGCGCATCGACGGCGGCCGGCTCACCACCGAGCAACTGAGGGTGATCGGCGAGATCTCGCAGGAGTTCGCGCGCGGCACCGCCGACATCACCGACCGGCAGAACATCCAGTACCACTGGATCCGCATCGAGGACGTGCCCGAGATCTGGAACCGCCTCGAGGCGGTCGGCCTGTCCACGACCGAGGCCTGCGGTGACACTCCCCGCGTGGTCATCGGCTCGCCCGTCGCCGGCATCGCCGAGGACGAGATCGTCGACGGCTCCCCGGCCATCGAGGAGATCCAGCGGCGGATCATCGGCAACAAGGCCTTCTCGAACCTGCCGCGCAAGTTCAAGTCCGCGATCTCCGGCTCGCCGCTGCTCGACGTGGCGCACGAGATCAACGACATCGCGTTCGTCGGTGTGAACCACCCCGAGCACGGCCCCGGCTTCGACGTGTGGGTCGGCGGCGGCCTGTCCACCAACCCCAAGATCGGCGTCCGGCTCGGCGCCTGGGTCGCGCTGGACGAGGTTCCGGACGTCTACGAGGGCGTCATCTCGATCTTCCGTGATTACGGTTACCGGCGGCTGCGCACCCGCGCCCGTCTGAAGTTCCTCGTCGCGGACTGGGGTCCGGAGAAGTTCCGCCAGGTGCTCGAGGACGAGTACCTCAAGCGCAAGCTGGTCGACGGCCCGGCCCCGGACCAGCCGGTCGCCCGCTGGCGCGACCACGTCGGGGTGCACCGCCAGAAGGACGGCCGTTTCTACATCGGTTTCGCACCGCGTGTCGGCCGGGTCGACGGCGCGACCCTGACGAAGATCGCAGAGCTCGCGGAGGCGCACGGCTCGGGCCGGGTCCGTACCACCGTCGAGCAGAAGATGATCGTCCTCGATGTCGAGGAGACACAGGTCGAGTCGCTGGTCGGGGCGCTCGAGGCGCTGGACCTGACCGCCAAGCCCTCCCCGTTCCGGCGCGGCACCATGGCCTGCACCGGCATCGAGTACTGCAAGCTCGCCATCGTCGAGACCAAGCAGCGCGGCTCCACCCTGATCGACGAACTGGAGCGCCGCATCCCGGAGTTCGACGAGCCGATCACCATCAACATCAACGGCTGCCCGAACGCCTGCGCCCGGATCCAGGTCGCGGACATCGGTCTCAAGGGCCAGCTGGTCCTCGACGACCAGGGTGAGCAGGTCGAGGGCTTCCAGGTCCACCTGGGCGGCGCACTCGGCCTGGAAGCCGGTTTCGGTCGCAAGGTCCGTGGTCTGAAGGTCACCTCGGACGAGCTGCCGGACTACGTGGAACGTGTGCTGAAGCGGTTCCAGGAGGAGCGCGAGGACGGCGAGCGGTTCGCCGCCTGGGCGGCACGCGCCAGCGAGGAGGCCCTCTCATGAGCGAGCGGGCCGCCCCTTTCTACTGCCCCTACTGCGGCGACGAGGACCTGCGTCCGAACGAGCAGGGCCACGGCGCCTGGGAATGCGCGGCATGCAACCGCGCATTCCAGCTGAAGTTCCTCGGGCTGCTCGCCCGGGGCGTTCAGCGCACCGAACCGGGAGGGGACGCGATATGACCACCGTTCAGGAAGGCCGTACGACCGACGAGTTGAAGGCGCTGGCCGAGCAGGCGGGCCGCGATCTGGAGGAGGCATCCGCCCTGGAGATCCTCCAGTGGGCGGTGGACACCTTCGGCAAGCAGTTCTGCGTGACGTCCTCCATGGAGGACGCCGTGGTCGCGCATCTGGCGTCCCGCGTCCTGAAGGGCGTGGACGTCGTGTTCCTCGACACCGGTTACCACTTCCCCGAGACCATCGGCACCCGGGATGCGGTCGAGGCCGTGATGGACGTCAACGTCATCACGCTCACCCCGCGTCGGACGGTCGCCGAGCAGGACGCCGAGTACGGGCCGAAGTTGCACGACCGTGACCCGGACCTGTGCTGCAAGTTGCGCAAGGTGCAGCCGTTGGAGGAGGGACTGCGGGGCTACCGCGCCTGGGCCACCGGCCTGCGGCGCGACGAGTCGCCCACGCGGGCGAACACTGCGGTCGTCGGCTGGGACGAGAAGCGGCAGAAGGTCAAGATCTCGCCAATCGCCCGCTGGACCCAGGACGACGTCGATGCGTACATCACCGAGCACGGCGTACTGTCCAACCCCCTGTTGATGGACGGTTACGCGTCCGTCGGCTGCGCCCCCTGCACCCGTCGGGTCCTCGATGGCGAGGACGCGCGCGCCGGCCGCTGGGCGGGGCGCGCGAAGACCGAGTGCGGGCTGCACGGCTGACCGCCATGACCGCGACTTCCACGAACGACCCCGTCCCCACCCCCACTTCTACGAACCGGGAGAACCACGTGACGACCGGAGCCACCGTCTGGCTCACGGGTCTGCCGAGTGCCGGCAAGACCACCATCGCGTACGAGCTGGCCGGACGGCTGCGTGAGGAGGGCCACCTCGTCGAGGTGCTCGACGGCGACGAGATCCGCGAGTTCATCTCCGCCGGTCTCGGTTTCAGCCGCGAGGACCGGCACATCAACGTGCAGCGCATCGGTTTCCTGGCCGAACTGCTCGCCCGTAACGGCGTCAAGGCGCTCGTCCCGGTGATCGCGCCGTACGCCGACAGCCGTGAGGCCGTGCGCAAGCGGCATCAGGAGAGCGGAACCGCTTACCTGGAGGTGCACGTGGCGACCCCGGTCGAGGTGTGCTCCGTCCGTGATGTGAAGGGTCTGTACGCCAAGCAGGCGGCGGGCGAGCTGACCGGGCTCACCGGGGTCGACGACCCGTACGAGTCGCCCGAGTCACCCGATCTGCGGATCCAGTCCCAGGACCAGACCGTGCAGGAGTCCGCGGCGTCGGTGTACGCGCTGCTCAGCGAGAGGGGACTGGCATGACGACGACCGTCGCCAAGGCCGAGGAGGGCAGCACGGCCAGCCCGTACGCCCTGAGCCACCTGGACTCGCTGGAGTCCGAGGCGGTGCACATCTTCCGCGAGGTGGCGGGCGAGTTCGAGAACCCGGTGATCCTGTTCTCCGGCGGCAAGGACTCCATCGTCATGCTGCACCTGGCGCTGAAGGCGTTCGCCCCCGCGGCGGTCCCCTTCTCGCTGCTGCACGTGGACACCGGACACAACTTCCCCGAGGTCCTCGACTACCGCGACCGGGTGATCGACGCCCACGGGCTGCGCCTGCACGTCGCCTCCGTGCAGGAGTACATCGACCGCGGCACCCTGCGCGAGCGTCCCGACGGCACCCGAAACCCGCTGCAAACGCTTCCCCTCACCGAGAAGATCCAGTCGGAGAAGTTCGACGCCGTCTTCGGCGGCGGGCGTCGCGACGAAGAAAAGGCACGCGCAAAAGAACGCGTCTTCTCGCTGCGCGACGAGTTCTCCCAGTGGGACCCGCGCCGCCAGCGCCCCGAGCTGTGGAACCTCTACAACGGACGCCACGCACCCGGTGAGCACGTGCGCGTCTTCCCGCTGTCCAACTGGACCGAGCTCGACGTGTGGCAGTACATCGACCGGGAGGGCATCGAGCTCCCGGAGATCTACTTCGCGCACGAGCGGGAGGTGTTCCAGCGCGCCGGCATGTGGCTGACCGCCGGCGAGTGGGGCGGGCCCAAGGACGGCGAGATCGTGGAGAAGCGCCTCGTGCGCTACCGGACCGTCGGCGACATGTCCTGCACCGGCGCGGTCGACTCCGACGCCGTCACGCTCGACGACGTCATCGCCGAGATCGCCGCCTCCCGGCTCACCGAGCGCGGCGCCACCCGCGCCGACGACAAGATGTCCGAGGCCGCGATGGAAGACCGCAAGCGCGAGGGGTACTTCTAACCATGACCACGATCACCGCCGAGGAGCTCTCGGCCACCACCCTGCTGCGCTTCGCCACCGCCGGCTCCGTCGACGACGGCAAGTCCACCCTCGTCGGCCGGCTCCTGCACGACTCCAAGTCGATCCTCACCGACCAACTGGAGGCCGTGGAACGCGTATCGGCCAGCCGCGGCCAGGAGGCGCCCGACCTGGCGCTGCTCACCGACGGCCTGCGCGCCGAGCGCGAGCAGGGCATCACCATCGACGTGGCCTACCGCTACTTCGCCACCCCTCGCCGTCGCTTCATCCTCGCCGACACCCCCGGACACGTGCAGTACACCCGCAACATGGTCACCGGCGCCTCCACCGCCGAGCTGACCGTGATCCTGGTCGACGCGCGCAACGGTGTGGTGGAACAGACCCGGCGGCACGCGGCGATCGCGGCGCTGCTCCGGGTCCCGCACGTCGTCCTCGCCGTCAACAAGATGGACCTGGTCGACTACCAGGAGTCGGTGTTCGCGGCGATCGCCAAGGAGTTCACGGCGTACGCGAGCGAGCTGGGCGTCCCGGAGATCACCGCGATCCCCATCTCGGCGCTCGCCGGGGACAATGTCGTCGATCCGTCCGCGGTCATGGACTGGTACGGCGGCCCGACGTTCCTGGAACACCTGGAAACGGTTCCGGTAAGCCACGACCTGGCGCACTGCCACGCCCGTCTTCCCGTGCAGTACGTGATCCGGCCGCAGACCGCCGAGCACCCGGACTACCGGGGGTACGCGGGTCAGATCGCGGCCGGCACGTTCCGGGTGGGCGAGCCGGTGACCGTGCTGCCGTCCGGGCGTACGTCGACGATCTCCGGCATCGACCTGCTGGGCGAGCCGGTGGACGTGGCGTGGACGACCCAGTCGGTGACCGTGCTGCTGGCGGACGACGTCGACATCTCGCGCGGCGACCTGATAGTGCCCACCAAGGACGCGCCGGCCACCACGCAGGATGTCGAGGCGACCGTGTGCCACGTCGCCGACCAGCCGCTGACCGTCGGGCACCGGGTGCTGATCAAGCACGGCACCCGCACGGTCAAGGCGATCGTCAAGGACATCCCGTCCCGTCTCACGCTCGACGACCTGTCCCTGCACCCGCACCCGGGACAGCTCGTCGCCAACGACATCGGCCGCGTGAAGATCCGCACCGCGGAACCGCTTCCGGTGGATTCCTACGCCGACTCGCGGCGCACAGGATCGTTCATCCTGATCGATCCGGCCGACGGCACCACGCTCACCGCAGGCATGGTCGGCGAGTCGTTCGCGTCGCCGGAGCCGGTCAAGGACGACTCCGACGAAGACGGTTGGGACTTCTGAAAATGACCACAATCGATTTCTACTCGACGTTCGCGAAGGAGGGCGGCCGTGTCGGCAGCGGCGCCCTCGGCAGCGGGCAGGGCGGAGTGGCGCGATGTGCACTCTGACGTACGCGCACTGCCTGCGCGCCCTCTCCCCCCACCCGACGTCCCGGAAGCGACGAAAACCCTTTGCCGATTTCCCGGCCACGACCTGAAAGACCGTGACCGCCGGGCCAACGAGAGGAACCCCTCCCGTGCCTGCCAATCGCCCCGCCCGCTCCACTCTCCTTCGCCGCGGCCTTGCCGCCGCAGCGGCCCTTCCGCTGCTCGCCCTCGCCGCCTGCGGTTACGGTTCCGAGGCCAAGGACGACAACGCCAACGAAAAGGTCGCTGCCGGATCGCAGAAGATCGACGGGCTCGACACCGTCAAGATCGGCTACTTCGGCAACCTGACGCACGGGACCGCGCTGGTCGGTCGTGAGCAGGGCATCTTCCAGAAGGCGTTGGGCGCCACCAAGGCGTCGTACGCGACCTTCAACGCGGGGCCGTCCGAGATCGAGGCGCTGAACGCCGGTTCCATCGACATCGGCTGGATCGGCCCCTCCCCGGCGATCAACGGTTACACCAAGTCCGACGGCAAGAGCCTGCGCATCATCGGCGGTTCGGCGTCCGGCGGGGTGAAGCTCGTCGTCAACTCGGACAAGATCAAGTCCCTCAAGGACGTCAAGGGCAAGAAGATCGCCACGCCTCAGCTCGGAAACACGCAGGATGTGGCGTTTCTGAACTGGATCGCGGACCAGGGCTGGAAGGTCGACGCGCAGAGCGGCAAGGGCGACGTCACGGTCGTCCGCAGCGACAACAAGGTGACGCCCGACGCGTTCAAGGCCGGTTCCATCGACGGTGCCTGGGTGCCGGAGCCGACCGCGTCGAAGCTGGTCGCCGAGGGCGGCAAGGTGCTGCTGGACGAGGCGTCGCTGTGGCCCGACAAGAAGTTCGTGATCACGAACATCATCGTGTCGCAGAAGTTCCTCACGGAGCACCCGAAGGTCGTCGAGGCCGTGCTGAAGGGCTCGGTCGAGACCAACAAGTGGATCAACGCCAATCCGGCGGAGGCCAAGGCCGCGGCGAACAAGCAGCTGGCGATCGACTCCGGCAAGGCGCTGCCGACCGATGTGCTGGACCCGGCGTGGACGTCGATCCAGTTCATCAACGACCCGCTGGCCGCCACCCTCAACACCGAGGCAGAGCACGCGGTCAACGCAGGTCTGCTGGAGAAGCCCGACCTCAAGGGCATCTACGACCTGACGATCCTGAACAAGGTCCTCAAGGCCGAGGGCGAGTCCACGGTCGACGACGCCGGTCTCGGCGTCGGCTGATCGAAGTCCCGATGAGTTCCCAGGAGGTGACGACCATGAGCACGACCCTCACCAAGGCCGCCGAGTCCACCGAGTCCGTGGAGTACGCGGCGCGCCTTGACCACGTCTCGAAGTCCTTCGCGGGACCGGGCGGGCAGCAGCTCGTCCTGGACGACATCACCATCGATGTCGCTCCCGGCGAGTTCGTCACCCTTCTGGGGGCCTCGGGCTGTGGCAAGTCCACACTGCTGAACCTGGTGGCGGGGCTGGACCAGCCCTCCTCCGGCTCCATCTCGACGGACGGCCGTCCGGCGCTGATGTTCCAGGAGCACGCCCTCTTCCCATGGCTGACCGCGGGCAAGAACATCGAACTCGCCCTGAAGCTCAGGGGAGTCGCGAAGACCGAGCGGCACGACAAGGCCGAGGAACTGCTCGAACTGGTGCGGCTGAAGGGCGCGTACGGAAAGCGTGTACACGAGCTTTCCGGCGGCATGCGGCAGCGCGTGGCGATGGCCCGCGCGCTGGCGCAGGAGAGCAACATCCTGCTGATGGACGAGCCGTTCGCGGCGCTGGACGCCATCACGCGGGATGTGCTGCACGACGAGCTGACCCGGATCTGGGAGGAGACGGGGCTGTCCGTCCTCTTCGTCACGCACAACGTGCGCGAGGCGGTGCGACTCGCGCAGCGCGTCATCCTGCTGTCCTCCCGGCCCGGCCGGGTGGCGCGCGAGTGGACGGTCGACATCCCGCAGCCGCGCCGGATCGAGGACGCCCCCGTGGCGGAACTGTCCATCGAGATCACCGAAGTCCTGCGTGGGGAGATCCGCCGTCATGGCCAGCACTGAGACGAAGACGACGGATACGACGGAGTCGAAGACGACCGTGACGAAGGCGGTTACTACCGAGCTGGCCGGGGTGGAGGCGGGGCTCGACGCGCTGGACGTGGTCACGCCTGTCGGCCGCACCCCGTTCCGGCGGACGTTCGTCGACAAGATCCTGCCGCCGATCATCGCGACGGCACTGCTGCTGGTCGTCTGGCAGATCACCTTCAAGATGGTCGACGACCCGACCAAGCTGGTCTCTCCCCTGGACGTCGGGCGGACGATCCAGGACGCCTGGCTCGAGGGCAAGCTGCTCGGCTACATCTGGACCAGTGTCTCCCGCGGTCTGCTCGGCTTCCTCTTCGCCCTGGCGATCGGCACCCCGCTGGGTCTGCTGGTGGCGCGGGTGAAGTTCGTGCGGGCGGCGATCGGCCCGATCCTGTCCGGTCTGCAGTCGCTGCCGTCGGTGGCGTGGGTGCCGCCGGCCGTGCTGTGGCTGGGTCTGAACAACTCGATGATGTACGCGGTGATCCTGCTCGGGGCGGTGCCGTCCATCGCCAACGGGCTGGTGTCCGGCGTCGACCAGGTACCGCCGCTGTTTCTGCGGGCGGGCCGCACGATGGGTGCGACGGGTCTGAAGGGAACCGTTTACATCACCTTGCCGGCCGCGCTGCCGGGGTACGTGGCGGGTCTGAAGCAGGGCTGGGCGTTCTCCTGGCGTTCGCTGATGGCGGCGGAGATCATCGCGTCCTTCCCCGATCTCGGCGTCGGTCTCGGTCAGCTGCTGGAGAACGGCCGCAACGCCAGTGACATGTCGATGGTGTTCGAGGCGATCCTGCTGATCCTGTTCGTGGGCATCGCCATCGACCTGCTGATCTTCAGTCCGCTGGAGCGGTGGGTGCTGCGCAGCCGTGGTCTGCTGGTGAAGAGCTGACGTCCCATGCACCTGAAACCGGTTCCTCCCGTGCTCGTGGTCATCGCCCACGGCAGCCGCGATCCGCGGCACGCGGCGACCGTGCACGCCCTGGTGCGGCGGGTACGGTCGCTGCGGCCGGGGCTGCGCGTGGAGACCGGTTTCCTCGACTTCAACATCCCTTCCGTGCACGGGGTGTTGGAGTCGCTGGCGGCGGAGGGCGTCGTCCGTGACGTCGTCGCCCTGCCGCTGCTGCTGACCCGCGCGTTCCACGCGAAGGCGGACATCCCGGCGGTCCTGCGGGACGCGCCGCCGCAGCTGCGGATCAGACAGGCCGAGGTGCTCGGCCCGTCGCCGCTGCTGCTCGCCGCGCTCGAACGACGGTTGTACGAGGCGGGGTTGACGTCCGCCGACAAGTCCTCGACCGGGGTCGTACTGGCCTCGGCGGGGTCCACGGACCCGGAGGCGATCGCGGTGATCGCAGAAATCGCGCGGGAGTGGCGGCGCACCGGTTGGTGTGCCGTGCGGCCCGCGTTCGCCTCCGCATCTCTTCCGCGCACCGAGGACGCGGTCCGCGAACTGCGGGCGCTGGGGTGCGCGCGGGTCGCCGTCGCCCCGTACGTCCTGGCCCCCGGTTTCCTGCCGGACCGCATCGCGCGGGGCGCTGCCGAGGCGGACGTCCTGGCGGACGTGCTGGGGCCGGCGCCGGAGGTGGCGCGGGCGCTGCTGGAGCGGTACGACTCGGCGCGAACACCGGCCCTGGCGGCTGTCGGCGCCTGAGCCGACGGAGGCGGTGGCGATGGCGGCGGTGGTGGCGGCGGCGGCGGTGCGATCGTGAGCGACGGTGGCCGTCAGATCGCTCCGCCCCCATGTCCATGACGACGCCCCCGACGCCGACCGGTCCTGTGATCCGCCGGGACCGTTTCCCGGAGGGGTCGGGCCAGTGACACGCCGGGCGATGGGGAGACGCCGGCTGGGCTTCAGGTCGCGGATCGCAGGTCGCGGGCAGCAGGCAGCTCCGGTCAGCCGTCTCCGCGGACGATGCCCTGCCGTGGGTCCCGGCCGCTCGCGCCCAACACCCGTTCGAACAGTGGAGCGTCCTCCGGGACCGGCAGGGCCGCCCCGAAGCCGTCGTACTGGCGGTAGAGGTCGCCGTGCCGTTCGACGACGTCGAGGACGAAGCGGGCCGCGTCGTCCGAGATGCGCAGCTCCTGGCCGGTGGCGACGGCCACGTCCCATCCGTGCACCGCCATCTCCTTGACGATCATCGAGGCGATGTCGGCGGCGGGCATCGCGGCCGTCCCGAGCGGGACCTCGCCCTCCCACACGGCCGGGTCCGCCCAGGCCGCGACCGCGCGGTCGAGCTGGTCGGCGTACGCCTGCGCCCACTGCGGGTCGGCGGTGAAGTCGCGGGCGATCAGATCGTCGGGGAGCTGTCTGCGCAGGGCGCGGTGCTCGAGGCCGTGGGAGGTGTAGAGCACCCAGTGGTCGACCAGGGCGCGCAGGTCCCAGTCGGGGCAGTGCGTCGGGGCGTTCAGTCGTGCCGCCGGGACACCGCGGGCGATGCGCGACGCCTCGGCGGCGCATTCGGACATGTACTGATGCGTCTCGCGCATGTCGTCGTACTTCATGCACAGCACGCTAGGCAGTGCGGCCCTCAGGGTTCTTGAACAAACGCGACAGCGGCGACAGCGGCGTCGGCCAGGCCGATCAGCTCCGGCAGCGGCAGGGATCCGGGCGCCCTCCGCTCCCGGGCGAACTCGTTCGCGAGGCGCTGCAGCAGTTCGTTCAGCGGGGTCGGCACGCCGTGCAGACGGCCGAGAAACGCCAACTCGCCGTTGAGGTAGTCGGCCTCGATGCTGCCGGCGCCGCGGCTCAGGGACTGCCAGGAGGAGCCGCCGCCGCGCGGGGCTCCGTCGAGCGGGACGAGGGTGACCTTGTCGCCGCGCACCGCGCGTTGTTCCTCGGCGCTCGCGTAGGCGATCCCGGCCGCCCGGAGCACGGCTGCGCCCTCTGCCCGGACCCGCTCGAACAGCGCCTCGGCCGCCGGTTCGTCGATCGGTCCGGTAACCGCTTCCAGGGCGTTTCCCAGGTTGGACAGCAGTTTCGCGTACTGCCAGCGGGAGACGTCCGGTACGACCGGCGCCTCGAAGTGCGCCTTCTCCAGGTCGGCGGCGATACGGCGGGCCGTGTCGTCGGTGCCGTGGGGGTACCGGCCGAGGTGGAGGATGCCGGTGAGCGGGGCGCCCGCGGCGGAGACGACGCCGGGTTCGACGTGGGTCGAGGGCAGCCAGACGCAGACGCCGTAGACGTGCCGGAAGCGGCGCAGGGCCAGGCGTGGGCCCTCCACTCCGTTCTGCGCGCAGACCAGCGGCAGCCGCTCGGCCGCCGTGCCGCCGCCCTCGACCGGGGCCGGGCCCCAGGCCTGGAGTGCCGCCTCGCCGTCCTGGGTCTTGACGGCGAGGACGAGGACGTCGTCGGCGCGCAGTGCGCCCAGCTCGCCCGGTCCGTCGACCACGGGGAGGCGGTAGGTCAGCTCTGCGTCCGGAACCCTGAGCCGGAGTCCGTTCTCCGCGAGTGCCGCCCGGTGCGCGCCGCGCGCGACCAGCACGACCTCCTGCCCGGCCTCCGCCAGCCGTCCGCCGATCGTGCCCCCGACCGCCCCTGCCCCGATGATGATGTAACGCATGGGACGAGCCTCGCACAGCCGTGTGCTCGCCTCCTCACGCACGTGGGAAAAGTTTCCGGCCGGATCGGCTCCGCCCTCACTCTCTCCCTTCCCCCTCGTCCGCCCGCCGGCCGGCACCGTGCTCAGGGCGCCGTCAGCTCCACCAGCTTGACGACGGTGTTCCAGTTCCGGGTCGTGGCGATGAGGCCCTGGTGCACGCGGGGCCTGGACAGTTGCTCGGCGAGCTTGGAACGGCCGAGGCCGTCGGGGGCGTACAGGTACAGGACGCGGTCGCCGAGGCGGAACTCCTCGGGGAGGAAGGCGGCGCGGTCGATCCCGGCGTAGCGCTCCTCGTCGACGGGGCCGGAGAAGTAGGTGACGTGGAGCTGCTTGGCCTCCAGCTCGGCGGCCGGGTACGGACAGGCTTCGGCAACCGCTTTCAGAAAAGCGTGATCCCGCACGATCACGTCGACGACGAAGCCGAAGCGTTTCTCGATCGCCACCGTGAGCTCGGCGGCGAGTGTTTCCTCGTCGCCGTGGGCGGAGGAGAAGACGGCCTGGCCGCTCTGGAGGTAGGTGCGCACATCGCCGAGACCGAGCCCCTCCAGCAAGGTGCGCAGCTCGGCCATCGGGACCTTCCTGCTGCCGCCCACGTTGATGCCGCGCAGCAGTGCCGCGTACGTCGTCGTCATCCGCACACCCTAAGCGGCCGTCGTGCCCCGCGAGGGTGGGCGCGGCGGCCACCCGCCGGGTGGCCGGGCGGCCGAAACTCCGGGCGATCGACTTCGGGTCGGCCCCCGGCGTCGGCGTGGGCCCCGGCCTCTTCGTCGGCTTCACCCTGATCGCCGTCCCCGAGAGCTCGGGATAGATGTAAGGGGCCGCTGTCCTCCCCAGCGGTGAGACGACGGGGTCCGACGGGAGGAGTCGGGGGCCCCGCACGTCACCGGACAGCACGACGAGAAGGCTTTATCCAACCCATACCTTCGAATCGAAAGGTGGCGGCAGGGGGCTGTCACCGCATACAAGGGGGCAGGCCCGTCATGGGGAACGCAGACATACGGGTGCGGGGCATCGCCGCGCGGGCCGGCGGCTGGAGCGTCCGGCACCGATGGGCCGCCGTGGGCATCTGGCTGCTGTTCGTGGTCCTGGCCATGGGGATCGGCTCGGCGGCGGGCACGGTCGAGGTCAAGGAGAGCGACCAGCTCGGGGGCGAGACCCACACGGCCGCCCGGATCGTCGAGGACGCCGGCATCGACGAACCGGCCGGTGAGACCGTCCTCGTCCAGTCGAAGGACGGTTCCGTCAAGGCCACCGACGCGGAGTTCCGGGCCGCCGTCACCGCGGTCGTCACGGCCGTCGGCAAGACCGGCGAGGTCACCGACGTGACCTCGCCGTACGACACGGACACGATCTCGAAGGACGGCCGCAGCGCGCTCGTCCAGTTCGACATGCGGGGCGACTCCGACACCGCGGGCGAGCGGGTCGAGCCGGTGCTCAAGGCCGTCGAAGGCGTCCAGAAGGAACACTCCTCGCTGCGGATCGAGGAGATCGGCGGCGCCAGCATGATGAAGACGTTCGACGACGCGTTCGGCGACGACTTCCAGCAGGCCGAGTACTCCGCGGTGCCGGTGGCGCTGGGCATTCTGCTGATCGCCTTCGGCGCGCTGGTGGCGGCGTTGGTGCCGGTGGCGCTCGCGATCACCGCGATCGTCGCCACGATCGGTCTGATGAGCATCGTCAGCCACTTCCAGCCGATGGACGACACCGCGAGCTCCGTGATGCTGCTGGTCGGTCTGGCCGTGGGCGTCGACTACTGCCTGTTCTACCTGCGCCGTGAGCGCGAGGAGCGGGCTGCGGGACGCGACCCGGAAACCGCTCTCCGGATCGCCGCCGCGACCAGTGGCCGTGCCGTGATCGTCTCCGGTGTCACGGTGTGCGTGGCCATGGCGGGCATGCTGTTCACCGGGCTCGCCACGTTCGAGGCGATGGGCCTGGCCTCGCTGATGGTGGTCGCGGTCGCCATGATCGGCTCGGTAACCGTTCTCCCGGCGTTGCTGTCGCTGCTCGGCCATCGGGTGGAGAAGGGGCGGATCCCGTTCCTGCACCCGGACAAGCGCCGTAGGAACGGCAAGGAGAACGGTGGCGGCCGGTCGACCGACGAGGGCAGCCGGTTCTGGAACGCCGTTCTGAAGGTCGTCCTCGCGAGGCCCGCGATCTCGCTGGTCGTGGCGGCCGGCGCGCTGCTCGCCATCGCCGCGCCGGCGGTGGGCATGAAGACCCAGAACCTCACCCTGGACCAGGAGTTCGGCGACTCGCTGCCGATCGTGCAGACCTACAACCGGGTCAACGACGCCTTCCCGGGCGGCTCCGAGCCGGCCGAGGTGATCGTCAAGGCGGACGACATCAACGCCGCCGAGGTGAAGTCCGCGCTGCAGGCGTTCAAGGAGCAGGCGGTCAGTTCGGGCGCCTCCCGCGGCCCGGTCGAGATCAAGCTGCACGACGCGCAGAACATCGCCTACGTGTACGTTCCGCTGGTCGGCGGCTCCGACCTGGACAGGGCGGGTGCGAGCCTGGACAAGCTGCGCGACGAGGTGCGGCCGGCCACGCTCGGCAAGGTCGACGGCCTCCAGGCGCCGATCACCGGGCAGGTGGCCGGTTCGAAGGACTTCAACGACCAGTTGGCCGGAGCCGTGGCCCCGGTCTTCGCGTTCGTCGTGGTCTTCGCCTTCCTGCTGATGCTGCTGTCGTTCCGCTCGCTGACGATCGCGATCACCTCGATCGTGCTCAACCTGCTGTCGGTGGGCGCGGCCTACGGCATCCTCGTCGCCGTCTTCCAGCACGGCTGGGGGGCGTCGCTGGTGGGCGCGGAGGGCGTCGGCGCGATCATCACCTGGCTGCCGCTGTTCCTCTTCGTGATCCTGTTCGGCCTGTCGATGGACTACCACGTGTTCGTCGTCTCACGGATCCGCGAGGCGCGGATGCGGGGCCGCAGCACGAACGAGGCCATCAAGCACGGTGTGGTCACCACGGCGGGTGTGGTCACCAGCGCCGCGGTCATCATGGTCGCCGTGTTCGCGATCTTCGGAACGCTGTCCATGCAGTCCATGAAGCAGATGGGCGTGGGCCTGGCCGCCGCGGTCCTGATCGATGCGACGATCATCCGGGGCGTGCTGCTCCCGGCCGTGATGGCGCTGCTCGGCGAGCGCAACTGGTATCTGCCGAAGTGGCTGCACTGGCTGCCCGACCTCACGCACGACGAGTCGTCGGAGGCGATCGCGACGTCGACGACTGCGACGACGCGGGGCGACGGCGAGCGGCTGACGGTCTGACGCTCCACGCCGCACGCCCACACGTCCCTCTGAGAACCCTCTGAACCACTGAGAGTTCTCTGAACCACTGAGAGCTCTCGGAGCCACCGAGAGCCCCTCTGAGTCACTGAGAACTCCTTGAACCTCTGAGCACTCAGTGCCTCCACAACCCGCCAGGCCCAAGGGCCCGTTGACCTCCCGGGGGAGTCAACGGGCCCTTGTCGCTTCCTCGTTCGCGGGTCGGTCGGGGAGTTCGGCCTCGATCAGGTCCGCGGCCCGGCGGGTGCCGCCCTCGTCCGCCATGTCGGCCTGGATGCTCTTGAGTCGACGTGCGACCTCCGGATCGTCGACGAGGGCGAGGGCGGCCTTCCGCAGGGCCTCGGCGGTCGCCTCCGATGTGGGGACGCGGCGGGCCACGCCGAGCCCCTCCAGCACGTCCGCGTTGCCGAACTGGTCCACGGCCTGCGGTACGGCGATCATCGGTGTGGCCGTGGCCAGCCCCTCCTGGCTGCCGCCCGCGCCGGCGTGTGTGACGAACAGGTCGGCCTGCCTCAGGATCGTCAACTGCGGTACCCAGGAACGTACTTCGACGTTGTCGGGTGCGGCGCCCAGCACGGCCGCGTCGACGTGTCGGCCGATCTGCAGCACGAGGTGCCAGCCGGGCAGCTCGCCGAAGGCCTTCACGCACTCCCGGTAGAAGTCCGGCCGGTCGGTGAAGGTGGAACCCAGGGAGACGAGCACGACCTTCTCCGCGTCGGCGGGCCGCGTCCAGTCGCCCTCGGCGGAGCGGTCGCCCTGGCAGGCGCCGACAAACGTGTAAACGCTTTCGTCGACCCGGTCGGCGTGCGGCTGGAGCGCCCTGGGGATCAGCACGAGGGAGCGGGCGGGACGGCCGGCGAAGGGATCGGGGTGCTCGGTGATCCCGTTCTCCTCCAGCCAGGCGCGGAAACGGGCGTAGTAAGCCTTTCCGCGTTCCGTCTTCCGCGGCTCGGCCCAGAGCGGTTCGGCGACCTCCTCCTCGTACCCCTCCCAGGCGACGAGGTTGGGCGAGAGGGAGATCACGGGGACGCCCCAGCGATGGGCGAGGACGCGGGCCGGGTAGGAGGTGATGTCGTGCAGCACCAGGTCCGGCTCGTCCCCGTCGTAGGCCTCGATCAGCTGGGGCAGCGCCTGGACGGCGTCGGCCAGGAAGGGTTCCACGTTGTCCAGGAGGGTGCTCCCCCAGGCGCTGGGGTCGTCGTCGGGCGAGGGCAGCGTCGAGTGCCACGGCTTGACCTCGGCACCGGTGCCGGCGACCTTCTCGGCGAAGACGGGCGGGATCGCGTACGTCACCCGGTGCCCGCGCGCGACGAGCTCGCGGATCACTTCGAGGCTCGGGTTCACGTGGCCGTGGGCCGCGATGGAGAACATGGCGATGTGGGCGGGGTGACCTGTCATGACTTCGACGGTAGGCGAGACGAAACGTCTCGTGCAACTTGAATAATGTGGGTCAGAAGTCGGGACAGCGCTCGTCGGACCCTTCGACGCTCCGGCCGAGCGCGTCCGTCACCGTCACGGTCACCGCCTCGGCGCCGACGTCGAGCGTGCGCCGCGCCTCGACGGCGGTGCAGATCAGCTGCGCCATCGCGAGATCGTCCAACTCCCTGCTGCCATAGGGAAGTCGGATCGACACGTCGCCGTTCTGCGCGTTCACCGACACGGCCACGGTCAGCGACTCCGCAGCCTCGGCCTTGGCCTCGGCGGCCGGATCCTCGGACGGAACGGCGCCGAAAGGAGTGCTCGGGTCGCGGGTCGGGGCAGGTGTCAGGGCGAGCTTCACCGGAGGCAGCAGTGTGGTCAGCCCTGCCGCCCGCTCCGCTTCCGTCGGTCCCGCGAGGAGGCTCAGCACGGCCGGCTGGACGTCGACCACCGCGTCGGTACTGCGGGGGACGGCGATCAGGGCGCCGTCGTGGACGAAGTAGATCCGTAGCGTCGGCGTGATCCCGTGCGCGGGCCCGCCCGCCTCTACCACGCCGGTCGTGGGAATGCCGCAGGAGACCAGCGTGCACAGCGCCGGAACGCACAGCAGCACGGCTCGCCGCAGGGCCCGGTGCACGACTCGGGGCACAACTCGCCGCAGGGCCCGGTGCACGACTCGGGGCACGGCTGGGCGCTGGGCCCTGCGTGAGGCTCGGTGCACGGCTTTCACGGTCGTGCCTCCTGCCCCGACTCGTCCCGCCGCAGCGGGAGTTCGACGGTGAAGACGGCCCCGCCCTCCGGCCGGTTCGCCGCCCGGACGGCGCCGCCGTGCATCCGGACGTTCTCCTCGGTGATCGCCAGCCCCAGGCCGCTGCCCTCGGTCCGGGACCGGGCGGCGTCCGACTTGTAGAAACGCTCGAAGACATGGGGCAGCACGCTGTCGGGGATGCCGGGCCCGGCGTCCAGCACCTCGATGACCGCCCACCGTTCGGCGCCGGGCCGATCGTCCTCGTACAGACGCAGTCGCACCGGGCGGGCGCCGTGCCGCAGGGCGTTGCCGACCAGGTTGGCGACGACGACGTCGAGGCGGCGCGGGTCGACGCGGCCGCGCAGCGCGTCCGGCTGCGGCAGCCGGGCGTCCACCGTGTCGGTCCAGCCGCGCGAGGCGAGGGTGCGCCGGAGGGATTCGGCGAGGTCGATCTCGTCCAGGTGCAGCACGGCGGCGCCCGCGTCGAAGCGGGAGATCTCCATCAGGTCGTCCACGAGTCGGGCGAGTTTCACGGTCTCCTCGCTGATCAGCCGGACCGCGGTGGCGGTGTCGGGGTCGAGGCCGGCGGCGTCCTCGTCGAGGACGTCGGTGACGGCCGACATGGCGGCCAGCGGAGTGCGCAGCTCGTGCGAGACGTCCGCGGCGAAGCGCCGGGCCCGCGCCTCCATGCCGCGCAGTTCGGCAACCGTTTCCTCCAGGGCGGCGGCCGTCTCGTTGAACGTGTGCGACAGCTCGGCGAGTTCGTCGGAGCCGTTGACGGCGAGCCGGGTGTCCAGTCGGCCCTCGGCGATGCTGCGGGTGGCGTGGCGCAGCGCGCGTACGGGCCGCAGCACCCCACGGGCCGCGAGCAGCGCGAGCAGCACGGCGAGGACCAGGGCGGGCACGGCGGCCCGCTGCATGGCGGTGACCAGGGCGTCGACGTAGCCCTGTTCGGTGGTCTGCGGGACCGTCAGGAACACCTGGAGGCCGGAGAGGGGCCAGTTGATCGACGTGGCGGAGGTGAAGGCGACCGACATGCCGACGACGAGTGCGGTGTGGTCGGCACGGTTCACCCGCTGGAAGACGGTGGCGGACTTGGCGTCGACGGCCTTGCGCAGGGCGGGCGTCAGCTCCTCGAACGGGTCGCCGGGCTCGGAGGTGGCCTCCTGCCCGCGGTAGGCGGCCAGCACCCGCCAGGTGCCCGACGGCTCGGCCCCGGCCACCTCTGCCGCGAACCGTCCCAGTTCGGCCCGGTCGGGCGGGAAGGCCAGCTCGCCGGCGAGCCGGGTCACCTGTGTGCGCAGCAGTTCGATCACGGCGTCCTGGCTCTGCTGGAGCACTCCGGTGCGCGCCTCCCGGAAGGTGAGCGCGCCGGTGGTGGCGGCGGTCACCGCGGCGACGAGCGCGAACGCCACCACCAACCGCATGCGCAGGCCGCGTAGTTGGGGTGCTCGGAAACGGTTTCTCAGCTTTCTCACCGGGCGGCGAACCGGTAGCCGAAGCCGCGGACGGTCTGGATGTGGCGGGGCTCGCGCGGGGGCTCGCCCAGCTTGGCGCGCAGCCGTTTGACGCAGGCGTCCACCAGACGCGCGTCGCCGTGATAGCTGTGCTGCCAGACCGCTTCGAGGAGTTGCTGCCGGCTGAACACCTGGCCGGGCGAGGCGGACAGGGTCAGCAGCAGCCGCAGTTCGGACGGGGCGAGGGCGACGGGGTCCCCCTGCCAGGTGACCGAGAGCCCGGCCCGGTCGACGGTCAGGTCCCCGTACGTGTCGATCTTCGGTATGCCGGCGCCGTCGGCGGGCGGGCCGGACGCCCGGCGCAGGACGGCGCGGATGCGGGCCTGGAGCACCCGGGCCTGTACGGGCTTGACCACGTAGTCGTCGGCGCCCGCCTCGAGACCGACAACGATGTCCTCGTCATCGCCCCGCGCGGTCGCGATGACGATGGGCAGTGTCTGGTCCAGATCGCGGATCCTGCGGCACACGTCGAGGCCGGTGATGCCGGGGAGCATCAGGTCCAGCACCACGACGTCCGGCCTGAAGGAGCGCAGCCGGTCCAGGCCGTCCTCTCCGGTCTCGGCGGCGGCGACCTCGTGGCCCTGACGGCGCAGCGCGAGGACGACGCCGTCCCGTACGGCGCGGTCGTCCTCGATCAGCAGAACTCGTGGCATGCGCACAGTATCCGTACGCCCTTGACCCGGCCGGGACTCTGTTACCGGATGATCACATGAAACCGCATCAGCCAGGTCGTTATCTTTTCGTTATCACTTGGGCCTGATCCGATCACATAGCAATCACAATCTAAACAACCATGACCGCGCACAAAGCAACTCCTTCCCACAACCGTCGCCGTCGGAGCGGCCCCGCGCACGCGTCCTCCGCCAGGCGCGGCCGGAAGGGAGCACTGTGGGCCGGGATCGCCGCGCTGACCGTCCTGGGCGTCACCGGTTTCGCAGCCGTGGGCTGGACGTTACCGGGCACGGGCAAGAGCGACGCCGCTGCCGGGGCCGAGCCCACGAAGTCCTCGGCGTCGAGCCCCGGCCCCACCCGGCCGACGCAGAGCCCGCAGTCCAAGTCCCCGGCGGGCCGGTCCACGAGCCCGTCCGGCAGCCCGTCCGGCAGCCCGTCCGGCGGCGGTTCCGGCGGCGGTTCCGGCGGCGGTTCCGGCGTCGGCAAAGGCACCGCCGGCTCGTCCGGCAGTCCGTCGGGCGGCACCACCGAGGCCGACATCCCGGCCACCGGGCCGGGCACGTTCACCGTCGCGGACGGCTCGAGTTCGAGCGTGGGCAAGGGCACGCCGCTGCGCTACCGGGTCGACGTCGAGGACGGCCTCGACCTGTCCGCCGCGGACGTCGCCCGGCAGGTGGAGGTCATCCTGGCCGACCCGCGCGGCTGGACGGCGGACGGCGACTCGGCGTTCCAGCGGGTCTCCAGCGGCGCCGTCGACTTCGTCGTCCGGGTCGCGACCCCCGGCACGGTGGACGATTTCTGTCTCCAAGGGGGGCTGAACACCGGAGGCGAGTACAACTGCAGCGTGAACCAGAACGTCATGGTCAACCTCGAGCGCTGGCTGCTGGCCACGCCCGTCTACGCCAAGGACGTCAAGGCCTACCGCGCGCTGATCATCAACCACGAGGTCGGTCACTTCCTCGGCCACAACCATGTCACCTGCCCCGGTGCGGGCAAGCCCGCCCCCGCGATGATGCAGCAGATCAAGGGCATGAAGGGCTGCGTCCCCAACGTCTGGCCCTACGACGACCGGGGGCAGCTCATCACCGGCCCGGCAGTACCCTGAACCGGCCTCCCGAACCGGCCTCGCTGAGCTCGCGTTCCTTAACTCGCGTTCCTGAACTCACGCTCTTGAACTCACGCTCTTGAACTCACGCTCTTGAACTCGCGCTCCTGAAGCAGCCGTTCGGCGTGGCGGCCTGTGCCCCAGCCTGGACTGCCCGGCCGGCAACGCCCGTTCATCGCTGGTAGCGCGCCAGCACCAGGTTGCCGTCCTTCTCGAGCCGTTCACGCAGTTCGCCAAGGCCGATCGCCCCGCTGTAGTACTCCTGGAACGCGGGGGTCGCCACCTTGTCCTTCCATTCGGGGTAGCCCCGGACGGCCTGGGCGGGCGCCGGGCGCAGATGGGCGGCGAGGGCGGTGCCGATCGCCCAGTCGTCCTTCGTGGTGTGCAGGGCGGGGTCGGCGAGGGCCTGGGCGCCGGTCGGCAGCATCCAGTCGCCCAGCGCGAGACGCACCATGTTCTTCGGGCGGAGCAGGAAGTCGATGAACTCGACGGCCTCCTTGCGGTGCGGGCTGTCCTCGGCGACGGAGAGCGTCTGCGGGCTGACTCCCTGGGCGAGTCCGTCGGCGCCCGCCGGGGCGGGCAGCACCTGCCAGTCGAAGCCCTTCGGCGCCTGCTGCACGATCTGCTGGCGGTAGGAGAAGCCGAGCGGGACCATCGCGTACCGGCCGCCGAAGAAGCCCGGCAGGGTGTCCGAGCCGCCGCTGCCCAGCGTCGTGGGCGAGGCGCTGCGGTCGGTGCCGACCTGCTCGTGGACGGTGCGCGGCACGACCTCGTCGCCGGCCTCGAAGCGGACGGTGACCTTGCCGTCCGCGCCCCGGTGGAACAGCTGCCCGCCCGCCGACAGGGACAGGTTGAGGGTGGCGGAGACGGGGTCCTTCAGCGGCCAGGCCACGCCGTATCGGTCGCCGCCGCTGAGCTGTTCGGTGATCTGCCGGAACTCCGGCCAGCTCCACGGGTGTTCGGGCGTCGGGATGCGGACGCCGGACTCCCGCAGCCAGGTCGCGTTGGCGACGAGGACGCGCGGCTCCTGGAGGAAGGGCACGCCGTAGACGCCGTCGCCGAAGGTCGTCGTCTCCCAACTGCGTTGCGGGATGTCGGACTTGAGGCGCGCGGGCAGGAGGTTGGTCAGATCGGCGAGGTAGCCGCCATAGGCGAAGTCGGCGAGGTCGTCGGAGGCGTCATGGATGACGTCGGGGGCCTCGCCACCCTCGAAGGAGGTGAGAAGCTGGTCGTGGACGCTGTCCCAACTCCCCTGCACATACTCGACCTTGACGTCGGAGTGGGTGGCGTTCCACTCCTCGACGAGTTCCTTGTTGGCTGTGACGGACTCCTCCTGCCAGGCCAGGGACTGGAAGCGGAGGGTCACGGGGCCGTCGTCGCCTCCGCCGTCGCCGGAGGAGCAGCCCGCGAGCAGCAGCAGGATCACGGCGATCAGCAGTCTCGACCGCCTCAGCGGTCTCGTCCGCCTCAGCGGTCTCGTCCGCATGAGCAGTCTCGTCCGCATCAGCTCTTCACCGCCCCGGTGAGCATGCCGCCCGTGATCCGTCGCTGGATGAGGGCGAAGACGACCAGCGAGGGCAGGGTGGCGAGGAACGCGGCGGCGGCCAGCGGACCCAGGTCGGCGACCCCTTCCGCCCCGATGAAGTGGGTCAGGACGACCGGCAGCGTCTGTTTCTCAGGCGTTTTCAGTAACACGAGCGCGAAGAAGAACTCGTTCCACGCGGTGATGAACGCGAACAGTGCCGTCGCCACGATCCCCGGAGCGAGCAGCGGCGCCGTCACCGACACCAGGGTCCGCAGCCGTCCGGCCCCGTCGATCGCCGCCGCCTCCTCCAGTTCGACGGGGACGGCACGGACGTATCCGACGAGCATCCACAGCGCGAACGGCAGCGCCCACACGACGTACACCATGACCAGCCCCGGCACGGAGTCGATCAGCCGCAGGTTCTTCAGGACCAGGAACAGCGGGATGATCACCAGCACGAACGGGAACGCCTGGCTGACCACCACCCAGCCGGAGGCGGCCCGCGCGAGCCGGGTCCGCTGCCGGGCCATGACGTACGCCATCGGCGTGGCCAGGCACACGGCGATCACGGCGGCGCTCAGCGCGGCGAGGAGGGAGTTGAGCGCGGCGTGCAGCAGGGGCTGTTCGTCGAAGGCCCGGCGGAAGTTGGCGAGGGTGGGGTCCTTCGGGATCCAGGTGGGGTGCAGACTGCCCAGCTCACGGGCGGGCTTGAACGCGACGGAGATCAGCCAGACGAGGGGGAAGGCGAGGAAGACGAGGTAGGCGAGCAGGGCCGTGTACTGGCCGGCGCGGGCGGCGGGGCGGGTCCTCAACGGTCGTCGCCTCCCTTGAGCCGGCCCACCAGGAAGAGGGCCAGGAACACCGAGATCACCGCGACCATCACACAGCCCATCGCCGCCGCGTACCCGAACTGGCCGTAGCGGAAGGCCTCTTCGTAGGCGAAGAGCATGGGCAGCCGGGTGCGGCCGCCGGGTCCGCCGCTGGTCAGCACGTAGACCAGGGCGAAACTGTTGAAGTTCCAGATGAAGTTGAGAGCTGTGATCGCCAGGGCGATGGGCCGCACGGCCGGCCAGGTGACCGTGCGGAAGCGGCGCCAGGCGCCCGCGCCGTCCACCGCGGCCGCCTCGTGCAGTTCGCGGGGGGTGTTCTGCAGACCGGCGAGCAGGGTGACCGTGGTCTGCGGCATGCCCGCCCACACACCGACGACGATCACCGCGGGCAGGGCGGTCGTCAGTCCGCTGAGCCAGTCCCGCCCGTCGCCCAGGCCCAGGTCGCGCAGGGTCTCGTTGAGGATGCCGGCGTCCGGGTTGTAGACGAGCCGCCACATGACGCCGACGACGACCTCGGGCATCGCCCAGGGGACGATCGCGAGGGCGCGGGCCAGCCAGCGCAGGCGTAACTCCTCGTTCAGAAGCAGGGCGAGGCCGAGAGCCAGCACGAACTGCAGGGCCGTCACCGCGACCGCCCAGACCAGGCCGATCCGGAACGACTCCCAGAACAGCGTGTCGTGCAGCAGGTCGGAGAAGTTGAGGGCGCCGATCCACCGGGTGGGGGCGGTGCGGCCCGACTGGGCGTCGGTGAACGCCAGCAGGATCCCGTAGAGCAGCGGGCCGACGCTCAGGCCCAGGACGGGAATGAGGGCGGGCAGGACGAGGAACCAGGCGCCGTGGCCGGAGGTTCTGCGTGGTTGTCCGGCGGCGGACGCCCGGCGCGCGGTCCGTCTCTTCTCGGTCGCAAGCGACACGTGTGCGGCCCCCTTCCCGCGGCTTCGACGGGCCTCGCCATGGTCGTGAAGGTGCTGTACGCCGTCAAGACACCACGCGCGCGGTCCGATCTGTGCGAATGCGACACTGGCCGTCGGATGGCCGGATCCCGACGCCGCCCGGTGAGGCCGGGCGGAGAGCGACACGGAGGCGGACGATGGACGAGGCACGGGCCCGGGACGTACTGGCCGCGGCGGGGGTACTGCCCGGCCCGGCGGCGGACGCGCGGCTCCTCGCCCTGGGCGAGAACGCGGTGTTCGCCGCCGGTGACCTGGTGGTGAAGGTGGGCCGCGACGCCGAACTCCTCGACCGGGCCCGGCGCGAGCTGGACATCGCGGTCTGGCTGGCCGAGGCGGGCGTCCCGGCGGTGCGGGCGGCCGAGCCGAAGCCGCTGCTGGTCGAGGGACACCCGGTGACCCTGTGGCACCGGCTGCCCGACCCCGTACGGGCTGCCGAACCGCGGGATCTGGCCGAACTCCTGCGCCTGGTGCACGCGCTGCCCACCCCCGCCTTCGGGCTGCCCCCGCGCGACCTGCTGTCGGGGGTCGAACGCTGGCTGCGGCTCGCGGGCGACGCGATCGACCCGGCGGACGCGGCGTATCTCCGGGAGCGCCGCGACGGCTTCGCCACGGCCGCCGCCGCGCTCACCCCGCAGCTGCCGCCCGGCCCGATCCACGGCGACGCGCTCCCCCGCAATGTGCACATCGGCCCCGAGGGCCCGGTCCTGGTCGACCTGGAGACCGTCTCCGCCGATCTGCGCGAGCACGACCTGGTCGTCATGGCGCTCACCCGCGACCGGTACGGGCTGCCCGCCGCGGACTACGACGCCTTCACCACGGCGTACGGCTGGGACGTGCGGGAGTGGGCGGGCTGCCCGGTCCTGCGGGGCGCCCGCGAGACCGCGAGCTGCGCGTGGGTCGCCCAGCACGCGCCCACGAACCCCGAGGCGCTCGCGGAGTTCCGGCGTCGGGTGGCATCGCTGCGGGACGGGGACGAGGCGGTCCGGTGGTATCCGTTCTGATCCAGGCGCTACGGGCGTGGCGGGCGGCCGCCCGGCTCAGGCGAATGAAGTAGCGGGCCCGCCGCCGTGCACGACGGCGTCCGACGGGACGCACCGGCGTCAGGCGGGCTTGTGCGCCGGCTCCCGCATCGGCCAGACGCCGTCCACCACCGCGTCCTCGTCTCCCTTGCGGCGCAGGAAGTTCTGGAAGTCCGCCGCCCACTCGGCGTACCACTCGATCTGCCGACGGTGCAGCTCCGCCGGGCCGAGGGACGCGACCTTGGGGTGGCGGGCGGCTATCGCAGCGGCCAGGCGGGCCGCGGCGAGGGCGTCGGCCGCGGCGTCATGGGCGGTTTCGAGAGGGACGCCGTACTCGGCGCAGACCGCTTCGAGGTTGCGCTTGCCGCGCCGGTAGCGGTCGACCGAGCGGTCGATGGTGTACGGGTCGACCACCGGCGCCGGATCCTGGCCGCCGAGCCGGTCCCGCAGGGAGGGCAGCCCGTGGCGGCGCAGTTCGGCGGAGAGCAGGGTGAGGTCGAAGGCCGCGTTGTAGGCGACGACCGGGACACCCGTGCGCCAGTACCCCACGAGGACCTCGGCGATCGCGTCGGCGACCCGGTCGGCGGGGGCGCCCTCGCCGGCGGCCCGCTCGTTGCTGATCCCGTGCACCGCGACCGCGTCCGCCGGGATCTCCACGCCCGGGTCGGCCAGCCATTCGCGGCGTCCCAGGACCTGCCCGTCCCTGACCTCGATCACGGCTCCCGTGACGATGCGCGCCTCGCGCGGGTCCGTCCCGGTCGTCTCCAGGTCGAAGCCGATCAGCAGCTCCCGGTACCAGGCCATGTCGGCCCCCCTTCTTGGTGGTGCTTCCCCCAGTGGTCTCCACCCTGCCATGCACCACTGACAATCAGAGGATCGCGTTCCGCTTAACGGCGCGAGGGGACGTCCCGAAGCCGCCGGAAGCCGACCATGTCAGCCCGAGCCATCCCGAGCCATCCCGAGCCAGTCCGAGCCGGTCCGAGTCGTGATGAATCAGGACACCGGTCGCGAATCCGCCCACGCCAGCTCGAACTCCTCGCGGTATGCCGAGAAAAGTCCGCCTTCGTCCACCTCGCCGGACTTCACCACCCGGTTGCCGTTGCGCAGCACCAGCACCGGGGCCTCCATGCCGCGCATCCGCCGCAGGTAGGACTGGATCACCGCGATGCCGTCGGTGCCGTCGCCGTCGACGAGGTAGGCGGTGAAGCGGGGCGTCTCGTCGTAGACCTGGATCTGGAAGGCGCCCGGGTCGCGCAGCCGGGCGCGGACCCGGCGCATGTGCAGGATGTTCATCTCCACGGCGCGGCTCAACTCGCCCCGCTTCATGCCCAGTTCGCGCTCGCGGCGCTTGACCGCACTGGAGGCCGGGTTGAGGAAGAGCAGCCGGACGCGCGCGCCTGCCTCGGCGAGGCGGACCAGCCGGCGGCCGGAGAAGTTCTGCACGAGGAGGTTGAGGCCGATGCCGATGGCGTCGATACGGCGGGAGCCGTCGAAGATGTCCTCGGCGGGGAACTGGCGCAGCAGCCGCACCCGGTCGGTGTGGACGGCGACCACGTCCGCGTACCGGTCGCCGACGAGGTCCTCGACCGCGTCGACGGGCAGCCGGCGGGCCGAGGGCACGTCGCCGCTGGTGCCCAGCATCTCCAGCAGCCGCGCGGAGGCCCGTTCGGCCTGGTTCAGGACGGCCTCGGACAGGGCCCGGTTGCGGGAGACGACGTTGCGGGTCACCTCCAGCTCGTCCAGGGCGAGTTCGACGTCCCGGCGGTCGTCGAAGTAGGGCTCGAAGCACGGCCAGTGCTGCACCATCAGCTCGCGCAGCTGCGGCAGCGTAAGGAAGGAGATCACGTTGTCGTCGGCCGGGTCGAGCAAGTAGCCCTTGCGGCGGCTGACTTCGCGGACGGCGACGGCGCGCTGCACCCATTCCTGGCCGGCGGGCCCGGCCGCGGCGACCACCCACTCGTCGCCGTGGACGGGTTCGTAGATGGGCCGCAGCACGGCGGCCACCACGGCCCGCAGCCGCTGTTCGACGAGGTTCAGCCAGATGTAGGCCCGGCCGGCCCGCTGCGCGCGGGTCCGTACCTCGCGCCAGGCGTCGGCGTCCCAGTCCAGCTCCGGTCCGATGGCGTTCGTCTCCATCGGCCGGGCCAGGGACACCGTGCCGGGCGGGACGTCTGTGGAGCCTCCCTCGTGACCCTCGTCACCAGGGGGCAGCTCCAGCCCTCCCGAGCCCACCCGCGCACCGCCTTCCGCTCCCCCGAGCACTCCCCGTCCCAACGATCAAGGAAGGGTACTCCGGGAGCGGTGGGCGGTGCAGCCGGATGGACAGGTCGTTTCTCAACTACCGCCGTTCGACTGTCCGTTCTGTCCGGCCAGGGCGGGCGGCGTGAGCGGATTCATAGCGGTGACGTCCCTGGGGGCCAGGGAGAAGCCCTGCCAGTGGACCGGCATGGGCTCCTGGTCCTCGTCCCGGGCGATGTGGTGGAAGCCCACGTTCACCCAGGCCACGGGGTGGGTGAGGGTCTCTCCGTTCACCCACTTGTCGACCGAGTAGCCGTGCAGCGGACCGCCGCAGCTGCGGACGTTGTTGCTGGCGTACTGCTCGCAGTTGTTGTACTGCGTGAAGTAGACGTCGTGCTGGGTGAAGGCGCGCCCGGAGTACTTGGTGGTCGCGCCGGGGACGAGCTCGTAGGAGCGCGCGTGGCCGTCCTTGTTCTTGCCGGTCGCGCTGACCACGCGCCACCAGCGCATGTTCGCGGCGTCGCCCGCGAGTTCCTTGGTGACGGCGGTGCGGGTGGTCTTGTTGGTCGGGCCCTGCTCTGCGCCGGCGGGCGGGCTGACCACCGAGTCGTACTGCTCGACCTTGGTGTTGGACGAGCCGTCGAGGCCGAAGTCGAGCCGCCAGAACACGTTGTGGCTGTGGCTGGTGGCGTAGGACTTGGCGCCCTTGCCGATGGGCCAGCCGCGGCCGTCTCCGGCGTCGTAGTCGAAGGGCGAGAGGCTGCCGGTGGCGCCGACGTTCATGTTGATCGCGCCGTCGTCGGAGAAACGCCACTCGGTGATGTACTCGTACCAGCCGACCTTGTTGACGGTGTAGATCAGCAGGTCCTTGCCCTGGGCCTGGAAGACCTTGTTCGCGTCGGCCTGCATGCGGTAGGCGTGGCCGCGCGAACGGGTCGTGGTGCACAGGCCCTTGACGTTCGCGTTCGCGCCGTCGAACGGGTCGGGGACCTTCACGGTCCTGATGGTGCCGCCGGGGCACTCGGCGGGGGCCATGTTCACCAGACCCGAGCCGAAGTTGTAGTCGGTGATGTCGTTGTACTCGTTCGTGCCGTCGTCGTACGGCACATGGATCTGGGCGATCTTGGCGCTGTTGAGGACGCGGATCGGCTTGGTCTCGCCGGGGGGCTGGTAGGAGATCTTCTCCAGGATCAGGCCCGACTTGGACTCGAAGCGCCAGCACATGCGCCAGGTCGTGCCGGTGGAGAGCTTCTGTTCGATGCGATAGGCGGCGCTGCAGTCGGCGGCCGCCGCCGCGGGGGCCGCCTTGGGCTGGGCGGCGGCCGGGCCGGCTCCGGCGGCCGCGCCGGTGGCCAGCGCTGCCACGGAGAGGCCGACGAGCGCCCCCGTACGGGCACGGCGGCCGCTGATCAGATTCGGAACGCGCATGACGACATGACTCCCTTTGCATCCCTCTACAGGAGGCAAGTTCGAAGAACGGACGTGGGGGACGAGCCTGCGGACGGTTCAGCCGGCGAGCCGGGCGACCTTGCGGGTGCTGAGGTCGACGACCAGGGACCGGGTGTCGATCCAGGGGCCGTTCCTGACCTTCGTCAGCAGCCGGACACAGCGGTGCTCCCCGCACTTGTCGAGGGCGGCGCTCTGGGCGCCCGGCGCCGCCGCCCGGTACACCATGCTGGCGAGCTGCAGCTGGTCCGGGGAGGTGAGCGCCTTGCCGGTGGCGTCCTTGAAGTCGGCCTTCAGGTCCGCGCCGAGCGGGTCGGCGATCAGCAGGCTCGCGGCCTCGTTCTGCTCGGCGGAGCTGAGCGGCGGCTGGACGCCCTGCTGGGCATCGGTGCCCTCGACCTTGCCGGTGTCGAGGTTGACGGTCCTGGTGAGCAGCGTGTCGGTCTTGTAGTCGTAGAACGACACCTCCGCGCGCCGGGGCGCCCGGGCGTCGTCCACCTCGTCGGCCTCGGGCTCGGCGAGGTCGACGCCGAGACTCTGCGGACCGCGGTCGCCGTCCACGTTCTCGCTCGCGTTGAACTGCTGCCGGCTGAGCGCGATCTTCTCGACGCGCGCGATCTCGTCGTCGGTCAGGGGATCGCGGCCCACGCCCTTCTCGCCCTCGGCGGGCGCCTCCTCGACGACACCGGGCTGCACCGCCGCGGTGTCCCCCTGCTGCTGTCCGGCGGCCTGCCGGGCGCTCTGCCCGGCCTTGCCGCCGCCGGTGTCGTCCGCCCCCGCCGTGCCCGGCAGGGTGATCCCGACCATCATGGCCGTCGCGGCCACCGCGATGGCCGTACCCGCCACCACCTTGCCCAGGTGGCGACGCACTGTCGTGCGCACATCTTCCCCCTACTCCCCCTGTTGCCCGGGAGTACGTGTCTGCCCCACGGATTCGGCACACGACGCCTGGCTCATGGCTCACGGCGCATCGCGCATGACGTCGTCTGCACTGGTCGTCGGGTAAGAGGGGCGTAAGTCACAGGTGGTTCCCTCACTTTCCGGGAGACTCGAAGCCAAGGCGCCCCCGGCGGGGCGACACACCTGAAAGAGTCGTGTCCATGCAGGTCTGGCCTGGAGAGGCGTATCCCCTCGGTGCCACGTACGACGGCGCCGGCACGAACTTCGCGGTCTTCACGGAGGCCGCGGACCGAGTAGAGCTGTGTCTGCTGCACGACGACGGCTCGGAGACGGCGGTGGAACTGCGCGAGAGCGACGCGTTCGTCCGGCACGCGTACGTGCCGGGCATCATGCCGGGGCAGCGCTACGGCTTCCGGATGCACGGCCCGTACGACCCCGCGCGCGGGCTGCGCTGCAACTCGGCGAAGCTGCTGCTCGACCCGTACGCGAAGGCGATCAGCGGTTCGATCGGGTGGGGCGAGGAGGTGTACGGCTACCACTTCGACGCCCCCGAGCGGCGCAACGACCTGGACTCGGCGCCGCACACGATGACGTCGGTCGTGGTGAACCCCTACTTCGACTGGGGCGACGACCGCAGGCCGCGCACCGAGTACCACCACACGGTGATCTACGAGGCCCATGTGAAGGGCCTGACGATGCGCCACCCGGGGCTGCCGGAGGAGCTGCGCGGGACGTACGCGGCCCTGGCGCACCCGGCGGTCATCGAGCATCTGACGGAGCTCGGGGTGACGGCCCTGGAGCTGATGCCGGTGCACCAGTTCGTCAACGACCACCGGCTGGTCGACATGGGCCTGAGCAACTACTGGGGCTACAACACGATCGGGTTCTTCGCCCCGCACAACGCCTACGCCTCCTGGGGCGACCGCGGCCAGCAGGTGCTGGAGTTCAAGTCAGCGGTGCGGGCGCTGCACGAGGCGGGGATCGAGGTCATCCTCGACGTGGTCTACAACCACACCGCCGAGGGCAACCACCTGGGGCCGACGCTGTCCTTCCGGGGCATCGACAACCGGTCGTACTACCGGCTGTCGAACGACCGCCGCTACTACATGGACACCACGGGGACCGGGAACTCGCTGCTCATGCGGTCCCCGCACGTGCTGCAGATGATCATGGACTCGTTGCGGTACTGGGTCCTGGAGATGCATGTCGACGGGTTCCGCTTCGATCTCGCGGCGACCCTGGCCCGCCAGTTCCACGAGGTGGACCGGCTGTCGTCGTTCTTCGACCTGGTGCAGCAGGATCCGGTGGTGTCCCAGGTGAAGCTGATCGCGGAGCCGTGGGACGTGGGCGAGGGCGGCTACCAGGTGGGGAACTTCCCCCCGCTGTGGACCGAGTGGAACGGCAAGTACCGCGACACCGTGCGGGACGTGTGGCGGGGCGAGCCGCGCGCGGTCGGCGAGTTCGCCTCCCGGCTGACCGGCTCCTCGGACCTCTACCAGGACGACGGGCGCCGGCCGCTGGCCTCCATCAACTTCGTGACCTGCCACGACGGCTTCACCCTGCACGATCTGGTGTCCTACGACCAGAAGCACAACCAGGCCAACGGGGAGGACAACCGGGACGGCGAGAGCCACAACCGGTCCTGGAACTGCGGTGTGGAGGGCGCGAGCGACGACCCCGAGGTGCTGGCGCTGCGCGCCCGCCAGATGCGGAACTTCGTCGCCACGCTGATGCTGTCCCAGGGCGTGCCCATGATCAGCCATGGGGATGAGTTCGGTCGCACCCAGAAGGGCAACAACAACGCGTACTGCCAGGACAGCGAGCTGGCCTGGGTCCAGTGGCCGCCCGAGGACGGCAACGAGCTGCTGGAGTTCACGCGCGCGTTGGTGTGGCTGCGCAAGGAGCACCCCGTCTTCCGGCGGCGCCGCTTCTTCCACGGCCGGCCGGTGGAGGGCACCCACGACGAGCTGTCGGACATCGCCTGGTTCACGCCCGAGGGGACGGAGATGGCCCAGCGGGACTGGGACCGGGCCCAGGCGTCCGCGCTGTCCGTGTTCCTCAACGGCAACGCGATCTCCGAGCCGGGCTCGCGCGGCGAGCGGATCACCGACGACTCCTTCCTGCTGATGTTCAACGCCTCGGCCAAGACCCTGGAGTTCGTGGTCCCGGTCGACCACGGGCGGCAGTGGCAGGTGGTCGTGGACACGGCGAACCCGGCGGCGGTGGCGCCGGGCCCGGGCACGAAGGTGCAGGCCGGGGCGCGGCTGACGCTGGTGGACCGGAGCATGACCGTGCTGCAACGGCCGACCTAGGGCCCGTCCCGGCCGGGGGCGGCCGGAGCGGGCGCGGGCAGGTTTGACACGAAACGCGGCCGGGCGGGTACGTAGGTGGTCATGACCTCTGAGCGACGTGACGCCCCTGTTCCCGTGACGCCGACGGCGACCTACCGGCTGCAGCTGCAGCCCGGGTTCGGGTTCCGGGCCGCGGCGGCGGCCGTGCCGTACCTGGACTCGCTCGGCGTATCGCATCTGCATCTGTCCCCGGTCCTGGAGGCCGTCCCCGGCTCCCCGCACGGGTATGACGTCGTGGACCCCACGCGCGTACGCGCGGAGCTGGGCGGGGAGGAGGGGCTGCGGGCGCTGGCGCGCACCGCGCGGGAGCACGGGCTCGGGCTGGTCGTCGACATCGTGCCCAACCACATGGCGATGGTCCCGCGCCACAACCGCGCCCTGTGGGAGGTGCTGCGAGAGGGACCCGAGTCGCCGTACGCGCGCTGGTTCGACATCGACTGGGCGGCGCAGGGCGGACAGGTCCTGCTCCCGGTGCTCGGCGGTCCCGTCGGCTCGGAGCTGGCGCAGCTGCGGGTGGACGGCGACGTCCTGCGCTACCACGACCACGCCTTCCCGCTGCGCGAAGGCACCGAGGGGCTGCCGCTGCCGCGGCTGCTGGACGCCCAGTGGTACCGGCCGGTGTGGTGGCGGCTGGCCCGCACCGAGCTGAACTACCGGCGCTTCTTCAGCATCTCGGAGCTCATCGGGGTGCGGGTGGAGGACCCGGAGGTGTTCGAGGCCACGCACGGCACGATCCTGCGGCTGCTGCACGAGGGCGTGGTCGACGGGCTGCGCGTCGACCACCCCGACGGCCTCGCCGACCCCGACGGCTACCTGGAGCGGCTGCACGAGGCGAGCGGCGGCCGCTGGACGGTCGTCGAGAAGATCCTGGCGGACCGGGAGCGGCTGCCGGACTCCTGGCCGGTCGCCGGCACCACCGGCTACGACGCCCTGCGCCGCGTCGACGGCCTCTTCACGGACCCCGCGGGGGCCGGGGAGCTCCAGGCCCGCTACCGGCGCTTCGCGGCCCCGCAGACGGACCGGGGCGGCGACTGGGCGGCGACGGTGCGGCGAGCGGCGTACGGGGTGCTCGGCCATGAGCTGGCGGCCGAGACGGACCGGCTGACCCGGGTCGCGTCCCGGGTGTGCGCCGCGTCGGCCGATCCGGCGCTGCGCGACCGGGCGCCCTGGGCGCTGCGCACGGCGCTGGAGGAGCTGCTCGTCCGGCTGGAGGTCTACCGGCCGTACGCCTCGGGCGACCCGGCGGCCGTCGTCACCGAGGCGGCGGCCCGCGCGGCGCGTCAGGCGTTCGTCGTGCCCGAGGAGGCGGGCGCGGTCGACGTGGTGCGGGGCCTGGTGCTCGGCGGGGAGGGTGCGGCGGGGGCGGAGTTCCGCGCGCGGTTCGCGCAGACGGCGTCCGCGCTGCGGGCCAAGTCGGTGGAGGACACGGCGTTCTACCGGTACGTGCCGCTGCTGGCGGCGAACGAGGTGGGCGGCGACCCGGGCGCCCCGGGCGGGTCCCCGGCCGACTTCCACGCGTACTGCGCGCGCGTGCAGCGCGACTGGCCGACCGGCGGGACGGTCGTGTCGACGCACGACACCAAGCGCAGCGCCGATGTGCGCGCGGCGCTCGCCGTGCTCACCGAGTGCCCGCAGCGCTGGGCGGACGTCCTGGAGGAGGTCACGCGCGCGAAGGAGGGCGAGCCGGACGAACCGGAGGTGCCGGACGGGCAGCTGGCGTGGGCGGCCTGGCAGACGGTCTTCGGACTCGGTCCGGCGGCCCCGGAGCGCGTGCAGGAGGCGTTGCTCAAGCACGCGCGCGAGGCGGGCCTGTACACGAGCTGGACGGAGCAGGAGCCGCCCTACGAGGAGGCGGTGGCCGCGTTCGTGGCGGCCGGGCCGTGCGGGCCGCCGGGCGAGCGGATCGCCGCGCTGCGCGGCGAGCTGGAGCCGTACATCCGGGCGAACGTGCTGGGCACGGCGCTGGTGCAGCTGACGATGCCGGGGGTGCCGGACCTCTACCAGGGCACCGAGAGCGAGTACCGGGCGCTGGTGGACCCGGACAACCGGCGGCCGGTGCGGTTCCCGCCGGAGCGTCCCGGCGCCAAGGACGCGGTGACCGCGGCCGCGCTGCGACTGCGCCGGCGGCGGCCGGAGGTGTTCGGGGTCCCGGCGACGTACGAGCCGCTGGCCGCCGAGGGGGCGGCCGCGGCGCACTGTCTGGCGTTCGCCCGCTCGGGCCGGGTCGTGACGGCCGTGACGCGGCTGTCGCTGCGGCTGGCGCAGGCGGGCGGCTGGCGCGAGACGCGGCTGGCGCTGCCGCCGGGGCGGTGGATCGACGTGCTGACTCCGGCCCGGGAGTTCACGGGGCACGCGCGCGTGGCGGAACTCTTCGAGGCGCTGCCGGTGGCGCTGCTGGAGCGGGCGGCGGGCACCGAGGACTGAACTCCGTTGCTGTCCAAAGGACTTGGAGAACCGAGGGGTGAACGGCCGTACCCTACCGCCGGCGCGCGCATCCGAGCGCCCCCTGGAGCCTCCCCCGAGGCCTCCTTGACAGTTCACAGAGACCGTGGGGTACTGCGGATGCGAAGGCCGGGCGGACCAATACGGGGGTGAGTCTCCTGCCGGAGCTGCGCTACCCCACGGTGATCGAATTGACCTCCTTTGCCCGGGCGTTGGCCACGCATCAACCCGGCGTGTGCGCGCTGCGGCAGGTGGGGGTCTCCCGTGCGGGCCGGCCGCTGCATCTGCTGTCCGTGGGGCACGCCCCGCGGGCCGTGCTCGTCGTCGCGGGCGCCCACGCCAACGAGCCGACCGGGGGTTCCACCCTGCTGGCGCTCGCCGAACGGGTGCTGTACGAGCGGGAGTTGCGCGACGGCACGTCCTGGCACTTCCTGTTGTGCGCGGACCCCGACGGGGCGAGTCTGCATGTGACCCCGGCGCCGCGCAGCCTGCTGGAGTACCACCTCGGCTTCTTCCGGCCGGCCGGTCCGGAGCAGCCCGAGTGGTCCCCCGCCGTGCTGCCGCCGGACCGGCTGCCGCCCGAGACGCGCGCGCTGACCCGGGTCATCGACGAGCTGCGGCCCTACCTCCAGGTGACCCTGCACGGCACCGACCTGGGCGGCAGCTGGGTGCAGCTGACGAAGGACATCCCGGGCCTCGCCGAGCCGTTCGCGAAGTCCGCGGCCCAGTTGCACATCCCGGTGGAGACGGGCGCCTCCGACGCGGCGGGCTGGCCGGCCTCCGGGCCCGGCGTGCACGTGATGCCGGCCGCGGGGGCGGACGCGGCCTACCCGAGCATGCCGGACGACGCACGGCACAGCACCTGGTACCACGCCCATCGCTACGGCGGTCTGACCGCGGTGGTGGAGGTGCCGATGTGGGCGAGCGACATGGTGGACGACCCCGCCCCGCATCCCGCGCCGGCCGCGGCGATCCAGCGGCTGGCGCGACGGCTGCTGCGGGACACCACGGAGGTGGAGCGGGTGCTCGTCGAGGCGCTGCCGCGGCTGGAGGGCGTCGACGGTCCCCTGCTGCGGGCGGCCAGATGGGCGCTGGAGCTGGTGCCGGGCCTGGCGGCGGACTGGACCCACACTCCGCCGGCCGGCACGACGATGGCGTACGTCGGCAGTGTGGACGCCTTCGCGCGCCGGCTGCCGCTGCGGGCGGCCGCGATGCTGTGGCGGGTCCTGCAGGAGAGCGACGACCACGCGGCCCCGCGCTTGGAGCAGCTCGTCGAGACCTGGAGCGACGCCTTCGCGGACCGTTTCCGGGCCCGTTGGGTGCCCTTGGAGCACCAGGTCGAGCATCAGTCCCGCACGGTCGTGGCGGCGGCCCTGCACGCGCGCGAACGGGCGGCGTAGAGCCGGACGGCGGCCACCCGGACGGCGGCCGCGGGCACCCGCGCGTGCCCGCGGCCGCCGTGGCCGCCTGTCCTGCTCAGGCCTCGGGCGCCTGCTCGTCGTCGTCCAGGGCGAACACGGCCCCCGTCAGCGCCTCCCGCTCGCAGTCGTTGCCGAAGGTGCGCTGGTAGTCGACGGGACGTCCGTTCCACTGCCCCTGCGCCTTGACGGTCACCGGGGCGTACAGGAGCGGGCAGATGCGGCTGCCGTCCCCGGTGAGGGCGCCGACGTCGCCGTCGGCCCTCGCCAGGACGTCGCAGGCCTCGGCGGCGCGGGAGTGGCCCTGGGGCGGGTCGCACATCAGGAGGGTGCCGCGGCTGTCGCTGGAGCGGGCGTCGCCGCGGACGACGGTGAGCTGGAGCCAGTTGCCGGGGAGGGCGTCGTGGGACGCCGCCAGGGCCGGGGCGGCGCCGGTGGCGAGGAGGAGGGCGGCCGCGGCCGACAGGGTGCGCCGGACGGCTTTCGCCGTGCGGAGAGGGTTGCGGAAGTGCGTCATTCCCGGTGCATCGGCACGGCGGGCTGGGTACCCCAGTCCGACTCACCCGAACGGGCACGGGCGGGTGCTGCGGGCGGCCGTCCGGCCAGCTCGAACGCGGCGAGCACGACCCGCGCCTGGTACTCCGCCTGGCGTGCGACGGGGATCCAGCGCGCTCCGCAGTCGTCCCGGTAGCCGGCGCACCACGCGTCGATCAGCCCGTCCAGCTCGGGCAGCGCGCCGCAGGGGTCGGCTCCGGCGCCGGTGACGAGCTGGTGCAGCAGGCCCGCCGTCCGGACGGCGATCCGGCGGCCGGCGATGCGCAGGGCGGTCAGATGGGCAGTGCTGAGCGGCGGGAGCGGGCGGACCGGGTCGGCGGTGTCGGGGTCCCAGGCGTCCGCGAGGCCGGGGCAGACCAGTAAATAGTCGTCGACCGGGGCGAGCAGGCGGTCCGCGTCGGGGAGATCGGCGAGGCGGGGCCGCACCCGCGTGAGGATACGTTCCAGCAGCTCTGTGTCATGGCGCAGGGCCTGGCTCACGGCGCGCAGCACGGCGTCCCGGTCGGCGGGCGGGGAGCCGTCCTCGACGGCCGCTACGCCCCACATGGGCGCCTCGACGACCGCGGTGACCGTGCCGTGCCGGTGCGGGTGGTACCAGGTCGACTCGACGGCGGCCTCGGTGATGGCGGCGGCCCGATCGCCCGCGCGCGGGGGCGGGATCCGGTAGACGGCGGGCGCCAGGCGCGGCCAGTACAGGGCGTCGTAGGGCCCGAGTTCGCGGGGGATGCCGAGGCGGGCGGCGGCGTGGGCCACACGCCGGGAGAGTCCGGGCAGGTCACGGGTGAGTTCCACGAAGGCGCCGCCGACGTCGACGCCGTGCAGCGAGCACTGGAAGAAAGGTTTCAGTTCGTCCTGGAGGCGGAGCAGCGCACGGGTCTCCGGCAGCGCGGCGGCGGCCGCGCCGTCGGGCAGCCATTCGGGCTGTTCCAGGAAGCCGGGCCGGAAGAAGTTCCGGAAGTAGCGGCCGAGGCTGTAGGGGCCGGACAGCCAGCCCTCGTTGCGGCGCAGACCGTCGGGGTCCAGGCAGAGCAGCAGGTTCCAGGTGGCGTCGGCGCCGACGGTGAGCCGCGGGTCGGCCAGGACGCGTTCGGCCAGCCGCAGGACGGTGGCGCCGCCGACGGGCTCGTTGGCGTGCGGTCCGGCGACGACGAGGGCCTGGCGGGCGCCCCGGCCGATGGAGAGCAGCCACAGGGGCGTGCCCGCGCGGGAGACCCCGACGCGGCGCAACCGGACGTCCCCGGAGCTGCGGACCGCGAGCGCGGCCGCGCGGGCCGCGAGTTCGTCCACGGTCGGGTAGCGGAGAAGTGGCGGCAGGGCACACCTCCACAAGGCGGCGCCGTCGGTTCACCTGGCGTATCTGGTGTACGCACAGTGAGTCATGGGTCGGGGGTACGTCAACACCGCCGTACGCGCGGGGGACTTGGCCGGACAGCCCGTTCGCCAAGGGACCGGTCCGGAGTCCAGGGCCATCGGTCCGGGGTCCGGGGTCCGGGTCCGGGGTCCGGGTCCGGGGTCCGGGTCCGGGGTCCGGGTCCGGGGTCAGTCCGCCGAGAGGCGGAACCCCATCCGGCCGAAGGCGACCTGGTCGCCCTCACGGACCACGGCAGCGCCGATGACCCGCCGTCCGTTGACGGTCGTCCCGTTGGTGGAGCCGAGATCGCGCAGCACCCACACGCCGCCCTGGCGGCTGAGTTCGGCGTGCACCCGCGAGACGCTCTCGTGGGTCAGCCGCAGGCCGCTCGCGGGGTCGCGGCCGATGCGCAGCGCGCGCTCGGTGCCCGGGTGCGGCAGCAGCAGCTTGGGCAGCCGCTCCGCCTGCCAGGCCCGGCGCAGCCGGACGGTGAAGCCGGAGACCGCCTCGACGGCGCCGAGGACGACCCGCGAGAAGCGGTTCTCCTCGGGCAGGTCGGCGGTGAGGACGGCGAGCTCGTCGGAGCGGCGGGCGGCGAGCGCGAGCTCCATGCGCCGGATGAACGTGTCGTGCGACAGGCGCCCCACGGCGACGCCGTTGCGCAACACCTTCAGCGCGTGGTCGCGCTCCGCGTCCGACAACCGCGCGGGATACGTGTTGAACTCGAAAGACGACGTCACGCTCGTGATTGTCGGTCAGTGGACCCCGGGTGTCCAGAAGACGGGAAAACGCCCACCCCACGCGCGCGTGCGCCAATGGGAGTGTTCCGAACACGGATTGATCTCGTGTGGAGCACGATGGACGGGACGGGCTACATCACGGTGAACAGACGAAGGGGAACCGTCCGTGCAGTTCGAGGTGTGGGCACCGCAGGCCGAACGTGTGACGCTCCGGTGCGGAGACGCCCCGCGCGCGATGGAACGCGATCCGGAGCGGGCGGGGTGGTGGACCGGTGAGGCGGAGGCCGCGGACGGCACCCGGTACGGCTTCGCGGTGGACGACGGCCCCGTCCGGCCCGATCCCCGCTCGCGCCGCCAGCCGGACGGCCCCGACGGGCCGAGCGCGGTCGTCGACCACAACCGCTACGTCTGGCGCACGCAGTGGTCCGGGCGCCCGCTGCAGGGCGCCGTCCTGTACGAGCTGCACGTGGGCACGTACACCCCCGAGGGCACGCTGGACGCGGCCGCCGAGCGGCTCGGGCACCTCGCCGAACTGGGCGTGACGCATGTGGAGTTGATGCCGCTGTGCGCGTTCCCCGGCCGGCACGGCTGGGGGTACGACGGGGTGTCGCCGTGGGCGGTGCACGAACCGTACGGCGGTCCCGAGGCGCTGAAGCGGTTCGTCGACCGGGCCCATGAACTCGGCCTGGGCGTCGTCCTGGACGTGGTGCACAACCATCTGGGCCCGTCCGGCAACCATCTGCCCGCGTTCGGCCCGTACTTCACCGAGACGCACCACACGCCCTGGGGGGCGGCCGTCAACCTGGACGCGCCCGGCTCGGACGAGGTGCGCGCGTACCTGGTGGGCAGCGCGCTGGCCTGGCTGCGCGACTACCGGTTCGACGGGCTGCGGCTGGACGCGGTGCACGCGCTGGCGGACACGCGCGCGTGCCACTTCCTGGAGGAGCTGTCGACGGCCGTGGACGCCCTCGCCGCGGAGACGGGCCGGCGGCTGTTCCTGATCGCGGAGTCCGACCTGAACGACCCACGGCTGATCACGCCCCGCCGGGAGGGCGGCCTGGGCCTGCACGCGCAGTGGAACGACGACTTCCACCACGCCCTGCACACCGCGCTCACCGGCGAGTCCCAGGGCTACTATGCGGACTTCGCGCGCGACCCGTTCGCCGCCCTCGCCAAGACCCTGACCGGCGGCTTCTTCCACGACGGCACGTACTCCGGGTTCCGCGGCCGGCGCCACGGCCGCCCGCTGGACCGCGCCCGCGTCCCCGCATACCGTCTCCTCGGCTACGGCCAGACCCACGACCAGATCGGCAACCGCGCGCGGGGCGACCGCCTCTCGGCGTCCCTCTCCCCCGGTCTGCTCGCGTGCGCGGCCGCGCTGACGCTGACCGCCCCGTTCACGCCGATGCTGTTCATGGGCGAGGAGTGGGCGGCGGGCACGCCCTGGCAGTACTTCACCGACCACACCGACCCGGAGCTCGCCGAGGCCGTGCGGCGGGGCAGACGGCGGGAGTTCACGGCGCACGGCTGGGCCGAGGAGGACGTCCCCGACCCGCAGGACCCGGCGACGCGCGAGCGCTCCTGCCTGGACTGGTCCGAGCCGCGGCGCGAGCCGCACGCGCGCGTGCTGGCCTGGTACCGCGAGCTGATCGCGCTGCGGCACACGACGGCGGACCTCACCGATCCCGACCTGGCCGACATCAAGGTCGCCCATGACGCGCAGGCCCGCTGGCTGGCGTTCCGGCGGGGCGACGTCCGGGTGGCCGTCAACCTCGGCAAGGAGCCGGCCGCGATCCCGCTGGGCCCGCGCCCGGCCCGCGTGCTGGCCGCCTGGGAGCCGGTGGCCGTACCGGGCCCGGACGGACTGCTGCAGCTGCCCGGGGAGGCGTGCGTGGTGCTGGAGCAGGAGTGAGACCTGGCTAACCCTCCTCGTCCGGCCCGTCCGCCCCGCTCTCGCCGTCCTCGCGCAGCTCCGTCACCCGTTCCAGCAGGATCGCCTCCCAGGCCCGTCGCAGCCGGGTGCGCGGCAGGGAGAGGGCTTCGGGGTCCGGTCGGCCCGGAGCGGGGCGTTTGAGGTGTTCCGCGAGGCGGACGACGGTGTCGCAGCGGGCCAGCCACAGCCCGCGCAGACAGGGGCGGACGCCGTAGCCGGCGAGGGTGGCGGCGCGGACGGCGGCGCCGGAGCCGACCGCGAGGGCGAGCCCGGCGATGTCCTCGGCGGGGTCGCCGAGGACCGTGGCGGTCCAGTCGAGGACGCCGCGCACCCGGCCGTCGGCGCTCACCAGGAGGTGTTCGCCGGACAGCGCGTGATGGACGAGGACCGCGGTGGCGGGCTGGGCGGCGAGCTGCGCGGCGCCGAGCGGGGTGAGCTGGTGCAGACGGGCGGGGTCGAACTCGTCGGCGCGGGCGAGGCGTTCGGCGGCGGCCACGGCCATCCGGCGCAGCGCCTCCAGGGAGCGCGGGGCGGCGCGCGGCACACCGAGCGCCTCGGCCTGCCGGGGCGGCACCTCGCGCAGCCCGCGGAGCAGTCCGGCGAGATCGGCCTCGCCGACGGCCGACACGTCGTGCTCCTCGGCCGTGTCGCCGGGCAGCTTGGCGTCGAGGGTGTAGGCCAGCCCGGGGGACCACTCGCCGTGCGCGACGCTGGTCGGCACGGCGACCGGGACATGCGGGCGGACGAGGTCGCGCAGCCGCAGTTCGCGGCGGCGGCGCAGGGTCGCCTCGGCGTCGGGGGCCAGGCGCAGCACATGGCGGGCGCCGACCCACCAGGTGAACGGGGAGCCGTCCTCGGCGACGGGCCGCACCTCCGGTCCGGAGCCGCTCGCGCCGCCCCCTTCCAGGAGCGCACGGACCAGTCGGCGGACGGTGTCCGGGGTGGGTGTCGGTGCCTGGGTCATGGTCGCGCCGCTGCCGTTCGGGTGGGTGCCGGGAACTCCTGGTGGGGGTGGGGCGGTCCAGGTCAGTCCACTATGACCAGTTCGCGGGTGGTGTCGTTGAGACGGCGGCCGCCGTCCTCGGTGACGGTGACGATGTCCTCGATGCGCACCCCGAACCGGCCGGGCAGGTACACGCCCGGCTCGACGGAGAAGCACATGCCGGGCACCATGGGCCGCTCCTCGCCCTCGATCATGTACGGCGGCTCATGGGTGGTGACGCCGATGCCGTGGCCGGTGCGGTGGATGAAGCGGTCGCCGTAGCCGGCGTCGGCGATGACCGCGCGGGCGGCCCGGTCGACCTCCTGGCAGGCGACGCCGGGCCGCACCGCCCGGAAGCCGGCCTCCTGGGCCTCGCGCACCAGGTCGTGGACGCGGCGCTCCTCGTCGGTGGGCTCGCCGACGTGGACGGTGCGGGAGGTGTCGGAGCCGTAGCCGTCCTTGAGGCCGCCGAAGTCGAGGACGACCATGTCGCCGCGTTCGATGACACGGTCGCCGACCTCGTGGTGCGGGTTGGCGCCGTTCGGCCCGGAGGCGACGATGGTGAAGTCGACCTGGGAGTGCCCGAAGCGGCGCAGCAGCCGGGCGAGGTCGGCGCCGACCTCCGTCTCGCGGCGCCCGGCGAAGGGAACCTTCCGGATCTCCTCGAACGTTGCGTCAGCGGCCGCTCCCGCGGCCGCCATGAGCTCCAGTTCCGCCGCGTCCTTGACCGCCCGCAGCATCGGCAGGGCCTCGGTGAGGGAGGCGTAGGAGGTGGCGGGCAGGGCCTTCTGCAGGCCCAGCAGATGCAGCGCCCAGGCGTTGTCGCTGATCCCGAACCGGCCGCCCGTCCCGAGGAGGTCGGCGGTGGCCGCGTAGGGGTCCTTGCCGTCGGTCCAGTCCCGCAGGGTGAGCGCCGGGGCGCCGACCGCCTTCGCGGCGTCGGGGGCCTCCAGCGTGGGCACGACGAGGACGGCGTCCCGGCCGGGTGCGAGGACGAGCAGGGTGAGCCGTTCGGTGGCGGCGGGGGGCGCGTAGCCGGTGAGCCATACGAGGTCGGGTCCGGGCGCCACGAGAAGTCCGGCGAGTCCGGCGTCGGCGGCCTCGCGCGCGGCCCGCTCCATGCGGGCCCGGTAGTCGTCGGCGGTGAACGGCGCGGCGGCGGTGCCGGTCATCCGGGCCTCCCGGGAAGGACGTGGCGACTGGGGTGGGACGGACGTGGTCGCACTGACGTGACGACCACGGGCAGCATCCTGCCCGTCCGACGGGGGTCGCGCGAGCCGGTCGACAAGGGTTTCGGCACGTTTCCCGGCCGGGTGGGCCGTCCTTCGGCGCGGACCGTGCCGGGGAGTGCGGGCGAGGACGGCGGTCCTCGGGTCGGCGCGCCGCGGCGGCGGCCCGCCCCGACAGGCGGCCCGGCCGCTCCGTGCGCCGCCCGCCCGTCCCAGGGCCGACCGCGGGCCGACCGCGGGGAGGCCTCGGGCCGGCCTCGGACCACTCTCAGGTGATGACGCCCGGGGTCACCGTCAACTGCTGGTATCCACCGCCTCGGTGACGCAGCGTCAGCTCGATCGCCTTGCCGGGTTGCGCCTCGTCGACCGCTCGCGCGAGGTCCGTCGCCGAGTCGATCCTGGTGCTGCCGAACGCCAGCAGGACGTCGCCGCGGACCAGGCCCGCCGCGTAGCCGGGGCCGGGCACATGGACGGCGACGATCTCGGCGCCCGCCTTCTCCGCGTCCACGGCCTCCAGACCGAGGGTGGCCTCGGCGGGGCGCGGGGACGCGGGGGCCGCTTCGGACAGCCCCGGGGAGCCGGACGACTTCCGCGGCCCGGACGGACTCGACGGGCCCGGGGCGGACGCGGCGCCCAGCGCGCCCTGGGAGCTCTGGGAGCCCTGCGCGCCTGCTGAACCCGGTGTGCCCGGTGCGCCCTGCGCCGCCGCCTGTCGCTGCAGCTCGGCCAGCCTGCTCATGCCGATCACGGTCGCCCCCAGGGTGCCGAGCCCGACGCCGGACAGGACCAGGACGGTGCCGGCGAACAGGCCGAGCAGCAGGGTCGTCAGCCGTCGGCCGCGGCGGCGCGCGGCGTGCGGACGCCGGCCCTGGCCGCCCGGTCTGGCGCCGCCGCCGGGCTCCTGACCCGGCATGGGCTTGGGACGCAACGCTGTCTGTTCCATGGATCGCCTCCGGCTGGTGCTCTACCCGGCGCTCCGGCGCACCACTAGCCACGAACGAGTGAGACTGACCCAGGGTCAGGAGCGGTACGGCCGACCCGTACCGCGTCTCACGCGCGCGTGGACAGCGCCTCCACGAACGTCCGCGCGGCGCCCGACGGCACACCGGCGTACACGAGTTCGACCCGCTGCACGACCCGCGGCTCGACGAGCGGGACGGCGACCGTTCCCGGGACGCCTGTGGCCGCCGAGCGGGGCAGCAGGGTCAGACCGTGGCCGGCGGCGGCCAGGGCGGTCAGGACGCGGACGTCGGCGCCGTCGTAGCGCAGGGCGGGGCGGAAGCCGTGGCCGCCGCCCGCCGCCCGCAGCTGGGCCAGCGGCAGCCCGGCGTCGGGGGCGTCCAGCCAGCGTGCGTCGGCGAGGTCGCCGAGGCGCAGGCCGCCGCGCCGGGCCAGGGGGTGGCTCGCGGGCAGCAGGACGGCGACCGGCTCCTCGCCGACGCCGCTCGTGGTCAGCGGCGCCACGTCGGGCAGGCGCAGGGGGTCGCTGGGCGCGGCCAGGCCGTCGACGAGGCCCAGATCGGCCGCGCCCTCGGCGACGGCGGCGGGTACGTCGTCGCGGCCGAGGACGCGCAGTGTCACGCCGGCCGGCGGCAGCGCGGCAAGGGCGGCGGGGCCGAGGGCGGTCGGCGTGGCGGCCAGCGTCAGCCCGTGCGGGGGCGCCGAGGCGATCCGGACGACGTCCGCGCGGGCCGCGTCCAGGCGCAGCAGCAGCGGTCCCGCGTGTTCGAGGAGCCGCTCGCCGGCCGTGGTGGGGGTGACGGGGCGGCGGGTGAGCAGGGCTGCGCCGAGGTCCTGTTCGAGGCTCGCGATGTGCTGGGAGACGGCGGACTGGGTGTAGCCGAGTTCCCGGGCGGCCTCGGAGAAGGAGGCGAGGCGGGCGACGGTGACGTAGGTGCGCAGGAGGTGCGGATCCATGCGTCCAGGGTCGCAGGGACGCACGGGGGCACGGACGCACGGGGGCACGGACGCACGGGGGCACGAGGGCACGAGGGCACGGACGCAGGGACGCAGGGACGCAGGGACGCAACGGCCTGCGTCCGTCCTGCATCGGCTCTGCATGCGCTCCGCATCAGCTCTGCATCAGCTCTGCTTATGGAGAGTGCAGGAATCATCGTTGGACGTGAAGCGACGGTGCTCCCAGGATGAGGGTCATGACCGATTCCACAGCGCGGATCGCGCGGGTCGCCCTGGTCGGCGACCGCTCCCCGAACGTCGTCTCGCACACCCGGATCCCGCTTCTGCTGGACGCCCTCGCCGCCCGGGACCGGCTGGTCCTGGACGCCTACTGGATCCCCTCCGAGGCAGCGGGGGCCGAGGGCGCGGTGCGCGGCTTCGACGCGGTGTGGGTGGTGCCGGGCAGCCCCTACCGGAGCGAGGCGGGCGTGCTGTCCGCGATCCGTACGGCGCGCGAGGAGGGCATCCCGTTCCTCGGCACCTGCGCCGGCTTCCAGCACGCGCTGCTGGAGTACGCCCGCAATGTCTGCGGGCTGTCGCGGGCGGCGCACGCCGAGACCGATCCCGACGCGGACGACCTGCTCATCGAGCCGCTGGCCTGTTCGCTCGTGGGCCACGAGGGCGAGGTGACGCTCGAGCCGGGCTCGCTCGCCCGGTCCGTGATCGGCTCGGAGCGCACGGTCGAGCGCTACTTCTGCGCGTACGGCCCCTCCCGGCACCTGGACACGCTGCGCGCCCACGGGCTGCGTTTCAGCGGCCAAGACGAGGACGGCCATGTCCGGATCGCCGAGCTCCCGGGCCATCCCTTCTTCCTGGCCTCCCTCTTCCAGCCGGAGCTGTCCGACGACGACGCTCGCCCTCACTCCGTCGTCCGGGCGCTGGCGCGAGCCGCCGTCGAACACGCCACCCGCCGCAGCGCTCCGGGGGGTCTATCCCGTGTATGAGGGTCCGGACGGCGACAGCGTCGACAGGTACGGGGCGGGTGCGGCCGGCGCGAGGTCCGGCAGGAAGCCGTGGGTGCGGCGGGCCAGGTAACCGGACTTGTAACGGTCGACCTCGCGATGCCAGTGCAGGATGCCCGCCAGCCAGTTCTGCAGGTCGACGACGTAGTGCCCCATCGCCTCGCGCGCCTCGGGCGAGAGGTCGAAGTCGTCGTAGACGACCGGCAGTTCGTGCGCGATGACATGCTCGAACTGCTGCATGCGCTGGGTCATCAGGTCGTGCACGATGCCGAGCGCGGTCGGGTAGTCGCAACCGAAGAAGTTCTGCACGACGAGGATCGCGTTGTGCAGCTCTCCCTCGTACTCGATCTCCTTCTGGTACGAGAAGACGTCGTTGGTGAGGCACGCGTAGTCGATGGCGGCGTTCTCCAGCGCCTGGACGGGTCCGGCGCGGTACACCTCGGGCGGGATCGCGGGCCCCTGACCCATCCGGCACATGCTCAGGGTGAGGTCGGAGCCGAAGGTCGCGCGGCGCATCTCCAGGTAGTCGATCGGGTCGGGGACGCGGTTCTGGAGCTGGTTGGACAGCTCCCACACCCAGCTCTCGGTCATAACGTCCACCGAGTCGCGCAGGGTGCGCCGCTGGTCGGGGGTCATGTCCGCGGTGGTGCGCGTCCACAGGTCCAGCAGGCCGCGTTCCATGGCGTTGACGGGGACGACGGGCGCCGCCTCGCCGTCGAGGGGCATACAGGCCGAGAGCCGGGCCGTGGTGAGCCGGGCCGCCGCGAGGTCCCGCCGCCCACCGAAGACCAGCGGGTAGTAGTCGTCGCCGTAGGTGCCCCAGGCGAGCCACTGGGCGCTGAGGTCGAGGGCCTCCGGGGTGGCGTCCGGGTCGAGGCCGGCCGAGCACAGGGGGAGGTCGTAGGCGGCGAGTTTGTCCTCGTCCCAGACGCCTTCCTCCAGGATGCCCATCCGGTGCGCCCAGGTGGTCAGGCGCGGGCGGGACGCCTCCAGGTGCGGGCAGAGCGTGACCTGGTACGGCATGTGGAAGTCGGGCAACAGGGACGGCCCGACCTTCTGGAAGGGCACGTGCGCGTACGCACGCAGGCGTTCGGCGGCGGCCGAGGCGAGCAGCGCGCCGACGTCGGCGGCGGAGGTGCCGGGACCGGTCAGCTTCTGCCAGGGCGCGTCGAGGACGACGCCCTTGTTCATGTAGCGGCTGGAGCGCATGTGCCATTCGTGGCCGCCGGACTGCCAGTCCTGCAGACCCTTGGTGTAGGCGGCGACCGCGAGGACCTCGTCGGGCCGCAGGCCCTTCTCCAGGGCGAGCGCGGGCACTTCGGTGAAGGCGGTGTGCTCGAACTGGTGGAGGCGGGAGGTGAGGATGTCGTTGACGGTGTCGGCGGCCTCCTGGGTGGTGCAGCCGAAGAACGTCTCCAGGACGAGCACGCCGTTGCTGTTCTCCCCCTCGTCCTCGACCTCGCGCTGGTAGGAGAACAGGTCGTTGCGCAGGTGCACGGCGTCGGAGAAGGTCTCCATCAGCACCCTGAGCGGCCTCGACCCGGCGACGGCGGCCGGCACCTCGGCGGTGGCGTACTCCACGAGCCCCGCCGACCAGGGCGCACCGCCCACCTTGCGGCGCATCTCGATGTACTCGACGGGGTTGGCGATCCGCCCCTCGTGGATGTTGGACAGCTCCCACATCGACTCGTTGAGCAGATGTTCCGTCGCGACGGCGAACCGGCGCCGCCACTCCTGCGACATGTCCGGCACGGTGCGCGCCCACAGATCCCGCAGGCCCGCCTCGACCGGGTTCTGCGGCTCGGGCACGGGGGTCGACAGGTCCGGAGGCATGAACAGCGGGAGCCGGTCCAGGTGGGCCTTGCCCGCGGCGCGGTCCGGGGTGCGTTTGAACATGTCGAGGAAGTGGTCGTCGAAGAAGAACACCCACACGTACCAGTCGGTGATCAGCGACAGCGCGCGGCCGTCGCAGTCGGGGTGGGTGTAGGCGCAGAGCAGGCCGTAGTCGTGCGCCTCCAGGTCGGCCTGCTCCCAGATCCCGGACCCCTCCAGCATGCCCATGTCGCGCGCCCACTGCGTCGAGTGGAGCCGCGCCTGATCGACATGCGGGTTCAGCCGCGCCGGATGCGGCATGTAGAAGTGCGGGAGTTCGAACGGTTGAGTCATGGCCGGGCCCTACCCGGGGGCGCCGACCGCCATCCGCGGGGCGGCACATGATCACACCATCGCGTGAATCGGCGGAAATCGGTGAACCGTACGGGAGTTGCCCTGTCCGTCAGCGTGCCCCCCGGATCACCTGCCCGATCTTCGTGCGCAGTGCCGTGAACTCGGGCAGGCCCCGGGTGGTGATCCGGTCGCGTTCGTCAGGGAGTTCGACCGGGAGCTCGACCGGCGGGTCGGGGACGACGCGGGAGCCGGGCCCCGGGGACAGGACGACGACGCGGTCGCCGACGACGCCCGGTGCCTCACTCCCGCACCTGGATCAGCGCGTGCGTTCCGCCGGTGCGCCAGCGCTGCCCCTCGGCCGCGACCAGGGCGGCCTCCGTGTCGGCGTCCAGGCCGGTGATCACGTCGGACTTCAGCGTGCGGAGCGCCGCGACCGGACCGGGGAAGTAGGCGGTGACGTCCGCGAAGGGGGTCGTCGGGGCCCAGCGGCTGTCGCCGACCAGGCGACGGTAGTTGAGGTCGCCCTTCACGATCGTCAGGGCGGCGGCCGCGAACTCGGCCCGAAGGTCGTCCGGCATCTCCGCGTACGGCAGTGGGGAGGCGGAGAACGGGTGGGCGCGCACCGTGAGGGTGCCGTCGGCCATCGCGGCCCAGAGACGACGGCCGTGGTCCGCGGCTGCTCCTCGCGCGCTCGTGAGTTTCCGGAGCGCGTCGACGACATCGGCCGTCGTGGCGTCGGAGACGTAGTACGGATACGGCTTGACGTGCAGGACGACCCGGCGGCATCGCCCATGGGCCAGGAGGTGGGCGGCCAGCAGGAGGTCGGGGATCAGCTCACGGCCCGCATTGTCGGCGACGAGGCAGAGGGCCGCATCCCTGTCCGACAGCAGCGCCCACAACGTCTCGCTGTCGTCGGCGACCAGCCCCGGTACCGCGGCACGCTCCTCGGCCTCGGCGTCGGACAGCCGGAAGCCGAGGTCGGCACGGTTGCCCCAGAGCGAGCCGTGCAGAAGAGCGCGGTCCTGCTCCTCGACCGGGCGGTTCTCCAGGGTGTCGAGTACGGCCAGTTCCTCGTCGGTCTCGGGTGCGTCGAGCTCGGCGAGCTTGAAAGGGCGGAACGGGTCGATGCCCTGCCACGGGCCGGGCCCGAAGTAGCCGACCGCTTCGAGGAGTTGGCGGTAGAAGTAGCTCTCCGACCACAGCCAGGGCACATCGAACCAGGAACGGCCGGCGTACGCGTCGAGACCCCAGGCCCGCCACCGATCCCGGTCGTGCGCGTCGGCGGGAAGCGGCTCGATCGCACCCTTGACGCAGCCGGCCGACAGCGCGTCCAGGCGCTCATGGATGTCGGGACCGTAGGGGAAGGCGTCCCGCACCTGCCGGATGATCGCCGGATGCCGTTCGGCCAGGACGCTGTGGGGGAACGAGCCGGGCTCGTTGCCGAGGATCACGGGCAGGGCGGGGGCACGGTGCATGCGGCTCACCGTATCGCGGGGGCGTACGACGAACGTCGCTCATGCATCGGGCGGGTCACGCAGGCCGCGCGCACCTCCCTCGGTGCGCGGTCGGCCCTCACGCCATGACCATGATCTCCCGCTCCAGCCGCGCGGCGAGGCTCATGAAGCGCGGTCGGCGCGGTACCGGTACGAGGCCGCGGATGAGGACCTGCCACATCTCGGCCGTCCGGCGGGGCAGCCGGCCGGCGGGTTCGCGGGTGCGCCCGACGACGCGGGTGCCGACGACGAAGCAGACCAGGGAGTGGGCCACGGCGTCGACGTCGACGTCCGAGTGGATGTCGGACTCCTTGACCGCGCCGCCCAGCCGCCGGGAGATCAGGTCCAGCAACTCCACGAAGGGATGCGGCAGGGGCGGCCGGACGGCCACTCCCCCGGTGGCGAGTCGTAGGCCGGCCCGGGCGATCGGGCCCTCGACCGACAGTCGCGCCAGACCGAACGTCAGGCGAATCAGGGCTTCGAGGGACGCGTAGCCACGGTCGTCGATCTCACCGGCGACCCGGCGGGCGGCCTGGGACTGCAACTCCATGATGGCGTGCGCCAGATCCTCCTTCGCCGCGAAGTGGAAATAGAGCGCGCCCTTGGTGACATGGGCGTGCGCGACGATGTCACTGAGGCTTGTCGACTCATAGCCATGCCGATCGAACAAGTCGGCAGCGGCCGTGATGATCGTCGTGCGGGTCTGTTCGGCGCGTAACTGCCTCGCCATCGACTGATACTCTCCCGGGCCGGTAAAGAACGGGTCATGCCGTTTTTTCTTACCCCGCGTACACAATAGCTCACCGTACGGCGGTACCGGCCAGGTACGTGAATACCGCCGGACATCGCCGACTCCCCCTGCACTCCCCCGACTTGCCTGCCGACGACGGGCCCGCCGGGACCCAGCCTCCCACAGGACCGGCACCCGGGGCACGGTCGCGGAGACGATCAAAAGAGACGGGGTGCGCGGTTTCTGAGGCGGTTTCCGGAGAGTGAGGCGCTGGAGCGGTCGGGCGACACGTGTAACGGTGCGCTTCGGATCCCCTCGGCGAACGAAGAGCCGTCTGTTTCCGGCCGGGGCGGAACACGGGGCGACCGGTTGGCTTTCCATGGAACCAGAAGACGGCCGTCCGTCGACGCTCCATCGGTCAACTCGCCCTCGCCAAAGGGCACTTGCTCATCGGAAACAGACGTAGGGCGGGCCGGTCGGTGTGGATGCACACCGACCGGCCCGCCCGTTCGTCGCACGCGGCGACCGAGAAGGGAGTCCGCTCAGAAGGTCAGCTTCCAGCTGTTGAGCTTGCCCGTGTCCTGCGCGGCGGTGTCCTGGACGCGCAGCTTCCAGGTGCCGTTGGCCGTCTCGCTGGAGGCGTTCACCGAGTAGGTGGTGCTGACGTTGTCCGCGGAGTCCGAGGAGCTGGCCGCCTTCAGCGGGTAAACGGTTCCGTCGGGCGCGACGAGGTCGATCACCAGGTCACCGCGGTAGGTGTGGGTGATGTCGACGCCGACCTGAAGGGTGGACGGGGCGTTGCCCGTGCGGCCGCTGACGGCGATCGAGGACTCGATCGCGGAACCGTTGTCCGGGATCGAGACCACGGTCGTGTTGGTGTAGGTGGTGCCCCCCGTGGAGCCGCCGCTCACCGCCTGCACCGTCTTGGCCGCGTCCGCCAGACCCGCGCCGCAGCCGCCGGAGCAGGCGCCGGGCAGGGCACGGGCGTTGTTCTTGATGGCCGTCTCGATCTGCGCCGGGGTCAGCGTGGAGTTCGCCGACTTCAGCAGCGCGACCAGGCCCGCTATGTGCGGGGTGGCCATGCTGGTGCCCTGGTAGTAGGCGTACGACTCGCTCGACGCCGTCTTGGCGCCGGAGTTGAGCGTGGACAGGATGCCGTTCGCGGTGCCGGTGCTGGTCTGGCCGCCGGGTGCCGAGATGTCCACGAGGGAGCCGTAGTTGGAGTAGGACGCCTTCGCGCCGGTGCGGTTGGTCGCCGCCACCGAGATCACGTTGTTGCAGTTGCCCGGCGAGTGGTTCGCGACGTTGTCGCTCTCGTTGCCGGCGGCCACGACGACGGTCGTACCGCGGTTCACGGCGGCGGTGATCGCGCTCTGCGTCGCCGAGGTGCACGCCCCGTCGCCGCCCAGGCTCATGTTGATGACCTTGGCGACGTTGGAGTTGGCGGGAACACCGGAGACGGTGCCGCCGGACGCCCAGGTGATGGCGTCGATGATGTCGGAGTCGTAACCGCCGCACTTGCCGAGCACCCGGACCGGGGAGATCTTCGCCCCGTAGGCGATGCCCGCGACGCCCTTGCCGTTGTTCGTGACCGCGGCGATGGTGCCGGCCACGTGGGTGCCGTGCCAGGAGGAGTTGCTGGCCGGAATGCCGGAGCCGCACTCGTTGGCGTTGTACCAGTCGCCCGGGTCGGCCGGGTTGCTGTCGCGGCCGTCGCCGTCGACGGAGACCGCGGTGTCGCCGATGAAGTCGTAACCGCTCACGATGTTCGCGGCGAGGTCGGTGTGCGCGACGTAACCGGTGTCGATGACCGCGACGGTGACGCCGGTGCCGGTCGAAGTGGTCCAGGCTCCGGGCACGTTCATGCCGGCGGTGGACTCGAAGAGGTCCCACTGCTTGGCGTACTCGGTGTCGTTCGGGTCGGCCTTCGGCTTGTTCAGCCGGTCCGGGACCACGTAGGCGACCTGCGGGTCGGCCTGGTACCGGGCGACGACGTCGGCGACGTCCGCCTTGGTCAGGTCCTCTCCCAGGTCGACCAGGGCGGCGCCGGTGCCGAGACGGCGCTGGAAGTCGACGTCCTCGCCGGCCTCCTTGCCCTTGGCGGCGGCGTCGGCCTCGGCGGCCGGGTTGGAACTGGCCTCGGCGGCACCGGACTTGTAGCCGACGATGAGGCGCTCGGCCGGGGTGCCGGGCGCGGCCTCGGTCTGAGCGGTGGGGACGGCGGAACCCTGGGAAACGGTTTCCTGGGCGGCGGCGACGGAGGCGGTCGACGCGGCGGTGAGCAGGGCGGCGGAGACCGCGGCGGCGGATATCAGCTTCCGTCTCAGGGCGGGTGAGGTGCGCAAGGGCGTGCCTTTCGTGGCCGGCTCCGGACAGAGCGGAGCGGCGGTCGATTCGCTTCGGCATCGAAGCGGCGGGGGGTGAATCGAAGAGCAGCGCTGAAGGCCGGCCAGGCGCGGGCGCCGACCCCGTCGGGGTTACCTGTGGGTCGGCTGTGCTGGAACGATAGGCAAAGGATCAGTCATACGGATACAGGGGAAACCCTCGATCCGGCCGGAAACCCACCCTCGACGAGCACGATCGGTCAGCGATCGCCCGATTTTGACCGGTGGCGTGCGCCAGGAAAGGCGTACGGAGGCGCACTGAACGCGCCGGGCCGGGTTCCCGTACTGACGACAGACCGTTCCCGCGCCGGCCGAGGAGACGTCCCCGATGCCCCGCACGACCGCACAACGCACCGCAGCCCTGGCGGCCGCCGCCGTGAGCCCGCTCCTGCTGGCCCTGTGGGCCGCCGGACCGGCCCAGGCGCACGGCGCCCCGACGAATCCGACCAGCCGCGTGTACGCCTGCTCCCCCGAGGGCGGCGCCGCCGCCTCGTCCGCCGCCTGCCGGGCGGCCGTCGACGTGAACGGCACGTCCTTCGCCGCCTGGGACAACCTGCGGGTGGCGAACGTGAACGGCCGCGATCGGCAGACCATCCCCGACGGGCAGTTGTGCAGCGGCGGTCTGGCCGCCTACAAGGGACTCGACCTCGCCCGCGCCGACTGGCCGTCGACCCGGCTCTCCCCGGGCGGGACCCTGAAGATGACGTACGCGTCGACGATCCCGCACACCGGCACGTTCAAGCTGTATCTGACCAAACCGGGATACGACCCGTCGGAACCGCTTACCTGGGCTGATCTGCCGGAACGTCCGTTCGCCCAGGTCAAGGACCCGGCGCTGACCGACGGCGCCTACCACCTCACGGCGAAACTCCCCGCCGACCGGACGGGACGTCAGCTGCTGTACACGATCTGGCAGAACAGCAGCACGTCCGACACGTACTACTCGTGCTCGGACGTGGTGTTCCCGAAAGCGGTTTCGGAAAACGAGCCGGGAGGCGAGGCGGAGAGCACGCCGACGACGAAGGCACCTGTTTCGGCCACGGCCAAGGCCTCCACGAGCCCGACGCCGACCTCGGCATCGGCGTCCGGCGGCGCGTCGGCTTCGGCGGCCTCGGGCGACACACCCGCGCAGGCTGCCGCGGCCACACCCGAGAGCACCCCGGTGGCGTCCGCCACCGGGGAGGGCTCAGGGCCGTCCGCGCCCATGCTGGCGGGCGGCGCCGCAGCGGTGTTGGTGCTCACCGGCGGCGCCGCCCTGGTCGTGCGCCTGCGTCGGCACTGAACTGTCGGCGTTGAGCTGTCGGCGTTGAGCTGTCGGCGTTGAACTCCGGCCCTACGGAGCCCGGTTGCCCACAGGGGCACTCGGGGATCCGTAGGGCACTTAGCTGTTCGCACGGCTCAGCCGCTTCTATGGCTCAGCCGACCGTCCGGCACTCATCCGACCGTCCGGCACTCTTCCGACCGTCCGGCACTCGGCCATCCGTACGCGGATCGGCCGCGCGGACGGTGATCAGTTGACGGTGACGACCTCGCCGGCGGCGTTGGTCACCGGGGCGTACTTGGCGGTGAAGTAGCCGGCCGCGGGGCAGAGGGTCGAACCGGACGACCTGGTGAACGCCTGGTTGGCGAAGGCGATGCTGTTGTCGGTGTTGCTCGCCGTGCCGACCAGGCCGCTGGGCGCCTGGTAGACGCAGGTGACGCTGCCCAGCAGGGTGCGCAGCACGACCGTGGTCTGGACGGCGGTACCACTCGGCGCGGTGACGGTGACCGTGCCGTCCGAGGCCACGGTGGTGGCCCACGGCAGGTTGTTGACGGTGATGCTGGTGACACCGGTGACGCCGAGGACGTTCGAGGTGCAGTTGCTGAAGGTCTGCGCGGTGAGCGACTCGGTGGCGGTGCCGGGCGCGGTGGGGTTGTCGGTGACCGTGGCGGTGAACCCGGACGTGGCACAGGAGATGCCGCTGGTGCCGGTCGCGCTGTTGTACAGCGTCGCGGTGGTACCGCTGGCCAGGGACGCGTTGAGGACGTCACCGACGGCGACGTCGCCGCTGGCGGTCGTCAGCACCGCGCCGGCCGCGGAGGCCGGGCTGACAGCCGTGAGGGAGAGGGCGGCGACGGTGCCCGCGAGGGCGAGGAGGGTGCGGGGGCGGGTGCGCATGTGGTGCCTCTTTCTCAAGTGGGTCTTGCTGAGGGGGAGTTGAGATCTCAGGGGATACAGGGGCATCCAGGGGCCCCGAGCCCCGAGGAGCCTCGAGGGATCTCGAGTGCGTGACTCCTCGGGGGTTGCTCGGTACGAGATGAACCAGCGTGTCGCTTGTCGCGACCTGAGGGGACGCGGATCGGCGTCCGCCGCTGCCGGCCCGTGACGCCTTCTCCGTACGTGACGGACCGGCAACGGCAGCCGGCCGGTGACCGACCGAAGGCACTGGTGAGTGACTCCGGCCGGGCCGGGCGGAAGGGGCGACCGGTCGTGGCCCGCGGGGGGAAGCGGCCGTGCCGGTGCCATGGAGGGATCGAACTCGGGACCGAGGGGCCCGTACTGGCTGAAAAGGGTCCGGGAGCGCGGACAGTGCAGCCGCGCTGCGGATCCGGCGCCACGGATCCGGGCTGAGCCAGGAGAGTTGTAGACCTGCGCGACAGTCAACGTCAAGGCCTGGAAAGGAAGTTGATGATCCAGCAGATATATGCGAGACCCGGGGACGGGGGCCGGGCGCGAGGCCGGCGGAACATGCAGCCCACAGGCGGCACATAATGAACACTCTTTTTCCACATCTCCCTTGACCCGTCGATGTAACCATCGGTAACTTCCTCGGCGGCTACTGCTGCGTAACCAGAAAGCCCTTACGGCTTCCGGGAGTTGTGAGGAGGCGTGCGCAGCAGCCGCTGTCCGCGCCAGGACAACGTGCCGCTGAAGCCCAACCCGCATCACTTAGCGCATGGGAGCAGACATGGCCTCGTCCTCGGACGTCACGTCGTCCGCCGACAACACCCCCGAGAACCCTGAAACCGGTTCCGCAGAGAGACGCGGCCAGGTCCGGCTGCGCCGGGCCGCCGTGATGGCGGTGCCCGCCACCTTCGTCGCCGCGACGCTCGCGGTCCTCACCGCGCAGGGTGCCCTGGGGGTGCAGTTCGCGATCTCCGGGATGCCGTTCGTGGTCACCGCCGACCGACTCGACGGAGAGGGTTTCGCGCAGTTCGGCACGCTGGACCACATGATCGAGAACAGCCCCAACGAGGGTGACACCGGCGGCCAGGTCCTGGTCGTCACCTCGGTCGTGAAGAACGGCAAGATCACCAACATGTGCCAGAGCGTCGACCTCGGCGGCATCCAGCTCGTCCTCACCGCCGGCGGCGGGTCCACCCCGGTGAGCGTGAAGAACCTGGCCATCGACTCCGACGAGATCTCGGGCGACGCCGAGTTCAACAACATCGAGATCGGCCGGGACTCCAGCACCTTCGACAAGGTCCCGATCCAGGGCTCGCCGGGCGTCTACGGTCAGCAGGCCGACACGGTCGTCATCAAGAACCTGTACCAGCACAACTACGCGGCCACCGCCGCCGTCTTCAAGCTTCCCGGTCTGCACATGAGCTTCAAGAGCGAGGGCTGTCCGCAGTGACTTTCACCCAGTGGCGGGACGGCTTCCGGAAGTGGAGGGGTCAACGGCCCTTCGCGGGCGGCCTGCTGCTCGTCCTGGGCGGCGGCGAGATCCTGGTGACCATGAAGGCACCGCTTCCGGTCATCCTGCACGTCGGCATGCAGGGCCTGGCGGGCTACCTTCTGCCCACCATGATGATGCTCTGCGGTCTGCTGATCATCTTCAACCCGGCCCAACGGCTGTTCTACTCGATCATCGCCATCCTGCTCTCCCTGGGCACCTGGCTCACCTCGAACATCGGCGGCTTCGTCATCGGCCTCACGATGGGCGTCGTGGGCAGTTCCATCGCCTTCGGGTGGCTGCCCGACCAGGAGCCGCGCAAGAGCCGTCGCAAGCGGCGCAAGGAAGCGCAGGCGACGGAGCGGAAGGCTGACGCGGTTCTGCAGGGCGGCTCCCTGCCCGAGGCGGGGGAACCCGCCTGACGACACGGAGCCTGGGCCGCGCCCAGTAAAGATGTACGTGATTGCACCGGCGGGGCCGGGACGACCTGCACACACAGCGGGCCGCTCCCGGCCCCGCCGGTCTCGGTTCCGCCCGTCTCGGTCCACCTCACTCGAACAGGTGACTTGGGAACTTCTTTGCCGCCGCGAGGAGTTCTGCGAAAGATCACTGCAATGGGTTCGACGTGAAGGAGCGACACCGGCATGGTGTTCAAACGGCTGCTCGGGGCGATCGGCATAGGCGGCCCCTCGGTGGACACGGTGCTCGACGGCGGGGCGGTGCTGCCCGGCGGAGCGCTGTCGGGTCAGGTCCGCCTCCGGGGCGGCGGTGCGGCCGTGGAGATCGAGGAGATCGGCCTGGAGCTGGTCGCGCGCGTCGAGGCCGAGTACGAGGAGGGCGAGACCGAAGGCGCCGTCGCGTTCGAACGGTACGTCGTGGGCGGCGGCTTCCGGCTGGGTGAGGACGAAGAGCGCAGCGTGCCGTTCACGGTCACGGTGCCGTGGGAGACACCGGTCACCGAGCTGTACGGTCAGCCGCTGGGCGTCGTCCTCGGCGTGCGCACCGAGCTCGTGGTGGCCGACGGCCGCGACCAGGGCGATCTCGACGCGCTGACGGTCCGTCCGCTGCCCGTGCAGGAGGCGGTCCTCGAAGCGCTCGGGCAGCTGGAGTTCGGCTTCCGCTCCGCCGACCTGGAGCACGGTCGCATCGGCGGCACCGGGCAACGGCTCCCCTTCTACCAGGAGATCGAGCTCACGCCTCCCCCGCGGTACGCGCACGCGGTGACCGAGATCGAGCTGTCGTTCCTCGCCACACCGTCCGGCCTGGAGGTCGTGCTGGAGGCCGACAAGCGCAGCGGCCCGCTCACCCCCGGGCACGACGCACTGACCCGCTTCACCGTGCGCCATGAGGACGTCGCCGTCCTCGACTGGAACAGCGAGGTCGACGGCTGGATACGCCGGCTGACCGAGCATCGCGAGGCCTACGGCGCTCAGGCGTACGTCCACTCCGCGCCACACACCGACGGCGGCTCGGACCACAGGTCGGACGACGGCGGATCCGGCCTGGGCACAGCCGTCGCCGCGGGCGCGGCGGGGCTGGCCGTGGGGGTCGTCGGCGGCATGGTCGCGGCCGAAGTGGTCGACGAGATCGGTGACTTCCTCGAAGGAGAGGAAGAGGAAGGGGAAGAGGAGGAAGAAGAGGAAGAGGGGTGAGGACCGGGGGCGAGGACTGAGACGGGCCTGCCGGCGTCCCGGGCCTTCGGCGCGCGGTCGCGGAAGGCTCCCGGGAACGGCGTTTACCTCCGTCGAAAGCCCCTGCGGCGAAGAAATCCCACTTCTCGGTTCAACCGCCCTCCGACGGTGGGAGGTTGAGACACATGAGCAGCGATGAGACGGAAATCGACGGTGCCGACGCCATCGACACCGGGACGGCGCACTCCGCGCGGATCTACGACTACATCATCGGCGGCAAGGACCACTTCCCCGCGGACCGGGAGGCGGGGGACTCGATGGTGCGGGAGTGGCCCGCGCTCCCCGTCCATATGCGCGCCAACCGCGACTTCATGAACCGCGCGGTGCGCCACCTCGCCCGGGAGGCGGGGATACGTCAGTTCCTCGACATCGGCAGCGGCATTCCCACCTCCCCCAACATCCACGAGATCGTCCAGGACGCAGCCCCCGACGCCAGGGTGGTGTACGTCGACAACGACCCGCTCGTGCTCGCCCTGTCCCGGGACCTGGTGCGCAGCACGCCCGAGGGCCGCACGGCGTATCTGGAGGCCGACAGCGCGACCCGGCGGGCATCCTGGCCGCGCCCGAGTTCCGCGACACGTTGGATCTGGACCGGCCCGTCGCCCTCACCGTCATCGCGATCGTCCACTTCCTGCTCGACGAGCACGACGCCGTCGGCATCGTCCGCCGCCTTCTCGATCCGCTGCCGTCGGGCAGCCATCTCGCCATGTCCATCGGCACCGCGGACTTCGCACCCGAGGAGGTCGGTCGGGTCGCCCGTGAGTACGCGGCCCGCGGCCTGCCGATGCGGCTGCGCACGCACGCGCAGGCGGCGGAGTTCTTCACGGGACTCGACCTCGTCGACCCCGGCATCGTCCAGGTCCACCACTGGCGCCCCGACGGCACCGGCACGGAGGCGCTCCGCGACGAGGACATCGCCATGTACGGGGCGGTGGCCCGCAAGCCCTGACCGCAAGCCTTGCCCACAAGTCCTGACCGCAAGCCTTGCTCGCAAGCCCCGATCGCGCCGCTCTTGACGCACTCGGCGCGCGCGAACCGCAGCAACCCGTGGAGATTGACAATCAGTCAACTCACCTGCGGACATGTTCCGCTCCGTCCCCGCCGGCCCGCTCCGGATCACAATGCGGGAGCAGCGCCTCACGCCGGGTGGTTGCTCACTTGACTACCAGCGGTCACACAGGGTTGGCTCCGAGCCAACGAATGTCTCTCGCCGGTGCGCACCCCTCGTTCCGGCGGCGCTCGCCCCGTCCTCCTGCTCTGCCGCACAGCGAGGTGCAGCCCCCCATGAACACTCCCCTCCCCGCTCCTGCTTCTCCCAGATCCCCCGGTTCTCGCGCTTCTCTCGGCTCTCTCGGACCGGTCGGAACAGTCGGCTCTGTCGGATCCCTCGGCTCCCTCAGCTCCCTTGGGTCAGCCGGATCCCTTGGGGCCGTGCGCCTCGCGGCCCTGGCCGCGGCCTGCTGTCTGCTCCTCGCCGGCTGCTCCGGCACCACGTCGTCCGGCTCGGACGCGGACGGGGCGGGCCGGTCGGGCGACCGGATCAAGATCGCCCTGGTCACCCATGGGGCCGAGGGCGACGCGTTCTGGGAGCTGGTGCGCAAGGGCGCCGAGGCGGCGGCCGCCAAGGACGGCGTCGATCTGACCTACGCCAGCGACTCCGACGGCGGCGGACAGGCCGAGCTGGTGCGGGACGCGATCCGTGAACGGGTCGACGGCATCGCGGTGACGCTGGCCAAGCCGCAGGTCATGAAGGCTCCGGTGAGCGCGGCCAAGGCGGCCGACATACCCGTGGTCGGCCTCAACTCCGGTATCGACGCCTGGCAGACCGCGGGGCTCCTGGAGTTCTTCGGCCAGGACGAGAGCGTCGCGGGCCGCGCGGTCGGGAACAAACTCGACGGCCTCGGCGCGAAGCACGCCCTGTGCGTCATCCACGAGCAGGGCAACATCGCCCTGGAAGCGCGCTGCGCGGGCGTCAAGAAGACGTTCACCGGCGAGACACAGATGCTCTACGTCGACGGAACGGACATGGACGCGATGACCACCGCCGTGCAGGAACGCCTCCAGCAGGACCCGGACATCGACGAAGTCATCGCCAACGGAGCACAGTTCGCGCTCGCCGCGGTGAAGGCGGTGGGGCAGGCGGGCAGCAAGGCCAAGGTCGCCACCTTCGACCTGAACAAGGACCTGGTCGCGGCCGTCCGCGACGGCAGCGTGCAGTTCGCGGTGGACCAACAGCCGTATCTCCAGGGCTACCTGGCCGTGGACGCGCTCTGGCTCTACAAGACCAACGGCAACCTCAGCGGCGGCGGTGTGGCCCCCGTGCTGACCGGCCCGGCCTTCGTCACGAGGACCAACGTCGCCGAAGTCGCCCGCTTCGCCGCCGCCGGAACCCGTTGACCAGGCTTTTCCCCGCTCCCCTCCCTCGCAGATCGCCCTAGGACGACTATGTCTCCACGGACAGGCGCCCGGCGCCGCCGTCTCGGCTCCATACGTCTCTCCCTGATCCTCCTGGCACTGGTGCCCAGCGTCACGCTCACCGCCATGTGGGGTGTGACGACGACCCAGATGTTCACGGAGGGGCTTCGGCTGCGCGATCAGACCGAACTGAGCCGGTCGACCGGCGCGATGGGCACCGAGGCGACGCTCGCGCTGCAGCAGGAACGCAGCCTGTCGGCCGTATGGCTGACCTCGCCCGCCGGCTCCCGGGCCGCGCTGGAGACGCAACGCACGAAGACGGACGCGGCGGTCGCCAAGCTGGTCAGCCGGGCGGACGACATCCAGCGGGCACCCGCCCGTGTCCGGGACCGGCTCTACTCGGTCGTCGCCTCCGCGGGCAGCCTGGAGTACTACCGGGGACAGGTGGACGACCCCACCGACATCACCGCCGCTCAGGCGCTGGACCAGTACACCTCGATCATCGACGACCAGATCCACGCCTTCCAGGAACTGTCCCAGGTCGACGACGGCGACCTCACCTCGCAGGCCGGCCCGCTCGTCGCCCTGGAGCACGCCGCCGAACTGGTCTCCGAGGAGGACCTCACCCTCACCCTGGCCGGGCCCGAGCGGCGGATGGACGAGAAGGCGTGGTCCGAGTTCGCGCAGCTGGTGCACTCACGCCGCTGGCTCGTGCAGGACCAGATCGTGCCCTCGCTCACCGGCGCCGCCAAGACGCAGACCGAGAAGATCCTGACGAGCTACCAGTGGCAGATCCTGGAGTCCATCGAGAACAAGGTGCTCGCGGCCCGGGCGAAACCGAGCGAAAACGGTGACATCGTGTTGCCGGACGTGCAGAAGCAATGGCGTGCCGCACTCATCGACGTCTCCGACCAGTACTCGGCGCTGATCCGGCAGCAGACCACGGAGCTGCTGCAGCGCAGCGCGGACGACGCGCGCGGGCTGCTGATCACGGCCGCCTCGCTCAGCGCCGGCGGTCTCGTCGCCCTGCTGGTGTGCGTCGGCATGTCCTGGCGGATCACCCGCTCGCTGTCGCGGCGGCTGCGCGGGCTGCGGATGGCGACGCTGAGTCTGGCGCACGAACGGCTCCCGGACGTGGTGGCCCGGCTGGACCGGGGCGAGACCGTCGACGTGGACGCGGAGACCCCGCCGTTGGACTACGGCAGCGACGAACTCGGCCAGGTGGCCAAGGCGTTCAACACCGCGCAGCGCACCGCCGTCCTCACCGCGGTCGAACTCGCCGACACCCGGCGCGGTTTCCAGAAGGTCATCCTGGGCATCGCCCGGCAGAGCCAGAACCTGGTCAACCTCCAGCTCAGCAAGCTCGACGCGCTGGAGCGCCGGCACCAGGACCCGGAGGTGCTCAACGGTCTGTACGAACTGGACTCCACGGCCAGCCAGTTGCGTCGCTACGAGGAGAACCTCGTCATCATCAGCGGCGGCCGGCCGGGCCGCAGCTGGGCGGAGCCGGTGGCGCTGATCGACATCCTGCGCAGTGCCGTCGGGGAGGTCGCCGAGTACCGGCGGGTGGAGGTGCACACCGAGGAGGAGGTGTACATCGCGCCGCCCGCCGTGGCGGACGTCATCCATCTGCTCGCCGAGCTCATCGACAACGCGACCTCCTACTCGCCGGCGCCCGGTCCGGTCGGGGTACGGGCCGCGCTGGTGGCGAGGGGACTGGCGATCGAGGTCGAGGACCGCGGCCTCGGGATGTCCGAGGAGGACTACGTCTCGTTCAACGCCCAGTTGGCGGTCCCGCCCCAGTTCGACGTGGTCGCGCTCGCCGACGACCTGCGGCTGGGCATGTTCGTGATCGCCCGGCTCGCGACCCGGCACGGCATCGCCGTGACCCTGCGCTCCTCGCCGTACGGCGGGACCACGGCGATCGTGCTGGTCCCGGACGACATCGTGGTCCGCGAGGCGCCCACCTCCGAAACCCCTGAAGCCGAGCTCTCCCGCGAACCGAGAACCGTCGGCCCTCGCGCACCGGAGACGGACCTCCCGTCGCCGGGACGGGACCCGTCGGACGCGGTGCGGGAGGCCTCGGGCTCCCGCGAGGCGGAGGACATATCCAGCGCGGTGCGGGAGCCCGGCGGCTCCGGACCCGAGCAGGAACCGTCTTCCCTCCCGGCGCGGAATGCCGCCGCCGCCCCGGATCCCGACTCGCCCGCAGACCGCGAGCGGGCATCCGACACCGCACCCGCCTCGTCGGCCGCCGCCGCACGCGGGGCGGCGTCGCCCCGGGTCACCGGAGCACCGGCCGCCCGCCGCGACGGCCTCGTCCCGCTCCCGCGCCGGATTCCGCAGACCAGCCTCGCCACCGAGTTGCGCGAGGACTCCGCTTCTGCCGCGTCCGCTGCGTCCGTCGAGGAAGACGGTTACCCGGACGACTTCACCGCGGAGCGCGCTGCCTCTTCCCTCGCCGGTTTCCAGCGGGGCACGCTGCGGGCACACGCCGACGCCGACGAGCCGGTGCCCTGCCCACAGGACGCGGCCGCCGAGGACGACGTCCCCGGCCCGCCGGTCGCTGCCGCAGGCATCCCCCAGACCCCGACACCGCCCGCCGACCGCTCATGAAGGACACCGCGATGACACACTCCATCCCTGGCACGAACACCCAGCTCGACCAGCTGCTCACCGGTCTCGTGGACCGGGTCGCCGATGTGAACCAGGCCGTCGTGCTCTCCGAGGACGGGTTGGTGGTCAGCAAGTCCACCGGTTTCCTGCGTGAGGACGCGGAGCGGCTGGCGGCGACGGCGTCCGGCCTGATGAGTCTCAGCAAGGGCGTCAGCATGGATTTCCGCGGCGGCCCGGTGCGCCAGGCGCTCATCGAGATGGCCAACAGCTATCTGATCCTCACGTCGGCCGGCCCGGGGGCCCATCTCGTCGTGCTGGCCGGTAAGAACGCGGACGTCGGCGTGGTGGCGTACCAGATGAACATGTTGGTGAAGAAGATCGGCGAGCACCTCAGTGCGGCGCCGCGGGCCCATGTCGGTCCCGCCGTGCGCACCAACGGCGGGTGAGGTGAGCGGAGGCGACGAAGCGGGCCGGCTCGTCCGGCCGTTCACCCTCACCGGTGGGCGGACCCGGCCCAGCCGCGCCGACTTCACGCTCATCACGACGGTCACCGCGGTGGACCCGCCGCCCGAGCGGGCCGCCCGGCCGCAGCCGGAACACACCCGGATCCTGCGGCTGTGCGCCCGGCCGCTCGCGGTGGCGGAACTCGCGGCCCACCTCGACCTGCCGGTCAGCGTGGTCGTCATCATGCTCTGCGATCTGCTGGAGGCCGGCCTGATCACGGCCCGGCCGCCGCGTCCCGTCACCGGTACCCCGGACCTGGACCTGCTGCAGAAAGTGAGGGAAGGCCTTGGCCGGATCTGATCCCGCCGCTTCCGACGCCACTTCCGACACCGTTTCCGAAACCGCTTCCGACGCCACTTCCCACACCGTTTCCGACACCAGTTCCCACACCGTTTCCGGAACCGCTTCCGACGCCGCTTCCGCCGCCGACCCGGCAGCGGCGCCCGACGCGGTGAAGATCCTCATCGCCGGCGGTTTCGGCGTCGGCAAGACCACCATGGTCGGCGCGGTCAGCGAGATAGCGCCGTTGCGCACGGAGGAGCCGCTGACCGTCGCCGGGCTGGACGTCGACGACCTGAAGGGCATCGAGGAGAAACGGTCCACCACCGTGGCCCTCGACTTCGGGCGGATCACCATCGCCGCCGACCTGGTGCTGTATCTCTTCGGCACCCCCGGCCAGCAGCGGTTCTGGTTCATGTGGAACGACCTGGCGATCGGTGCCCTCGGGGCAGTGGTCCTCATCGACGTGCGCAGGCCGGAGTCCAGCTTCGCCGCCATCGACTTCTTCGAACGCCGGGGCATCCCCTTCGTCATGGCCGTAAACGGTTTCCACGGACTGCATCCCTATCCCACGGAGGAGATCAGGGAGTCGCTGGCACTGCCGGAGCACGTTCCGGTGCTGCTGTGCGACGCGCGGGAGCGGAAGTCGTGCCGGGACGTGCTGATCGCCCTGATCGACCGGTTGATCGACGACGTCACGTCTCCACCGAGCCCGACACACTGATACCGCGCCGCGTGACGGCATCGCCGTGGAGTTTCCCCGTCGGCGACGCGTCGTGCAGCTGATCTCGTCCGGCCTGCTCACTGCGAGGCGACCGCGCCGGCCACGGGGGCGCGCCCGGTGCCGCCGGAGGACCCGAGCGTGCCCCGTCAGCGACTCCCGCGGGCGTTGAGCCGGGCGGCCTGGCGCGTCAGGTGGTCTCGCTCGGCGAGGTTGAGCGCCTTGTGGGCCGCCTCGGCGTACAGCCGTGCCGCCGTCGCCAGGTCGCCGTCGCGCTCGTGGAGGTACGCCGCCACCGCGGCATAGCGGGGCAGCGAGGCGTCCAGCGCGGCGAGCGCCGCCAGGCCGGCACGCGGTCCGTCGGCCTCCCCGACGGCGACCGCGCGGTTGAGCCGGACGACCGGGCTGTCGGTCAGGCGCGCGAGCTCGTCGTACCACTCGACGATCTGCACCCAGTCGGTCTCCTCGGCGGTGGGCGCGTCGGCATGGAGGGCCGCGATGGCGGCCTGGGCCTGGAACTCGCCCAGCCGGTCGCGGGCGAGGGCCGCCTGGAGGATCCCGACGCCCTCGGCGATCGACGCGGTGTCCCAGCGGCCGCGGTCCTGCTCGGCGAGCGGCACCAGGCTGCCGTCCGGCGCGGTCCGGGCGGCGCGCCGGGCGTGGTGGAGCAGCATCAGAGCGAGCAGCCCGGCCACCTCGGGGTGGTCGATCGCGGCCGCGAGCTGCCGGGTGAGCCGGATGGCCTCGGCGGCGAGGTCGACGTCGCCGGAGTAGCCCTCGTTGAAGACCAGGTAGAGGACGCGCAGCACGGTGGCGACATCGCCGGGCTGGTCCAATCGCACGTCGGAGACGGTGCGCTTGGCCCGGCTGATGCGTTGCGCCATGGTCGCCTCGGGCACCAGATAGGCCTGGGCGATCTGGCGAGTGGTGAGACCGCCGACGGCCCGCAGGGTGAGCGCGACCGCGGACGCCGGGGTCAGTGACGGATGCGCGCACAGGAAGTAGAGCTGGAGCGTGTCGTCCACCGCGGGCGCGGTCCCGGGCGGCGGTTCCTCGTCGACGAGGTCCTCACGGCGGCGGCGGGCGGCGTCCGCCCTGGTCACGTCGAGGAACTTGTGCCAGGCCACGGTGACCAGCCAGCCCTTCGCATCCCGCGGAGGGTCGGCCGGCCAGACGCGGACCGCCTGGAGCAGGGCGTCCTGCACGGCGTCCTCGGCCGCCGCGAAGTCGGCTCCGCGGCGGACGAGGATCGCGAGCACACCGGGGGTGAGGCTGCGCAGCAGTGCCTCGTCCATGGGCAGGGTCACTCCGTGACGGTGGGCGGCTCGGTCAGGAACGGGCGCAGCTCCAGCCACTCGTGGATCGGTTCCCCGCCTGCCCCGGGGGCGGCCGACAGCTCTCCGGCCAGTTCGAGGGCGCGCTCGTAACTGTCGACGTCGATCACCATCCACCCGGCGATGAGGTCCTTGGTCTCGGCGAACGGGCCGTCGGTGACCGGTGGGCGGCCCTCGCCGTCGTACCGGACGAACGTGCCGCTGGGGGCGAGCGCCTGGCCGTCGACGAACTCGCCGGTCCCTTCGAGCCGGGCGGCGAAGTCGGTCATGTACTGCACGTGGGCCGAGATCTCCTCCGGCGTCCACTTCTCCATCGGCACGTCGTTGACCGCAGCCGGGGCGCCGCGGTAGTGCTTGAGCAGCAAGTACTTGGCCATCGTGTCTCTCCTCGGTGGTGCGACCCCTGGTGGTCGCGTTCATTGCGGGGACGGAGCCGGTCACCGGTTCTCGACATCGTCGTCCGATTATTTTTTCCGGGCTTCGTGGATGGGCCTGGGCGAGCCGTCTCCCCGCGTCGTGCGCGGGTGTTTCCGTGTCCAACGAACGGTTTCGGGAGCAGATGCGCGTCAGCCCTCGACCTCGGCGTCCTCGACCTCGGTGTGCTGGTCCTCGGCGTCCTCGTCAGAAACCGGAGATCCGTCAGCGGGCCCCTGCGGCACGCAGGACGGAAACCGTTTCCGGGTGGGGTCCCGCGGCCGCCCATTCGAGGGGAGTCAGCCCGGTGCCGTGGTCCTCGCGGAGGGCGGGGTCGGCACCGTGGGCGAGAAGAGTGCGGACCGTCTCGGTGTGGCCCCAACAGGCCGCCGCACACAGGGGAGTTCCCTCGGCGCCGAGGCCTGCGCTCTCGGCGTCGGGCGGCGCACCGGCCGCGAGCAGTATGCGTACGGTGTCGGCGGCGCCGTGAACGCTGGCCGCGTACAGCGGAGTCGTGCCGTCGGCATCGGCTGCGGCCGGGTCGGCGCCGGCACGGAGCAACGACTCGACCTCTGCGACTTCCTCGAACATGGCCGCCGCCATCAGACGCTTCGTCAGTTTCTTCTGCCGTCTCCTGTTCACGGACGCCGAGACTATGCCCTGGTGAGCGACGAAGGCGTCGATTTTCCATCGGCGACGCACAGGCCCAAGGCGGGAAACCGCCAAGCGTGTCGCAGTGATTGACCTGTTCCCCTCCCGCCCCTACCTTCTGACCGACTCGCCGAACCTAGTTCGATATTTCGAACTTTCGGTCGGCGTCAACGGGCCCCCGCACCCCCTGGAGCGCATATGACCCCCAACCCGTCCCGCCGTCTCTTCCTCGGAGCGGCCGCTTCCGTCCCCATGGCTCTCACTCTCGGCGTCCCGGCCGCCCACGCGGCCGACTCGGCGTACGTGATGGGCTACTTCACCGAGTCGACCAGCCTCGGCCTCGGCACCGACTACGGCCTCCACCTCGCCGTCAGCACGGACGGGTTGCGCTGGATGCCGCTGAACCAGAACAACCCGGTCGTCACGCCGACCGAGGGCGCGCTGGGCCTGCGCGACCCGTTCATCCTGCGCAAGCAGGACGGCACCTTCGTCGTGCTCGCCACCGACCTCAAGGGCACCGACTGGAGTTACGTCAGCCAGTACGTCCATGTGTGGAACTCGACCGACCTGCGCACCTTCACCGGGTACCACCGGCTGAAGCTGCACGACCTGAACACCCACAGCTGGGCGCCGGAGGCGTTCTGGGACGCGGGACGCGGGCAGTACGCGCTCATCTACTCCGCCGTCAACGGCAGCGGCCACAACGTGCTCATGGTCAACTACACGACCGACTTCGTCACGGCGTCGGCGCCCCAGGTCTTCTTCGACCCCGGCTACGACGTGATCGACGGTGACATGGCCGTGGGCGTGAACGGCGTGAACTACCTCTACTTCAAGAAGGACCAGACGCTGGTGGGCGCGCGGTCCACCTCCCTCGACCCGGGCAGCTTCACGGTCTTCAACACGGGTGTCGCGCACGGGGGCACCGAGGCTCCGACCCTGGTCAAGTCCCTCACCTCCAGCACCTGGTGGCTCTGGGGAGACACGTACACCCCCAACGGCGTGTTCTACGCCTGGCAGTCCACGGACCTGTCGGCGGGCACCTGGACGGCTCTCGACCAGAAGACCTACACCCAGCCGGTCAACTCCAAGCACTGCGGCATCACGACGATCACCAGCACCCAGTACAGCAACCTCGTGGCCCACTGGGGCGCTCCGGCCTGGAACCGGCTCAAGTCGTACAACTACCCGGACCGTTACGTCCGCCACTCCAACTACATCGGCCGCATCGACACGTACCCCTTCGACCTGTACACGGACTCGGAGTGGAAGCTCGTGCCCGGCCTGGCCGACAGCTCGGGGGTCTCCTTCCAGTCGGTGAACTACCCGACGCGCTACCTGCGGCACTACAACTATCAGCTCCAACTCGACGTCAACGACGGCACGTCGACGTTCGCCGGGGACGCAACCTTTTACCGCACGGCGGGCCTGGCGGACGCCGGCTGGTCGTCGTTCCGCTCGTACAACAACCCGACCCGCTACATCCGGCACTCGAACTACGTGCTGCGCATCGACCCGATCTCGACTACCACGGAGCAGCAGGACGCGACGTTCTACGTGGGCTACTGAGCGGAGCCGCTCAGGGGGGTCGGCTCACAACTCGGCGAGCACCGGAAGTAGTTCGGTCGCCGCTGTCACGTCGCCGGTGAGGGGGCGGTCGTCCGTGTCCGCGGGCAGGGCGGCCGCCGCCACGGCGAAGGCGGCTATAGGCGGCGGCGTCGGATGCATCCTCAACGCCCTTACTGAGCCGACCAGTTCGCAGGCCAGGACGGTGGCGTAGGCGTCCGTCGCGCGAAGGGCCTGGCGGGCGGCCTGTCCGGCGAAGCTGGCGGCCTCCTCCAGGCCCCGCGCGAGGACGGCGTGACCGGCCGAGGCGGGTGCCGTGCAGGAACGCAGCTCCGCCAGCGCCGAGTTGGCCGTGTACTCCAGGATCATCGTGCCCGAGCTGCTCGCGGGCCCGGCCCCGAGGAACGCGGACAGACCGGTGAGCCCGGGGTCGCCGAGCGCGGCCAGACGGGCGGCGGAGAGCTGTGCGGTCTGCAGCAGGGCGAGATCGGCGGCGTCCAGGGCGAGGCCCAGGGGTGCGGCGAAGAATCCGCCGTGGTGGTAGGCGGCGGTTCCGTCGCCGTCCATGAGGGGGTTCTCCGAGGGGCAGTTGACCTCCACCTCGATGATCTCGCGCAGCCGCTCGGAGGCGTCCAGGGCGCAGCCGTGCGCCTGGGGAAAGGCGCGGAAGCCGAACGGGTCCTGGATACGCCTGCCTTGACGTTGCGGCGGCCGGTCGGGCAGCCCGAGCAGCCGCCGCACCTCAGCGGCCGCGCGGGCCGCGCCGGGATAGGGCCGCAGGGCGTGCACGGGAGCTGCGTACGCCTCCGGCGAGCCGGACACCGCGGCGAGGGACAGCGCGGCGACGACGTGCGTGGCCCGCAGCAACACGTCCAACTCCCGCTGGGCCAACGCGGCTTGCCCGAGCGTCAGGGCGTTGCTGCTGAGCAGCGCGAGGGCGTCCCCGGGCTGGAGCGTGACGGGCGCAGGGAAGCCGGTGGGGGCGGGAGCAAGTGCGGGGGCGAACGCGGGGGCGGTGTGAGGACCGGGTCCGGGCGGCGAGCCGGCGGGCACGGCCGCAGGCTGAGCGACGGGAACCACCGTGAGCAGTGCGGGCGAAACCGGCTGAGCACGGTGAGCAACAGCAGGTGGGTCAGCAGGTGGGTCAGCAGTCGCGTCAGCCGGTGCGTCTGCAGGTACGCCGGCGAGCACCCGGTCGGCCGAGGCCCCCGAACGACCGTCCGCCCACGCACCGGCTCCGGCTCCGGCTCCGGCTCCGGCACCCGCACCCGCACCCGCACCCGCACCCGCACCCGCACCCGCACCCGCACCCGCACGATCCTGCGGCGAAGGCCGCTCCGCCGAACCCGTCGAGCCCTCCGACTCACCGCCGTTCCCGTCCCGTTGGCCACCGATCCGGGCCCGTTCGCCGCCGTTCCACGGCCGTTCGCCGCCGATCCAGGCCCGTTCGCCGATGAGCGTCAGGCCCGTCTGGGCCAGGGCCGTCAGGTCGCCGGTGCCGATGGCTCCGTACTCGTTGACGGCCGGGTGGACGCCGAGACGCAGGGCATCGGCGAGGGCGTCGATGAAGGCGGGCTGGATGCCTGAGCCCCCGGCGAGGAGCTGGTTGGCGCGGACCGCGAGCATCGCCCGGACCTGCCGGGCGGGGAGCAGGGCGCCCGCTCCGCCCGCATGGCTGCGCAGCACACGCAGGCTGTGCGCGGCCTCGTCGGCCTCCTCGACCGGCACCGAGCGCTGTGCGCCGACGCCGGTGCCACGGCCGTAGAGCCGTCCGGTGGCGGCGAGCCGCTCGGCGGTCCGCCGGGAGCGGACGGCCCGTTCGCGGGCCTCGGGGTCCACCGTGGGCACGGCCGCACCGTCGGCGAGCGCGATCAGCTCGCCGACGGTGAGGGTGGTTCCGTTCAGGACGACCCGGGCGCCCACGCGGTGCGGGGCGACCCGGGCCGGTCCGTTTGCTGTTGTGTCCAACGGTCCAGTGGTCCGGCAGTGTCGAAGGATGCGGGGCAGGCTCAGCCCAGGCCGGCCGACTTCAGCCAGGCCTTGGCGACGTCCAGCGGGTCCTTGCTCTCCAACTGCACCTGGGAGTCCAGGTCGAGCAGGGTCTTCGTGTCGAGCTTGGCGGAGACGGCGTTGAGCGCGTCGATGCCCTCCTGGGAGAGCCCGCTCTTGTAGACCAGCGGAGTCACGTTCGCGAATCCGAACAGGTTCTCCGGGTCCTGGAGGACGACGAACTTCTCCTTGGTGATGGTCGGGTCCGTGGTGAAGATGTCCGCGGCCTGCACGGTGTTCTGCTTCAGTGCCGCCTGGGTCAGCGGGCCGCCCGCGTCGAGCGCCTTGAAGGACTTGAACTTCAGCCCGTACACCGCCTCCAGGCCGACCATGCCCTGCTGGCGGGTCTGGAACTCGGGCGAACCGCCCAGCACCAGGTCCGGCGCGATGTCCTTGAGGTCGGCGAGCGTGGACGTCGCGGTGAGGTTGTACTTCTTCGCGGTCTCCGCGTTGAGCGTGACGGAGTCCTTGTCCTCGGCGGGCGACGACTCCAGCAGCGTCAGCTTGGAGTCGAGCTTGGCCTTCGCCGCGGCGTTCACGGTCTCGAGCGACTTCTGCTCGGCCTTCGCGTCGAGGTAGGCCAGCAACGAGCCGTTGTACTCCGGGAGAACAGTGATGGAACCGTTCTTGAGCAAGCCGTACGTGGTCTCACGGCTGCCGATGTTGGGCTTGTAGGACACCTTGATGCCCTTGGCCTTCAGAGCCTCGCCGTAGATGTCGGCGATCAGGATGCTCTCGGCGAAGTTGTTGGAGCCGACGACCACGGTGTCGCCGGCCGCCTTGTCGCCGGCCAGCGGGTCGGAGGTGTCGTCGGACGAGGAGGAGCATCCCGCCAGCAGGGCCGTCATCGCGGCGAGGGCGACGGCCGCTGCACCGGGGTGGTTCCTGAGGGACCTGCTGCTGTGGGCGTTGGAAGTCACGGTTCCCGTTCCGAGCTGGGGGGTCGATGAAAACTCAAACACTGTGGCCTGATCCAATCCAGCCGCTTCTCGGTCAGTCAAGGTCGGCAGGATTACCGATTGGCTTCGATCCGTGATCACTTGCGTGCGGATCGGGAGATCACCTGTGTACTCCTCCGGAGGCCCCCAGCAGGCCCTCGTATGCCGCTTCGTAATCGATTCTTGACGTAGGGCGACGCGCTCGACCGTTCGAATAGGCGATAGTGTCGCCGGAGTTGGCGTCCGCCACAGCAGTCGGCGTCGGCCACAGCGGTGTACGGGGGCCACTCCGGTGTCATTGATTTTCGGACACTTGCGTGCAGGAAACAGCAGGAAAACGGCACGCATGCAGCACCCCCTGCACGCCTGCAACGCCCTTTTGAAGGAGGCCCGGTGTCCACGAAAGAGGTGGACGCGCCCGCCCGGTCGGCACCCTCGGCGCCGTCGTCCGTGCGTCGGAGTCTGCGAGGTTTCGCGGACCGATGGCCCTTCCAGCGCAAGCTGAACGTACTCGTCGGTATCCCGCTCGCGGTGATCGCCCTGCTGCTGACGTATCTCATCGTCGACCTGGTGCAGGAGTCCAACCGCGCGGAGGACTCCGCGCAACTGGTGCGTGACAGTGCCCAGGTGGCCCAGCTCGTCTCCGAACTGCAGAACGAACACCAGCAGGCCATCCTGCTCTCCGTGCGGCACGAGGCGTCCCTGGACGGCGGCACCCCCTCGACCGACGGGTACCGGCAGGCGCAACTCGCCGTGGACGCCCAGGTCAAGAAGGTGGTCCGCACCTTCGGCGACCGACTGCCGGACACCGAGGCGCAGGCCCTGCGGGAAATCGAGGGCCTGAGCGGACTGCGCTCCACGATCGAGCAGGGCTATCTACCCGCCGACAACATCGACCCCGCGTACTCCGGCGCCGCCAACGGCCTCATCGACGGCCTGGGCCTGGACCGCAACTCCGCGCTGGCCACCACCTTCACCGGCAACCTGCTCGACTCGCTGCTGCGCGCCGACGCCGCCCACGGCGCCTACGAGACCGGCGTGTTCTCCGCCCGCACCGGCGACAGCAACGCGCTCATCGAGTTCACCGGCGCGGTCGGCTCGTACGAGCTGTACACCTACCAGGCCCAGCGGTTCGACCGGTTCGCCACGGACGCGCAGTCCGACAAGCTCGGCGACATCGAGCACAACGCCGCGCAGGCCTCCATCGGCCGGCACTTCGCCGAACTGGCCGTCGATCCCAGCGCCCTGCAGGCCGAGTCGACGGCCGACATCCGCAGGGCGTTCCGGACGGCCATCGCCTCCTACCCCGACTACAGCGCGCAGGCCGGCACCCGGCTGCAGATCACCACCTCGCTCATCGACCAGATCGCCGACCGCGCCGACGACGCCTCGGTCAGCGCCCAGTGGCGCGTCGGCCTGCTGCTGAACCTGGCCCTGATCGGCTTCGCGCTCTGGATCGCCTTCTCCATCCTGGTCCGCCGCTCCGTGGTCCGCCCGGTGCTGGCGCTGACCGGCGCCGCCCAGGAGGTCGCGGACGTCGCCGGTCGCGAGCTCGCCCGGGTCGCCGACGACGACGCCGAGGAGTCCGGCCCCCCGCGGCTGCGTGAACTCCCGGTCACCGCGGACGACGAGATCGGTGAACTCGCCGAGGCCTTCAACAACGTGCAGACCACCGCGGCCGCGCTGCTGGAGCGCCAGGTGCTCAGCCGGCGCAACGTCGCCGAGATGTTCGGCAACGTCGGCCGCCGCGTCAGCAACCTGACGACCCGCCAGCTTGCGCTGATCGACGCGGTGGAGCGCGGCGAGACCGACCCGGCGCTGCTGGAGCGTCTCTACTCCATCGACCACATCGCGGTCCGTCTGCGCCGCAACGCCGACAGCCTGATGCTGCTGGCCGGCATCCGCGAGACCGTCCTGGACGGCGGCCCGACCGCCCTCACCAACGTCGTACGCGCCGCGCTGGGCCAGATCGAAGGCTTCCAGCGGGTACAGCTGCGGGCCGCGACCGAGACCATGGTCGAGCCCGACATCATCGGCGACCTGACGCTGATGATCGCCGAACTCCTCGAGAACGCCGTGTCGTTCTCGCCCGAGGGCAGCCCGGTCGAGGTGGTCGTCGGCACCGACGCCGACGGCGCGTCGATCACCGTCGCCGACCACGGCCTGGGCATGAGCGTCGAGCGCCTCGCCGAGGAGAACGCCCGTCTGGTGCGCCGCGAACGCCTCGACCTCGTCCCGACGAAGGTGCTCGGTCTGTTCGTGGTCGGCGCGCTCGCCCGCCGCTGGGACGTCGACGTCACCCTGTCCCGCACCCCGGGCGGCGGTGTGACGGCCGAGGTGCTGATCCCCTCGACCCTGCTCCTGACGATGAGCGAGGTCGGCCCGGCGGGCAAGCCCGCGCCTCTCGCCCCGCCGTCCTCCCTCGCCTCCGCCGCACTCGCCGCCCCGTCGGCTCCCGCGGCCGGCCCCTCCCCGTCCTCCTCGGTCCCGTCCTGGGCCACGAGCGAGGACGACCCGAACTCGCTCCCCCGCAGGGTGCCCCGCCGCGACCCGTCCCCCGCCGACCGGGACACGGAGGCCCCTCTCACCCCGGCGGCCACCACCGACGACAACCCGACGACCGACTCGGCCACGGCCCACTCTGCTACGGCCCGTTCGGCTACGACGGACTCCGCCACGGCCGCGGCCGGTGCTTCGACCCGTACGGCGAAGTCCGAGGCCCTCGCCGCCCCGGGCCGGCCCGAAGCACCGACCGCCGCGGCCGAGCCGGACAGCCCCGTCCCTGCCTCGGCCTCGGCCCCGGCCGATGACGCTGCGAGCCCCGCGGCCCGCACGCATCCGGCCGGACCGGGCATCCCGGCACCCCGCACGGCCGAGCCGACGCTCCACGCCCGCGCGGAGGACGGACCCGAGGCGAACGCCCGTACGCCCGAGCCCCACGCCCCCACGACGGCGGGCCACGACGGCGGCTCCGCAGGCCGCCCCGGGCTCCCCACCCGTGGGTCGGAACCGCGCGCGGCAGACGGCGCCGACCGCTCCGCCGAACCGGCACCGCTCGGCGGCGACGGCACCCGTCCCCTCCGCCGCCGCGTCCGCGGGGCCACGCTGCGGACGACCGTCGACGCCGCCGCCCAGCAGGCGGCACGGCAGGCCCCCCGCCCCGCCGACGCGGACGCCGTCCGCAGTGCGCTGGACGAGTTCGAGGCGGCCGTGGCCCGTGCGCACCGTGACACCGGTGGGGACACGGGTGAGCACCCGCGCCTCGCCGACGGCCCCACCGACGGCCCCACCGACGGCCTCTCCGAAGGCCCCATCGCTCGCCGGAACGACCGCCGGCGCGACCACCGTCCCGACGAGCACCCCGACCGGGCCGACCGGACCGAGCGGACGCAGCCGTCCGACTCGTCGTCCGACCGGACCGACCTGATCACCGATCCGATCACCGTCCGGGACACCACGCACCACCAGAACCACCTTCCGGAAGGAGCCGAGCAGTGAGCACGTCGACAGGTGAGACTCCCGCCGGAGACGCCAAGCCGACCGATCTGCGGGCCGCCGCAGCGGACTTTTCCTGGCTGCTCAACCGTTTCGCGATCGAGACCGCAGGCGTCGTGGACGCCATCGCGGTGTCCTCCGACGGGCTGCTGATCGCCGTGTCGGAGCTACGCGAGCACGCCGACTCCGAGCGGCTGGCCGCGATCGTCTCCGGCATCACCAGCCTGGCCGCCGGCGCCTCCGGCAACTACGGCCTGGGCGGACTGAACAAGGTCATCATCGACCTGGAGGGCGGTCACGTCCTGGTCTCCGCGATCGGCAGCGGCGCCGTGCTCGGCGTGGTCACCGACAAGGAGGCGAAGCTGGGCAACATCGCCTACGAGATGACGGTGTTCGCCAACCGCGCCGGCAGCGCGCTCAGCCCGCAGCTCGTCCTGGAACTCAAGAACAGCGTCGGCGCCACGCGTACGCGTTGACGCGTGCAACCGTAGAGAAAGCGATTTCCGATGGCGGACGGCCGTACCCCGCGCGGGGCAGGCGAGGACGGCGTCGCCCCCGTCGGCCCCGCGCCCGCGGTCCGGCCGTTCCTGGTCACCGCCGGCCGGGTGGCGGGCGGCGCCGGCGAGGCGGCGTCCGGCCGGACGATGCCGGTGGAGACCCAGTTGGTGGCCACCGCCGACGGGCTCGCCGCGCTCGGCCGGCTCTCCTTCGAACAGCACGACATCGTCGCCGCCTGCCGTGTGCCGCAGTCGATCGCGGAGATCGCGGCCAGGCTGCGGCTGCACCTGAACGTGGTGCGGGTTCTCGCCGAGGACCTGCGGGCGGCGGGGCAGCTCTCGGTGCACGTGCCCGACTCCGGCGTCACCCACGACGCATCCGTTCTGCGCAGGGTTATCGATGGCCTGCGGGCCATCCCCGACTCCCGGGGGGTACTCCGTGACACCGACTGAACCGCTGGTCCGCACCTCGGCCGGGCAGGCCGCCGTACGGCCGCCGCTGCCGGTGAAACTGGTGATCGCGGGCGGCTTCGGCGTGGGCAAGACCACCGCCGTCGGCTCGATCTCCGAGATCGAGCCGCTGACCACCGAAGCGGCCATCACCGAGGTCGCGGCCGGGGTGGACGACCTCAGCCACACCCCGCGCAAGACCACCACCACGGTCGCGATGGACTTCGGCTGCATCACCATCGACCCCACCCTGAAGCTGTATCTGTTCGGCACCCCCGGACAGGAGCGGTTCGGTTTCATGTGGGACGACATCGTGGAGGGCGCGATCGGCGGACTCGTCATCGTCGACACCCGCCGTCTCGACGACTGCTACGCCGCCGTCGACTACTTCGAGCACAAGCAGATCCCGTTCGCCGTTGCCGTAAACGCTTTCGACGGTCATGTCGCGCACACGCTGGACGAGGTCCGCTGGGCCCTCGACGTGTCGGACGGCGTCCCGCTCCTGGTCTTCGACGCCCGCGAGCGCGGCTCGGTACGGGACGCTCTGCTCGTCGTGCTGGAACAGGCACTGGCACGCTCGGAAGGCTGAGGAGAACAGGACTCGGGTGCCGGGGGGCGAATGGCGTTCCTCGCACCCGGGTTGTCCCCGTCATGAGCCACGACGAAAGCGGTTACGACGACATTCAGGACGGCGACGACGACGGCGACGACGGCCGTACGATCACCGACCCGCCCGCCCTGCACAACCCCACGTCCTTCGGCTACAGCCATGCCGTGTCGGCCCCGGGTGAACTCGTCTTCCTCGCCGGGCAGTACGCCTCGGACGCATCCGGCGCCCCCTGTTCCCGGCGACTTCGCCGCCCAGGTGGAACCGGCATTCGACCGGCTGGAGTCGGCGCCGGCCGGCGTCGGTCTACGACTCCAGCACGTCGTGCGGCTGGGCACGTTCATCGTCGACCACGACCCCGGCAAGCTCGAGACGCTCGGCAAGGCCCTGCATTCCCGTTTCGGTAACCGGTTGCCCGCTCGGACCCTGAGCGGAGTCGCCGCGCTGGCCCTGCCCGGCATGCTCTTCGAGGTCGACGCGATCGCCGTCCGGCCTACTCCTCGGATCCGGGCCCTGTCACCGTCGCCCCGTTGAGCGACCGGGCCAGCACGGCCGCGCCGACGGGTGCCGCGAGCAGACTGCCGACGAGGATGCCGATGTCGGCGTCGTCCAGCGCCGGAAAGGCCCAGTTCACCGCCGCTGCCCCGAGCAGGGTCGCCGTGACCAGCGTCAGAAGGGCGATACCGATCGCACGCCGGCGCGGCGGCCCCGCGCGGTACGACTCCGCCGCAGGCCAGACGGCGAACATGCCGGTGGTGAAGAGGAGGAGACCGGGGTCGGGCAACCACCCGAACGGCCATGTCACCAGGGTGACGATCCCGGCGAAGGCGAGGCCGACGAGTTCCATCAGGACGGTGGACACCGCCAGGTCCCACGGACGCGGCCGGACCGGGCCGGCCCCACTGTCCACTTCCTCATCGGCCACGTGGGCAGAGTAGCCGACAGCAGTACGAATGCAGCCTGGACGGCCCTTAGTTGCTCCTCCGCACTCCCGGCGACACCGTCAGCTTCGTCGCCCCCCAGAACAGCGCGAGCGTGGCGAGGGCCAGGCCGGCGACCAGGGTGGCGCCGCCCACGACCTTCTCGTAGTCGTGCTGGTAGAGGCCGTCGACGATGTAGCGACCGAGGCCGCCGAGACTGACGTACGCGGCGATCGTGGCTGTGGAGACGATCTGGATGGCCGCCGAGCGCAGACCGCCGAGGATGATCGGGAGCGCGACGGGCAGTTCGACCCGCAGCAGGATGTCGGACTCGCGCATGCCCATGCCCCGAGCGGCGTCGACCGGGGAGGGATCGACGGAGCGCATCGCCTCGTAGGTGGTGACCAGGATCGGCGGGACGGCGAGGACGACCAGCGGGATCATCACGGGCAGCATGCCGAACCCGAGCACGATGGTCGTCACGACGAGCAGACCGAAGGTGGGCAGTGCCCGGCCGGCGGTGGCGACCAGCGAGAGGACGTTTCCGCCACGCCCGTAGTGACCGGTCACCAGACCGATCGGCAGCCCGATCACCGCCGCGAGGGCGAGCGCTTCCAGGGAGTACTGGACGTGTTCCCACAGGCGGGTGGGGATTCCGTCATAGCCCTGCCAGTGCGCGCTGTCGTTGAAGAAAGCGTTTACGAAATTGAGTACGTTCACCGGGCTGCGTCCTCCAGGGCGGGCACGGCCGGATCGGGCCGTCGGCCCTCGGCGGGCTTGGACTTTCCGCCGCCCGCTCCGCCCTTTCCGCCCGTGCCGCCCGTGCCGCTCGGCATCCAGGGGGTGAGCAGGATGCGGAGGCCGACCAGCGCGGCGTCCGCCAGGACCGCCAGAGCCGCGCTGGTGATCACGGAGTTCCAGGCGAGTTCCGGCCGGTTGTAGATCTGCGCGTCGTGCAGCAGGTTGCCGAGCGCGCCCTGGTTGCCGATCAGCATGCCGACGCTGACCAGGCTGATGCTGGACACGGTGGCCACCCGTAGACCGGCGATGATGGCGGGCACCGCGATCGGCAACTGGACCTGCAGGTAACGGCGTACGGGGCCGAAGCCCATGGCGGTCGCGGCGGCCAGGGTCTCCTGCGGCACCGAGCGGACGCCGTCGACGATCGCCGGGACCAGCACGACCAGGGTGTAGATCGTGAGCGGGATCATCACCGTCAGTTCGGTCTGCCCCGTGTAGTCGATGAGGACGACGAAGAAGGCCAGGGACGGGATGGCGTAGAGCACGGTCGTCACCCACAGCACGGGCGGGTACAGCCAGCGCAGCCGCACGCACAGCTGGGCCAGCGGGAGCGCGAGCAGCAGCCCGCCCAGCACCGGCAGCAGGGCCTCGCGCAGATGCAGCCCGATGAGACCGAACCAGTCGTGCTGGAGGTCGCTGGGGATGTCGAAGAAGCGGTTCACCGGGCGACCTTCTGGGCGGACTTCCCGCTGTCCTGCTGTTCCTCGCGGCCTGCCGCGTGAGCGCCCCGGATGGCCTCGCCGATGGCCGCCTGCGAGACGACTCCGGCGGCCCGTCCCTCGGCGTCCACGGCCACCGCCCAGCCGGTGGGCGACAGAACGGCGCAGTCGAGCGCGGCCCGCAGCGAGTCCTGCCCGGCGACGAACGGCCGCCCGTACGGCAGCAGTCGGTCGGCGTCGACCCGTCCGGCCGTCAGCTCACCGGGTTCGCTCCAGCCGAGCGGACGGCCGTCCAGGCCGGTAACGAGGAGGTAAGGGGTTTCTGCCGCAGCGCGAGCGGCGATCTGCTCGGCGGTGGCGTCGACCGCGACGATCGGAGCGGTGAGCAGATCCAGGCCGGCCGAGGAGAAGAACGACAGGCGTCGGATGCCCCGGTCGGCGCCGAGGAAGTCCTCGACGAACGCGTCGGCGGGGTCGGACAGCAGCTCGGCGGGCGGCGCGAACTGCGCGAGCCGGCCGCCGGTGCGCAGCACGGCGACCATCGTGCCGATCTTGACGGCCTCGTCGATGTCGTGCGTGACGAAGACGATCGTCTTGCCCAACTCCGACTGGATGCGCAGGAGTTCCTCCTGCAGGCCCTTGCGGACGACGGGGTCGACGGCGGAGAACGGCTCGTCCATCAGCAGCACCGGCGGATCGGCGGCGAGCGCCCGGGCCACGCCGACGCGCTGCTGCTGACCGCCGGAGAGCTGATAGGGGTAACGCTTGGCGAACGACGCGTCGAGCCCGACGCGTTCCATCAGCTCCCGGGCCCGCGCGCGGGCCTTGTCCTTGCTCCAGCCCAGCAGCCGGGGCACGGTGGCGATGTTGTCGACGATCGTGCGGTGCTGGAAGAGTCCGGCGTTCTGGATGACGTAACCCATGGACCGGCGCAGAGTGTTCACCGGTTGCTGACGGCTGTCGACGCCGTCGATGAGGATCGAGCCTTCGCTGGGCTCCACCATCCGGTTGATCATCCGCAGGGTGGTCGTCTTGCCGCAGCCCGAGGGGCCGACGAGGACAGTGATCGCACGGTCCGGAATGTCGAGAGAGAGCCGGTCGACCGCCACCGTGCCGTCCGGGTATCGCTTGGTGACTGAATCTATCCGTATCAAAACGCCGAATACCCTTCGGGTCTGGCAAGTTCTGCCCACGCTCGACCACGCGAGTTCGGGCCGTTGCGGGGAGAGTCTAAACCGGTTACCAGATCAACAGTCCGCCGCCGACCCGTTGGGCGTACCGGGCGCTCGCCTCGATGCCGTTCAGCCGGCCGGTGAGGTGCAGGGCGTGTTGCTCGGCCGTCCGGTCGGGCGGGCAGGTGTCCGCGGCCAACCGCTCCATATGGGTGCATACCAGGGCGAGTTCGGCGAGGAAGGCGGGGATCTCCGCCGGGCCGACGACATCGCTGTTGTGCACGCTCACCAGGGCCGGCAGGAACCGTGCGCCGATCCGCTGCACGGCCGGTGATCCCCAGACCGTGGTGCGCCATGACTCCGGCCCGGCCAGGTCCATGCCGTCGGGACGGTCGTCCCGCTCCCCGGTCAGGATGTCGAGGTCGCCGTCCTCCCGCACCAGGAAGACCTCGCTCGTCAGACTCATGCCCGCAGTTGACCACGGGCCCCGTCCCCCGGGCGAAGCGGTTTCCTTCTGTTTCCTCTCAGCCCCTCCCTCAGCCCCTCCCTCTCGGCCCCTCCCGTCCCCGCGATCCGTTCTGTGCGCAACCTGTGAGTCCGCTGATTCTCACTCTTCCCTCAGGACCGGCTCAGGGATCCCCCAGACACGGCCCCGATCGTCATGGCCATGAACGAAACGAACGCGGGAGGCGTCCGGCAGCGGTCGGTCGAGATCGTGGTGCCGGTGTACAACGAGGCACACGTCCTCGCCGACAGCATCGGCCGTCTCCACGCATACCTCGAAGAGTCCTTCCCGTTCCCGTTCCGCATCACGATCGCGGACAACGCCAGCACCGACCGCACCTGGTACGTGGCGACCGACCTGACCCTCCGTCTCCCGCACGTGCACGCCATGCGGCTGGAGCAGAAGGGCCGGGGCCGCGCCCTGAAACACGTGTGGAACCGGTCGACCGCCGACGTCGTCGCGTACATGGACGTGGACCTGTCGACGGGCCTGGAGGCCTTCCTCCCCCTGGTCGCTCCGCTGCTCTCCGGCCACAGCGACCTCGCCATCGGCAGTCGGCTGCACCGCCAGGCGGCCGTGGTCCGGGGCACCAAGCGGGAGTTCGTGTCCCGCTCCTACAACCTGCTGCTGAAGGCCGGCCTCGGCGCCGGCTTCTCCGACGCGCAGTGCGGCTTCAAGGCCGTCCGCGCCGACGTCTTCCGCGCGCTCGCCCCGCACATCGAGGACACCGCCTGGTTCTTCGACACCGAACTGCTGGTCCTGGCCCAGCGCAACGGACTCCGTGTCCACGAGGTGCCGGTCGACTGGACCGACGACCCCGACAGCCGGGTCGACATCGTCCGCACGGCCGTGGACGACCTCAAGGGCATGGGCCGGATGCTCCGCTCCACCCTCACCGGCCGCACCCGGATTCCCGCCGTGCCCCGCCGCGTCCGCACCCCCCAGGTGCCGGCCGCACGCACCGCCTCCTCCGCCGTCCTGTCCACCGGGGCGACCACCCACCTGGAGTACGCGTCATGACGACCCTCGCCCCGCCGCCCGTCCCCGTCCAGGAGGACGGCCCCCGCCACCGGGCGGCGCCGCCTGCCGACGGCGGACCCGCCTCCCGCGCCAAGCGTCTGTTCACCGGAGCCCCCGACGACCCCCGCTGGGCCCGCCCGGCGCTCTGGGCGATCCTCGTCCTGGCCACGGCCCTCTACGCCTGGAACCTCTCCTCGATCACCGGTAACACTTTCTACGACGCTGCCGTCTACAGCGGCACCAAGAGCTGGAAGGCGTTCTTCTTCGGCGCCCTGGACGCCGGCAGCTTCATCACGGTCGACAAACCGCCGTTCGCCCTGTGGGTGATGGGCCTGTCCGCCCGCGTCTTCGGATACGGCACCTGGCAGTTGATGCTGCCGATGGTCGCCGTGGGAACCGGTTCCGTCGCGCTTCTCTACCGGCTGGTCAAGCGGGACTTCGGCGCCGTGGCGGGGACGATCTCCGCGCTGGCGTTGACGCTCACCCCCATCACGGTCGCCATCACCCGGGACACCAACCCGGACCCGATCCTCGTCTTCCTGATGCTGCTGGGCGCGGCCGCACTGCTGAAAGCCGTGCGCACCGGCCGGCTGATGCCGCTGGTGTGGTCGGGCGTCGCCATCGGTTTCGCGTTCAACACGAAGATGATGCAGGCGTACGTGGTGCTGCCTGTCTTCTTCCTGGTGTATCTGTGGGCCGCGCACGGCTCGCTGGGCAGGCGCATCCGCAATCTGGCGGTCGGCACGGTCGCGCTGGTCGTCTCCAGCGCCTGGTGGATGGTGGTCGTCGACCTGATCCCGGCCTCGTCCCGGCCATACATCGGCGGCTCGACCGACAACACGGTCTGGGACCTGGTCATCGGCTACAACGGTTTCGGCCGTATCTTCGGGGCGAGTTCGTCGGTGGGCTCGCAGGGCAACGGCGCGAGCTTCGGCGGCGACGCGGGCCTGTACCGGATGTTCAACGAGATCATGGGCGGCCAGATCTCCTGGCTGATCCCCTTCGCGGCGATCGCGCTCGTGGTCGGGCTCGTCCTGCGCGGCCGGGCGCCCCGTACGGACGCCCGGCGCGCCGCGCTGCTGCTGTGGGGCGGCTGGTTCGTCCTCCACTATCTGACCTTCGCGCTCGCCGAGGGCACCTTCCACCCGTACTACGTCACCGCCATGGCTCCCGGCATCGCGGCGCTGGCCGGCGCGGGCGGCGTGATGCTCTACAACGCTTTCCGCGACGGTTCCGCGGCCAAGTGGGGCTGGGTGCTGCCGGCCGCGATCGCGGCGAGCTCGGTCTGGGCGGTCGTCCTGCTCCAGCGGGTCTCCGGCTCCGGGACGCTGTACACGGTCGCCGAGGTCGTGACCGGTGTGGCGGGAGCCGCCTCGGTGATCGGGCTGCTGGTCGGCCGGTTCACGAAGCGGCAGCGGCTGATGGGCGTCGCGGCGCTGGCGGCGGTCGTGGCGCTGCTCGCCGGTCCGGCCGCCTACTCGGCCTCGGCGGCCGGCTCCAGCACCAACGGCACCAACCCGACGGCCGGCCCGAGCACCGGCGGCGGTATGGGCGGGGGCGGCATGGGCGGTGGCGGTGGTCAGCGACCCAGCAGCACGACCGGCGGGCCGGGCACCAACTCCGGTGCGGCGCAGAGCGGTTCGGGCGACGGCCAGGAGACGGGCCAGCCGCCGTCGAACAGCGGCGACTCGACGAGCGGTGACAGCTCGACGACCGGCGGCAGCTCGGCGGAGTCCGGTGCGACGGAGTCGGGCACGACCGAGTCCGGTACCGCGGAGTCGGGTTCGACCGAGTCCGGTGCGACCGACAGCCGCACCGGCGGCGGCATGGGCGGCGGAACCCAGGTGTCGTCGGCGATGATCACGTACCTGGAGAAGAACCAGGACGGCGCCACCTGGCTGGTGGCGGTGGCCACCGACCAGACGGCCTCCTCGATCATCCTGGAGTCCGGTGAGCCGGTCATCTCGATGGGCGGCTGGTCCGGCAGCGACAACGCGATGACGCTCGCCAAGCTCAAGAGCCTCGTGAAGGCGGGCAAGCTGCACTACATCGTCGTCAGCGACAGCGGCCAGGGCTCCTCGAACTCCGAGATCTCGACCTGGGTCAAGGCGAACGGCACGGCCGTGTCCGACTACAGCGGTCTCTACCGCCTGGACGCGTCCGACGTCAGCTGAGAAACCTCGTACGGGACAGTCCGTACACACGCGAAGGGCGGGCCGCCGGTGAAGCCGGCGGCCCGCCCTCGATGCGTTTTCCACGTCCGCGAGAAGTCCGACCAGCGCGGAAACAGGCAGGAAACCCCAAGCCGTTCAGCCGCACCGTCGGCGGCGGGCGGACGGTCGGTGTCCTCGTCCCGATGTCCAGGCGACGAGCGTCGCGCCCCAGCCGAGAAGCCAGAGGGCCGCTCCCAGGACACCCGCCTCGACGCTCATGCGGCCGCTGCCGCCGCCGTCGGGAAACCCCCGGTGCGCAGCACGCGCCCGCCGGGCAGTACGGCGTACACCTCGCAGCCGTTCTGCGCCGCCGCCCACTCGACGCCCTCCGCGCCCATGGCGAAGGCGGCCGTGGCGACGGTGTCGGCCTCGGTCAGGGTCGGGGCCACGACGGTGAGGCTGTCGAGGCCGGTGGCCGGACGGCCGGTGCGGCCGTCGAGGATGTGGTCGCCGCGCTCGTAACGCGCGGAGGTCGCGACCGCCGCGTCGGTGAGATCGAGGACGGTGCACAGCTTGTCGGCGATCTCGGGGTGCCGTACGCCGACCCGCCAGGGGCCGCCGGAGACGACCACGTCGCCGCCGGCGTTGAGGCAGAACCGGCCGATCCCGGCCCCGGTCAGCAGCTCCGCCGCCCGCTGCACGGACCAGCCCTTGACCACCGCGCAGGGGTCGAGGCCGCGTCCGGGCAGCCGGACGTCGAAGGCGCCGCCGGTGGCCGCCCGGTAGCGCTCGCAGATGTCGAGGACCTCCACGAGGTCGGCGCTCAGCTCGTCGGCCGACAGCTCGCCCCGGCCGTACCGGGACACCTCGCTGTCGGCCTTGAACGGGCTGAACCGTGCGTCGACCTCGCGCAGCCAGGCGAACACGGCGTCCCCGGTCTCGTCGCGGACGACGGTGTCGTCGACCCGCAGCGAGACCGGGAACCCCATGACGTGTTCGACGCGGTGCACGTCAGGCGCCGTTCGCGTCGATGGCGGCCTGGAGGGACTCCTTGTAGCCGTCGCTCGTGATGGTCGCGCCGGAAACGGTGTCGATGTCCGCACTCTGCGCCGTAAGCGTTTCCGCAATGAGCTTCGGCACAGCGGCCGTCGTCTGCGGGTGGTTCGGCTGCTTCAGCATTTCCACAGCCGTGATCTTGTCGCCCTCGAAGGTGACCTGGACCTGGACGTCGCCCTTCTCGGTGTTCACGGTCGAGCCCGCCACGGTCTGCGAGGCCGCGGCGGACGCGGAGGCCGAGCCCGAAGCAGAAGCCGAAGGAGACGCCGAGGCGGCTGCCGCCTGTGCGTCGATGGCGGCCTGGAGGGACTCCTTGTATCCGTCGCTGGTCAGCGTCGCGCCGGAAACGGTGTCGATGTCCGCGCTCTGCGCCGTAAGCGTTTCCGCAATGAGCTTCGGCACGGCGGCCGTCGTCTGCGGGTGATTCGGCTGCTTCAGCATCTTCACAGCCGTGATCTTGTCGCCGTCGTAGGTCACCTGGACCTGGACGTCGCCCTTCTCCGTGGTCACGGTCGTACCGCTGAAGGTGGTCGATCCCGAGGACGAGGTGGAGGAGGACACGGAGGGCGTCGAGGCGGCCTCGCTGCTGGACGTCGTCCCGGTCGACGGCTCGTAGCGCCAGATCGGGATCAGGCCCGCCACGGAGAGGACCAGGACAGGTATTGCTCGCTTCACGTCGTCTCTCTCATCCCGCCAGGCTGAAGCGTTCGAAGTGGATCTGCGGCTTGGGCACGTCGAGCTCGCGCAGGGTGCCCAGGACCGCGTTCATCATCGGCGGCGGACCGCACAGGAAGACGTCCCGCTCCGCGATGTCCGGCACGAGCGCGACGAGTTCGCGCGGCGCCAGCCGGTCGGGCACCGGCGGCCCGGTGACCAGGTGCAGTTCGGCGCCCTTGGCGAGCGCGAGGTCGCGCAGCTCGTCGTAGAGGACGGCGTCCCGCTCGCCCGCCACCCGGTAGATGACGATCGCGTGCCCGTGGATCTCCTCCAGGAGCGCCCGGATCGGGGTGACGCCGACGCCGCCGGCGATGAGCAGGGCCTCCGGGCGGGTGCGGTGCATCGCGGTGAAGGCGCCGTAGGGGCCCTCGGCGAAGACGCGGGTGCCGGGCTTGATGTGGCGCAGGCCCGCGGAGCCGTCGCCGGCCGCCTTCGCGGTCAGCCGCAGCCGGGTGCCGTCGGGCGCGGCCGACAGGGAGAAGGGGTTCGCCTGCCACCAGCGGTCCTTGGTCAGGAACCGCCACAGGAAGAACTGGCCGGCCCGGGCGGGCAGCCGGTCCAGGTCACGACCGGTGATGTAAACGGATACGACGTTGTCCGCCTCGGGCACGACCGCCTCGACGCGCAGCTGATGGCGCCAGTTCCGCCAGAGCGGCAGGACGAACCGGCCCAGGAGCACCGAGCCGAGGGCGACGCCCCACACCCCGTACCAGTAAGCGGTTGCGGCAGAGGAAGCGGTGAAGGTCGTGCCGACCGCGACCTGGTGGGTGAAGGCCAGCACCACCGCGACGTACGTGTACAGGTGGATGAAGTGCCAGGTCTCATAGGCGAGGCGACGGCGGGCCCAGCGAGCGGAGACGCCGCCGATGACCAGGATCAGCACCATCGCGACGGCGGCGCGCAGCACGCCCTCGACGGTCTCGGCGAGGTCGACGAGCTGGCTCACCGGATTCATCGACGAGGACTCGGCGTAACCGAAGGTGATGAACACCACATGGCCGACCAGCGTCCACAGCAGACCGAAGCCGGTCCAGCGGTGCCAGTTGGTCAGCCGGTCCATGCCGATGCGGCGGTCCAGCCAGGGCAGCCGGGCCACCAGCAGCAGCTGGAACGCCATCAGCAGGGCGGCGTACAGGCCGGCGAACCGGCCGATCACGACGAGCGTGTTGGAAGCGAAGCCCGCCTGGACTGCGAAGAGGGTCACGACGGCCGCGTTCGCGGCCAGCACGGCGTACAGGCCCGTGCGGGCCACTACTTTGGGACGTATCGCCGTGGGGGGGACGGGAGGCGATTGGACGGTCGTCACGGACGGAAACTCCTAGATCGGGTCCTCAGAACACGTAGCTTGTCCGTGCTTTGCTGTCGTTTTCCTGTCGTACAACTTTCAAGATCTTATCGATCCGCGCGCACGCGAGACGCGGGTCTGGCGCTTCGGGGTGGGTGGCGCACTATGGGCGGGTGGAAAAAGTACGACTCCTCGTCGTGGACGACGACCCGCCGATCGCCGATCTCGTGGCGACGGTCGCCCGCTACGAGGGCTGGAACGCGGTCACCGCGAACTCGGGTGAGGAGGCGCTGCGCCGCGCCGCCGACTTCCATCCTGACATCGTGGTGCTCGACCTGATGCTGCCCGACATCGACGGCTTCGGCGTGCTCGACCGGCTGCGGCACACCGGGACGATGGTGCCCGTGGTGTTCCTCACCGCGCGCGACGGGGTCGCCGACCGTGTGGCGGGGCTGACCCGCGGCGGGGACGACTATCTGGTGAAACCGTTTGCGGTGGAGGAGCTGATGGCCCGGCTGCGGACCGTGCTGCGACGCAGCTCAGGACCCGGTTTCCAGCGTTCCGTGCTGCGGGTGGCGGATCTGACCATGGACGAGGACACCCGGGAGGTCCGGCGCGACGGAAAACTCCTCACGCTCACGCCCACCGAGTACGAGGTGCTGCGCTATCTGATGCGCAAGTCCCCGACCGTGCTGACCAAGGCGCAGATCCTCGATCACGTGTGGGAATACGGTTTCGGCGGTCGTTCCAACGTCGTCGAGCTGGTCGTCAGCCGGTTGCGGCGCAAGCTCGACGCGACGGGCGACGACCCGCTGATCCAGACCGTACGCGGTTTCGGATACGTCCTCCGGCAGGCGGCCGAGTGATCCGCCGTTTCTGGCAGGCGTACCGCAGACTGCGGCTCGGCACGCGGCTCGCCCTCGGTCTGGGCGCGCTGTCGCTGGTCGTGTTCGCCGTGGTCGGCGCCACACTGACCATGTACATGCGTGACTATCTGGACCATCAGCTGCGTGACCAGATCAAGCTGGTGCAGGTCGTGCAGTCCAAGGACGCCAAGGCGCACGGCGTCGTGGAGCGCAAGCCGTACTACGGCTGGTACACGGCCGTGTACGACGTCTCCGCGGGCTCTGCCGTGCTGCGCAAGCCGGCCGACGTGCCCGCGGACACCACGGCGCTGACCGCCCTCGCCAAGCACATGGAGAACTCCACCAGCGAGGTCACCCGGACCGTCCGGATCGACGGCGAGGGCGACTACCTGCTGCGCGCCTGCGAGGTCTCGCCCGGTGTGGTGCTGGTCAGCGCCGCGCCGACGGGGAACATCGAGGGCACCGTGCGCCGGCTGATCACTACGCAGGTGGTGGCCTTCGGCCTCGCCCTGCTGGCACTCGTGGTGTTCGGCCGACGGATGCTGAAACGTGGTCTGAAACCGCTCAGCGACATGGCGCACACCGCGCACGGCATCGCCTCGCACGACCTGACCGAGTCGGCGTCCCGGCTGCACCTGCGCGCGGACGCCCCCGGCGGCGGCCCCGAGGTGGAGGAGCTGCGCACGGCCTTCAACACGATGCTGGAGCACATCGACGATTCCCTCGCCGTGCGCGCCCAGGCCGAGCAGCGTCTGCGCCGTTTCGTCGCCGACGCCTCGCACGAGCTGCGCACGCCGCTGATGTCGGTACGCGGTTACGCGGACCTTTTCCAGTACGCGGCCGCCAACGCGCCCGAGGAGCGGGACAAGCACCTGGCCCGGCTGCGCGCCGAGGCCGCGCGGATGGGCGTCCTCCTCGACGACCTGCTGCTCCTGGCCCGTCTCGACGCGGCCGAGGTGGAGACACCGCTGCGGATGGAGAACGCCGACCTGGTGGAGCTGGTCGAGCAGGCCGCCGACGCGTTTCGCGCGAGCCATCCCGGCCATCCGCTGACGGTGTCCCCGGGCCCGGCCCCGGCCGCCGTACCCCTGCGGATGGACCCGCACCGCATCCGCCAGGTCCTGGACAACCTCCTCACCAACGCGGCCGTGCACACCCCGGCCGGCACCCCGGTCCGCGTCGAGGTCGCCGTCTCGTCGGGCACGGCGCGGGTGCATGTCTGCGACCGCGGTCCCGGCATCCCGCCCGAGGACCGCGACCGGGTCTTCGACCGCTTCTACCGCGTCGACAAGGCCCGCAGCCGCGACCGCGGCGGCAGCGGCCTCGGCCTGTCGGTCGCCCGCTCCCTGGTGCGGGCACACGGCGGCTCGCTGGAGCTGGACGCCACGACAACGGCCACGGTCTTCACGGTGACACTGCCGCTGGGCCCGTCCGCGGGCCGGCCGACGGACGCAGGCGGCGCACGGACGGCCCCCGGCGAGGCGTCGGCGTCGACGCGCTGAAGGCGGCAGCGCGCCCCGGCCGCCCGCCCACCCTCACCGGACGTCGACGACCTGACGCCGCGCCTCACCGCCAAGCGACCCACTGCACATCGCGCGCCGCCCGCTGCGCGCCGCCCCACAACCCACCGCAGGCAGCCCACCACGCACGGCCCACTGCCCGCAGCCCTCTGCCCGCAGCCCACTGCCGGGCGACGACGGCCCCTGCACCCCGCGGCGGCGACCGCCGCGCCCCGCGCCGACGACCGCCGTCCGCCCCCGCCGCGACAGCCACTGCTCGCCGCGGCCGCACCGGCCGCCGTTCCCACGGCGACCCGCCGCAGCGCGCCGAGCCGAAAGGGCCCTGGCCGAAAGGACCGACGCTACTGCGGGCCGGGTGAACCTCGGGGGCCGTCCGGGATGAACTTCGAGGGGCACGGGCAGAAATCCCACAGCCCCACCGCACCTCCCCCGCGCCTGCCCCGCCCCACCGCATCGCGGTCGCCCTTCGGCCCGCACTCCGTCGGCTTCCGGACACCGCACCGTCACACCGGAGGGGAACCACTCCCCCGTCCCCTCCCCAGCTCGCCCCCGATCCGTCAAGCCGCCGCGCGCGGTCACGACGCGGAAGGACGACGTGCGCCGTGTCCCTGCTGCCCCTCGACGAACCCGCGGCCCCGCCCCCACCCCCACGCGCGGACGACCGCAGACGCCCCCTGATCTCCTCCGCCGGCCGCCGCGCTCTCGGCCTGCTCCCGATCCTGCTGCTCGCGGTGTGGGCGGCCATCGACTGGCATGCGGTCCGTGACGGCGTCGCCCGGCTGGCCACCGCCGACCCGTGGTGGCTGCTGGTCGGCCTCCTGTTCACCTACCTGGGCGCGGTCGCCGCGGCCTGTGTCCGCCAGGGCGCGGTCCTGGACCGGTTGCCGCCGGGCCCCCTGGTGGCCTCCCAGATCGCCGCGGGCGCCGCGAACCATGTGCTGCCCGCGAGCATCGGCGCCCACGCGGTCACCGTCCGGTTCCTGCAGTGCCAGGGCATCCCGCTGCCCCGCGCGACGGCCTCGATCGCCCTGTACTCCCTGGTCAGGGCCGTGGCGAAAACACCTGTGGTGCTGATCTTCCTGCTCGCCGCCCCCACCGCCGTACCGCCCTCCGCGCTCCTCCCGCAGGGGCGGACGCTGTTGCTGGCCGCCGCGGGACTGCTGCTGGCCCCCACGGCGCTCGCGGCGCTGCTCACCGTCGCACGGCCGCTGCGCCGCCCCGCCCTGGACTTCGTCCGTACGGCCCTCACCGACGTCCGGCAGCTGCACACCCGTCCTTCCCGCTTCCTCCCCCTGTGGGGCGGAGCGGTCGCGGCGCCGCTGATCCAGGCGAGCGTGGTGGCCTCCGTGGGGACGGCGCTGGGCCTGCCCCTGTCCTGGGCGCAGCTGCTCTTCGCGTTCCTGGCGGCGAGCACCGCGGCCGGGGCCGTGCCCGCGCCGGGCGGCATCGGCCCGGTCGACGCGGCCCTGGTGCTCACCCTGGCCGGCTACGGCACCCCGCTGCCCCTGGCCACGGCCACGGTCATCGGCTACCGGGTGCTGACGGTCTGGGTACCGCTCGCGCCGGGGATGCTGGTGCTGTCGGCGATGGTGCAGCGCAAGCAGCTGTAGCCCGCCGCCGACAGCGCTCACCCCCGGCCGCCCCGGCGGCCGTCACCCCTGGCCGCCCCGGCCACCCCGGCCGTCACACCCGGCCGCCCCGTCCGTCCCGGCAGCCCTCTTCCTCAGCCCTCGCCGTCCGCCGCCAGGCGCAGCGAGATGCTGTTGATGCAGTACCGCTGGTCGGTCGGGGTCGGGTAGCCCTCACCGGCGAACACATGCCCGAGGTGGGAGCCGCATCGGGCGCAGCGCACCTCGGTGCGCACCATCCCGTGCGTGCGGTCCTCGATCAGCTCGACGGCGTCGCTGTCCTTCGGGTCGAAGAACGACGGCCAGCCGCAGTGGGAGTCGAACTTGGTGTCGGAGGTGAACAGTTCGGCGCCACAGGCCCGGCAGGAGTAGACGCCCTCGGCCTTGGTGTCGGTGTACTCACCGGTGAACGCGGGCTCGGTCGCGGCCCCGCGCAGGACGGCGTACTCGGCCGGGGTCAGCTCCGCCCGCCACTTCTCGTCCGGCTTTTCGACGTCGTACGGCATGAGCCTCAGCCCCTCACTGGGAAAGACGGTCCAGAATGCGCGGGCCCAGGTCCGTCACGTCACCCGCGCCCATGGTGAGAACGAGATCACCGGCCTTCGCCATTCCCGCGATCACGGACGGCACCTCGTCCTTGTCGTGGACGGCCGTCACGTCCGCGCCCGCCGCCCGGGCCGCGGCGATGATCAGCTCGCTGGTCACGCCCGGGATCGGGTCCTCGCGCGCGGGGTAGACGTCGAGGACGACGGAGGCGTCGGCCAGGGCCAGGGACACGCCCATCTCCTTGCCGAGTTCCTGCGTCCGGGAGAACAGGTGCGGCTGGAAGACGACGAGGATGCGGGCGTCGCCGACCGCCGCGCGCATCGCCTCCAGGTCGGCCGTCATCTCGGTCGGGTGGTGGGCGTAGGAGTCGATGACCTGGACCCCCGCCTCCTCGCCCTTGAGCTGCAGCCGGCGCTTGACGCCCGTGTACGCGGCCAGGGCGGGGGCGAGTTCGGCGGCCGGGACGCCCAGGGCGACGCCGGCCGCGAGCGCGGCGACGGCGTTGTGCGCGTAGTGGCGGCCGGGCACGGAGACCGTGAAGGTGAGCTCGCGTCCGTCCAGCAGGACGGTCACCTCGCTCTTCAGCCCCTGGGGGACGACGGACAGCACGCGCACGTGGGCGTCCTCGGCCTCCCCGTACGTCACCACCCGCACGCCCTCGACGCGCCGCGTCAACTCCCGCGCGCCCTCGTGGTCGGCGGTGATCACCAGCGTGCCGCCGGGCACGATCTTGCCGGCGAAGGTCTCGAACGATGCGTAGATCTCGTCCATCGAGGCGTAGTTCGCGTGGTGGTCGAGCTCCACGTTGAGGACGATGGCGACCTCGGGGGCGTACTTGTGGAAGCTGCGGTCCGATTCGTCCGCCTCGGCGACGAAGATCTCGCCCTCGCCGTGCAGCGCGTTGGAACCGGGCGCGTCCAGGTCGCCGCCGATCGCGTACGAGGGGTTGAGACCGAGTTCGGACAGCGACACGGCCAGCATGGACGTGGTGGTCGTCTTGCCGTGGGTGCCGGCGACGGCGATCGGACGCAGGCCGTCCATCAGCCGGGCGAGCGCGTCCGAGCGGTGGACGACGGGGACGCCCAGCTCGGCCGCGCGGGCCAGCTCCGGGTTGTCCGCGCGGATCGCCGACGAGACGACGACACAGCTCGCGTCGTCGGCCAGGTGCTCGGCGGCGTGTCCGATGTGCACGGTCGCGCCGAGGGCCCGCAGCGCCGCCGCGGTCTCCGACTCCTTGGCGTCGCTGCCGGCCACCTTCGCGCCGCGCTGAGCCAGAATCTTCGCGATCCCCGACATCCCGGCCCCGCCGATGCCGATGAAGTGCGGTCGGTCCATGGCGGTAGGAAGGCCGGGTGCCATGCGTGTGTCTCCAGGGTGCGCTACGACGGTGGACGCGCCCCAGCCTATGGGGTCGGGCCCGCCGCGCCTCCCCAGGGGCGTGGGGAACGCCGCGGCCGGCCGCCCGCGACCGCGGGGCCCGCTAGGCCTTGCTGTGCGAGAACAGCTTCAGCACCGGCACCCCCACCTTGTGCCGGGCCCGCGAGGCCCAGTCCCGGTGGAAGAACTCCTCCACGTAGTGGGGATCGGTCAGCACGATCACCTCGTCCGCCCCGACCTCCGCCACCAGGGACTTCAACGCGTCCAGCGGATGGTCCTCGACGAGCCGCCCCACCGCGTCGTGGCCCGCCGCCTGCAACGCCTGGAGGGACACCGCCAGGGCCCGCTCGCCGAACCCCTTGGCCTCGTCCCCCTCGGGCGTCTCCCGCTCGCGCGCCGCCTCGTCCAGCTCGCCCAGAGCCACGTCGTCGATGGCCCGCAGCAGGCGGTCCGCCTGGTCGCCCCGCGGCTGGAGCAGCACGTGGAAGGAGACCGGCTCCTCCCCGTGCAAGGTGCTGACGAACTCCACGTCGGCGGACGTCAGGGCCTTCTCGATCATCAAAACGCTTGTGAACACCAGCGCCCCATTCTCCTTCGAGGACCCCCGTGGCCCTCTCTCCTCCGTGGGCCGTTCCGCGGCCCTGCGGAAACCATCCTTCCCCGTGCTCGCACGGGGACTGCGAGATTTAGTGTGCCCGTCGGAAGCTAAACGGAACGATCGATTCCGCCGATTCCACTGATTCCGCTGATTTCAGGACCAGTGATATCGGTCAAACCCATTTCGGCATCGTCGAACGCATTTCGGCATCACGGTCGCCGGTACCTGCCGAACAGAAAACCCTCCTCCTCCAGCAGGGACGCCAGTGCGAACCGCCGCGGAACCGCGACCGACGGCCCGCCCGCGATGCGCTGTGCGTCGCCGGCGACGAGCATCGGGGAGAGGGTCAGACACAGCTCGTCCAGTACCCCGGCGGCGACGAACTGCCCCAGCAGCCGTGGCCCGCCCTCGGTCAGCAGCCGGGTGTGCCCGAGCCCGGCGAGGGCCAGGACGGCGCGGGCCGGATCCACGCCCGTGCCGTCTCCGGCGACCACCACCCGCACGCCGGCCTTCTCCGCGGCCGCGACCCGGTCGGGAGGGGCCGCGGCGCCGGTGAGGAGCAGGGTGGGGACCAGGGGCGAGGTGAAGAGCGGCAGCGAGAAGTCCAGGTCGAGGCCTGCGGTGACCACCGCGACGGCGGGCGCGGGCCCCTGCCCGGCCGCCGCGCGCCGCTCGGCGAACTCCGCACGCGCGCGTGCGGGACGGTAGCCCTCCAGCCGTACCGTTTCCGCGCCGACGACCACCACGTCCGCGAGCCCTCGCAGCGTGCCGAAGATCCGCATGTCGGCAGCGGTGGAGATGGGCTGCGAGCGCCCGTCGTGCTGGGCGGCGCCGTCGAGCGTGGACACCATGTTGGCGCGCAGCCAGGGCTGTGGCTCCCCGGGCGGGGCTTCCGGGTAGGCGTAGGCGTCGGCGAGCTCGTCGAGGCTCCACTCACGGCCGAGGGCCGTGCCGTCTCGCGTGCCGCCTCCCTCGCCACCCCCTTCGCCGGGGGCCCCGAGCGGCCTCCCGCCGGGGTCGGTCGTCACGGTCTGGACTGTCTGGTCGGTCACAGGGAACAGCCGTCGCATGCCAGGCAGTCTGGCACGCCCCGTAGCATGGGGAACCGTGTCGTCCTCCTCCCCCGCCCCCGGCCTCAGCCCGATAGCCGACGCGGCCCCCGTGTCCCTCTGCGCCCGTCAGCCGCACGTCCCCGCGGACCGGCTGGTCGCGGAGATGGTGCCGCCGCCGCGCTTCGACTCGGTCCGTTTCAGCACCTACCTCCCGGACCCGAACCAGCCCAGCCAGACCGCGGCGGTGGGCGTCCTGGACGACTTCGCGGCCGGACTGGGCGGGGCGCACGCCACGGGCACCGCCAAACGGGGGTTTCTCGGCTTCGGCAGGGCGAAGGCGCCCAAGGCGCCCGCCGGGCCGCGCGGCGTCTACCTGGACGGCGGCTACGGCGTCGGCAAGACCCACCTGCTGGCGTCCCTGTGGCACGCCACCCCGGCCGAGCCCGCCCTCAAGGCGTTCGGCACCTTCGTCGAGCTGACCAACCTGGTCGGCGCCCTCGGCTTCCAGCAGACGGTGCGGACGCTCTCCGGACACCGTCTGCTGTGCATCGACGAGTTCGAGCTGGACGACCCCGGCGACACCGTTCTCGTCTCGACGCTGCTCGGCAAGCTGGTCGACGCCGGCGTCGCGCTCGCCGCCACCTCCAACACCCTGCCCGGCAAGCTCGGCGAGGGCCGGTTCGCGTCCGCCGACTTCCTGCGTGAGATCCAGGGTCTGTCGGCGCACTTCCGCGCGCTGCGCATCGACGGCGAGGACTACCGCCACCGCGGCCTGCCCGAGGCGCCGGCGCCGTACTCGGACGAACAGGTGGCGAAGGCGGCGTACGCCACCGAGGGCGCCTCGCTCGACGACTTCCCGCACCTGCTGGAGCACCTCGCCAAGGTCCACCCGAGCCGTTACGGCGCGCTGACGGACGGCCTGAAGGCGGTCTGTCTCACGGACGTGGCGCCGGTGCCCGACCAGTCCACGGCCCTCAGGCTGGTGGTCCTGGCCGACCGGCTCTACGACCGCGAGGTCCCGGTCCTGGCCTCCGGGCTCCCCTTCGACCAGTTGTTCAGCGAGGAGATGCTGAACGGCGGGTACCGCAAGAAGTACTTCCGGGCGATCTCCCGGCTCACCGCGCTGGCCCGCGACGCCAAGCGGCTCGTCGAGCCTCGCTGACGGATCGTCACAGCTCGGGTCAAGGGTCGGTTCGCGCCAGATCACCCCCTCTTTTGAGGCGCACTTCTTTTCGAAACGCTCAGTTAACCCTGCAAACAACTTTGCAGGGTTACCGTGTTTCTTGACCAGTCATTGACCAACCGTTGGTCTGGACTAGAGGAGAGAGTGCCGGGAGGGGGGCGCATGTTGCGAGGTAGGACGGTCAAGACCGCCTTCGCGCTGCTCGCCGCCGTGCTGCTGGCCCTTCCGTTCTTCGCATCCACCTCCTCGTTCGCATCCGCGCATACCGTGCGTCAGGTCGAGGCCAAGGCTCAGCCCGGATTCAAGCCCTCGGGCAAGCCCGTACGCGACGAGTTCGTCACGATCCGCGGCTGCGACCGGTCCGGCGGCCCCGCCGATCCGCTGCGCTCCCGCGACCACCGCCGCGCTGCCCTGTGCACCGCCCCCGCTCCCCAGGAGCCCGAGCGCGCGCTGCTGGCACTGGACCCGGCGGCGGCGCACCAGCCGACCCGGCCGGCCGAACCGTACGAGCACGGGTCGAGACCCTCGACAACGCACTCTCCGGCGGCGCTTCAGGTCTTCCGCTGCTGAGAGAGCAGCGAGCAGAACAGCAGTTCCCCCACCTGTCCTGTGTCCTGCACAGCCGTTCCCGCACACCTGTTCCGGTGCAGCCGCGCTGTTCCGGTGCAGTCGCGCCGTTCGGGTGCCCGCGCTGTGCATCTGTCCTGTGTCCTGCACATCCGACGCGCCCCCACTGCGCGCCAGGAGGAGTCACCACGTCATGCAGCCCCTCATCGACAACGCCCGTACGTTCGGACAGCGCCCTGAGGAGTTCGCCAAACTCGCCGAAGGCCAGTCGCCCCAGGTCCTCTTCATCACCTGCTCCGACTCGCGGGTCGTGCCCGCCCTGATCACGGGCGCCCGCCCCGGCGAGCTCTTCGAGCTGCGCACCGCGGGCAACATCGTTCCCCCCTACGGCTCCGCCCTCCCCACCGGCGAGGCGGCCACCATCGAGTACGCCGTGGAGGTCCTCGGCGTCCAGGACGTCGTGGTCTGCGGCCACTCGCACTGCGGCGCCGTCGGCGCGCTGGTGCGCGGCGACGACCTCGACGGCGTCCCCGCCGTACGCGACTGGCTCGCCCACGCCGCGGACGAACCGGGGACCGCCGATCCCGACGACCCGACGGTCATGCGGGCGGTGCAGAACCATGTGCTCGCCCAGCTGCTGCGGCTGCGCTCCTACCCCTGCGTGGAGAAGCGGCTCGCCGAAGGCCGGCTGCGGGTGCGCGGCTGGTACTACGAGGTACACACCGGCGCCGTGCGCGAACACCGCGTGGACACCGACGGCTTCGAAGCCCTGTGAGCGCCCCGATGAACCAGAACGCCGACCGGCGGACGTCCCGCCGAATATCCCCGCGCATATCCGGGTTCCCCCATCTCAGGCAGGACTTCGCCGCCTCGCTCGTCGTCTTCCTGGTCGCGCTCCCGCTGTGCGTGGGCGTGGCCGTGGCCTCCGGCGTGCCGGCCGAGCTCGGGCTCGTCACCGGCATCGTCGGCGGCCTCGTCACCGGGCTGATGCGGGGCAGCAGCCTGCAGGTGTCCGGCCCGGCGGCCGGACTGACCGTGCTGGTCTTCGAGGCGGTGCAGGAGTTCGGCCTGCCCGCCCTCGGAGTGATCGTCCTCGTCACGGGCGCCCTGCAACTCGCCATGGGCGCCCTGAAGCTGGGCCGCTACTTCCGGGCCATCTCGGTCTCGGTCGTCGAGGGCATGCTGGCCGGGATCGGCCTGGTGCTGATCGCCGGTCAGCTGTACTCGGTGGTCGGCGCCAAGGCGCCGGCAGCCGGTCTGGAGAAGATCGCCGGGCTGCCCGAGGCGCTCGTGGACGCGGCCGGCAGCGCCGCCGCGTCGGCCTCGCTCGCGCTCGGTGTCGGCACCGTCGCGGTGCTGGTGTTGTGGAAGCGGTTGCCGAAACAGGTCCGCACGGTGCCCGGCCCGCTCGCCGCGGTGGGCCTGGCGACGGTCGCCGCCCTGCTGCTGAACCTGCCCGTGGCCACCGTCGAGGTGCAGGGCCTGCTGGGCGCGGTCCAGCCCCCGTCGCTCGGCTCCTTCGGCGAACTGGCGGACGTCGGCCTGCTCGGCACGATCGTCGCGTTCACCCTGATCGCGTCCGCCGAGTCGCTGTTCAGCGCGGCGGCGGTGGACCGGCTGCACGGCGGCCCGCGCACCGAGTACGACAAGGAGCTGATGGCGCAGGGCGCGGGCAACGCGCTCTGCGGGATGCTCGGCGCGCTGCCGATGACCGCGGTGATCGTGCGCAGCGCGGCCAATGTGCAGGCGGGCGCGCGCACGAAGGCGTCCCGCGTGCTGCACGGCGTGTGGCTGCTGCTGTTCGCGGCCCTGCTGCCGGACGTGCTGGCCTACCTCCCCATCCCGGCGCTGGCCGGCATCCTCGTCCACGCGGGCGCCAAGCTCGTGCCCGTGCGGGCGATCGTCGGGCTCTGGCGCGAGCACCGCGGCGAGGCGCTGATCCTGGTCGCCACGGCCGTGTCGATCGTCGCGGTCAGCATGTTCGAGGGCGTGCTCATCGGTCTGGCACTGGCCGTCGCCAAGACGGCCTGGGAGGCCTCGCACATCAGGACGGAGGTCGTCGACAAGGGCGCCGGGCCGGTCCAGGCGTATCTGTCGGGCAACGCGACCTTCCTGCGCCTGCCGAAGATCCTCGACAGCCTGGAGGCCCTCCCGCAGGACCGCCCGGTCGAACTGGACCTCTCGGGCCTGCACCACCTCGACCACGCCTGCCGCTCGGCCCTGGAGACCTGGGCGGAACGGCACAGCGCGGTCGGCACGGAGCCGGTGAAGGTCACGGAACCGGTGACGACCGGCTAGCCGCGCAGCCCGTCGTCCGGCCCGGGGCTCGGGGCGTGGCCCCGGGCCGGACGGCGACCCCGGCCCGGACGGCGGTCCGGGGCGTGGCCCCTGGCCCGGCGGCGGGCATATCGTTGCAGGAGCAGACGGAACGGCCCTCTTCCCGAGGAGGTCGTCATGCTCCAGGAGCTGCTGGGCGTGGCCGCGGCGGTCGGTGTCGCGGGGGTCGTGTATCTCGGGGCGGCCGCCCGGGTCGTCAAGCAGTACGAGCGCGGGGTGGTCCTCCGGCTCGGCCGGCTGCGCGGCGACGTCCGCCCGCCGGGGTTCACGCTGGTCGTCCCGGCCGTGGACCGGCTGCGCAAGGTCAACATGCAGATCGTGACGATGCCCATTCCGGCCCAGGAGGGCATCACCCGCGACAACGTGACCGTGCGGGTCGACGCGGTCGTGTACTTCAGGGTCGTGGACGCGCCGGCCGCGATCATCAACGTCGAGGACTACCGTTTCGCCGTCTCGCAGATGGCGCAGACCTCCCTGCGGTCGATCATCGGCAAGAGCGACCTGGACGACCTGCTGTCGAACCGGGAGAAGCTCAACCAGGGCCTGGAGCTGATGATCGACAGCCCGGCCATCGGCTGGGGCGTGCAGATCGACCGCGTCGAGATCAAGGACGTGTCCCTGCCGGACACCATGAAGCGCTCGATGGCCCGCCAGGCCGAGGCCGACCGTGAGCGCCGGGCGCGGATCATCAACGCGGACGCCGAGCTGCAGGCGTCGAAGAAGCTCGCCGAGGCGGCGAAGGAGATGTCCGAGCAGCCTGCCGCGCTCCAGTTGCGGTTGCTCCAGACGGTGGTGGCGGTGGCCGCCGAGAAGAACTCCACGCTCGTCCTGCCGTTCCCGGTGGAATTGCTGCGCTTCCTGGAAAAGGCCCAGCAACCGCTCCCACAACACCCTCAGCAGCAGTCGCCCGCGCCACAACCTCCTCCGCCTGCACAGCCACCGCCTCAGACGCCTCCTCAGACACCTGCTCAGGCCCCAACGCCGTCTTCACCTCCGCCTCCGCCTCCGCCTCCGCCGAAGGCCGTCGACGAGTGACACGTGCTCCATGTGTGGCTCCTGGGGCGTGCTCCGGGTGATAGACACGACGGGATCACAGTTCCTGTCCGCCAGCAGGAAGGTTTTCCCATGTCTGCGACACGACGTCAGATCCTCGCCGGCACCGGTGTCATGGGAGTGGGAGTCGGAGCAGGGGTGGGCATCGCGTTCAGCGGTGCTCTCTCCGACCTCTTCACCGGCACCCCGACCACCACCACGACCGGCACCGCCACCGCCACCGCCACCGCGCAGAACCTCGGCCACGACGGCTACGGCCCCCTCGTGCCCGACCCGGACGGCCTGCTCGACCTCCCCGAGGGCTTCCGCTACCGGGTCCTCTCCCGCGAGGGCGATCCGCTGCGCTCCGGCGAGGGCCCGGTGCCCTCCCACCACGACGGCATGACGGCCCTCCCCGGCCCCGGCGGTCGGGTCCACCTGGTCCGCAACCACGAGAACCGCCCCACCGCGGCGCACCCCGTCCCCACGATCAAGGGCCTGACCTACGACCCTGCGGGCAAGGGCGGTTGTACGGCCCTGACGCTGGACTCCCGGAACAAGGTGCTGTCGGAGCGGGTCGCCATCGCCGGTACGGCCGTCAACTGCGCGGGCGGGCCCACTCCGTGGCACACCTGGCTGACCTGCGAGGAGACAGAGGACAAAGCCGGCACAAACGGTTACAGCAAGGACCACGGCTTCATCTTCGAGGTCGACCCGTCCGACCCGCGCCGCACCGGGGCCGTCCCGCTGACCGCGATGGGACGTTTCCAGCACGAGGCGATCGCCGTCGATCCGAACAATGGAACCGTTTACGAAACGGAGGACGCGTTTCTCAAGCCGTTCGGCCTTTTCTATCGTTTTCTGCCGGAGAAGCCGCTGGGCGGGGTGGGCTCGCTGCGCGCGGGCGGCCGCCTTCAGGCGATGCGGGTCCCCGGCGTGCCGGACCTGTCGTCCATCCAGGACACGGGGGCGGTCTTCGAGGGCATCGAGTGGGTGGACGTGCCGGATCCACTCGCCGCCGAAACCCCGGTCCGTCTGCAGGACTTCGGCCCGAAGGGCATCACGCACGCCCAGAAGCTGGAGGGCTGTTACTGGGGCGGGCGGTCCGTGTACTTCGTCTCGTCGTTCGCGCGCGGCACGGACGGCTCGGCGGCCGACCACTTCGGCCAGGTCTGGCGCTACGACCCGCAGCGCCGTCGCCTCAGCCTCGTCATCGTCTTCGGCCCGGACACCGACGTCCAGCTCCCCGGCGAGTCCCCGGACAACATCTGTCTGGCGGCCGGCGGCGGCCTGATGGTCTGCGAGGACGGCCACGGCGCCCAGCACGTCTTCGGCGTGACCCGGGCCGGCGAGGTGTACGCGATGGCGCGCGGCCGACAGAACATCGGGACACCCGAGGCCCCCGAGTGGGGCGAGTTCGCCGGCGTCACCTTCTCCCCCGACGGCAGGACGATGTACGTCAACTGCTACAACCCCGGGACGACATTCGCGATCACGGGGCCGTGGCGACGCTAGTCCCGGACAGCGGATCGGAACCGGTTCGGAGCCGGGTGGGTGACGCCGACAGAGACGCGGTCATATATCCACACAGGCAATGAGCCGCACCCCATAACTTCATACGATGATCCTTCCCGTGCGCCGTCTCGCCGGCCTCTGCGCCCTCGGTGCCGCCCTCGGCGCCCTCACGCTCACCGCCTGCGGTGCTCCTCGGCAGCCGCAGGCCCCTCGCCCCGCCGCTCCCGCCCACACCTCCGCCCCCGCCTCCGCCCCCGCCTCTGTCGTCCCCTCGATGCCCCCGACGCTGGCTCCCGGTCCGGCCGGTCTCACTCCCGTCTTCCACAACGCGCCCCGCACCGCCGACCGGACCGTCGCCCTCACCTTCGACGCCGACATGACCTCCGACCAGGGGGCCCGGGCCGCGGCCGGCGAGCACTTCGACAACCCGGGGCTGATCACGGCCCTTCGGACGCTGAAGGTGCCGGCCACCGTGTTCATGACCGGCCGCTGGGCCGAGGAGTACCCGGACCAGGCTCGTTCCATCGACCGCGACCCCCGGTTCGAGATCGCCAACCACTCCTACAGTCACCACGCCTTCACCGGCGACTGCTACGGCCTGCCCACCGTCCCCGAGAACCGGATGCGGGCCGACGTGGAGCGGGCCTACACGGCGTTCCGCAAGGCCGGAGTGACCGACGCGATGCCCTACTTCCGTTTCCCCGGCGGCTGTTACGACAAGCGAGCGCTGCGCGCGGTGAGCGGCACCGGCGTGACCGCCGTCCAGTGGGACGTGGTCAGCGGGGACGCGTTCGCGACGGACGCGGACGCGGTGGCCCGACAGGTGCTGGAGGGTGTGCGGCCCGGGTCGGTCGTCGTCATGCACTGCACCCGCAGCGCGGCCCCGACGACCGAGCGGGCGGTGCGGACGATCGTGCCGGAACTGCGCCGACAGGGGTACCGGTTCGTGAAGGTGTCCGAGCTGATCGGAACGGCGAGCGGGCGGCGGTGAGTCACCTCACCCACGCCGACCTCGTGCGCCGGAAACGCTTTCGTACGCTTTCGTACGCTGGAGGCATGAGTGACGACGACAGCGACCAGGAGCACGACCGGGACTGCTGCCTGATCGACGCGACCACGCCGCCCAAGGCCGAGGGGCCGCCGTATGCGGAGTGTGTGCTGTGCCGGAAGCCGACGGAGTATCCGGAGTCGCACAAGGGGATCACTCTGTGCCCGGTGTGCGAGTGGCAGGAGGCACAGCGGACGGCTTGCTCGGGGTAACCGGTTACCCGGGCAACTCGGGGAACTCGGGGAACTCAGGCGGCCAGGGCGACACGAGTGCTCGGACAACACGGGTAACCGGTTACTCTGCGTGCTCGCCCGGGTCAGGGTGATCGACGGGACGTGAGCGCGCAGGCCACTGCGACGGCTGCGGCGCTCAGCAGGATCGCGGCGACCAGCGGCAGGATCGGCACGTGGACGGTCGCCGAGTGGGAGCCGTCCACCAGGCCGCTGACGGCCGCATGCGCCGGGGAACCGGTTACCACCAGCGCCAGCAGGGCCGCCAGCAGCAGCGCGGGCACCGCACGGCCGGGCGAGCGCAGCACGGGCCAGGCGGTGAGCGCGCCGACGGCCGTGCCGAGCAGGGCGCAGGTCAGGACGGCGAGCAGTCCGGCGCCGGCGGCTTCGAGGACCGGGACCCGCTTGTGGTGGTCGCTGCCGACCGGGTCGCTGATGACCGTGACGAGTGCTGTCGCCGCCGTGCCGAGCAGCGCGGCCCCGGTCAGCGCGACCAGTACACAGGCCAGATGCGCCCGCGCGGGCCCGACCGCCGCCGCGACGACGGTGCGGGCGGCCGGGGGCTCGCCGGTCACGCAGATCCGCACCAGCCAGGCGGCCACGGGCAGCAGGAACGCGGCGGTGTAGCCGAGCGAGTCCAGCAGCGGCTGGCCGCCCTGGACCCCGATCCCCAGGAAGACGGCGTAGAGGAGGAACGGGGGCAGCCAGCGCTGCGAGCGCAGGAGCAGGGCGCTCTGGTAGCGCAGGAGGGCGGTCATCGGCGGCTCTCGTCCGGCCGGACGCCCACCACGTGCCACGGCGGGCGGGCGGTCAGCAGGGCGCGGAGCAGGACGTCGGAGTGGGAGACGGGGACGGTGAGCCGGTGGGTGCGGTCGGCCGTCTCCTCGGTGGAGGCGGCCAGGCGAAGCGCTTCCGGGGGAAGCGGCGCGGCTGGGCCGCGCACCTCGATGGTCATGTGCGGGCCGTCGGGGGCGGCGGCCGGCTCCTCGTCGCTGCGACGACGGTGCAGGGTGCCGTCGCGGACCGTGTACACGGCGTCCGTGGCACCGGCGAGGCGGCGGGGGTCGTGGTCGACGAAGACCACCGCCGCTCCGGCGGACGTCCGCTCGGCGACCGCCCGTTCCAGTTCGGCCCGCGCGTCCGTGTCCAGGCCGGTCCATGCCTCGTCCAGGATCAGCAGTTCCGGTTCGGCGAGGAGCGCCTGTGCCACGGCGACCTTCTGGCTGCTGCCCTTCGAGAGGCGGGTCATGGGGGTGTGGGCGTAGGCGGTGGCGTCGAGGCGGTCCAGCCAGTCGCCCGCGGCGCGCTCGGCGGCGGTACGGGACAGACCGTGCACCGTGCCGAGGTGGGTGAGGTAGCCGACGGCGGTGAACGGGAGGGCGGCGGGGAAGCGTTCGGGGACGTACGCGGTGCGGGGGCGGCCGGTGACCCTGCCCTCCGTGGGGGCGTCGATCCGGGCGAGGAGCCGCAGGAGGGTGGACTTGCCGCATCCGTTGGGGCCCTCGATCCGGGTGAGGCCGGCGGGGGCCAGTTCCATGTTCACCTCGCGCAGGACCCACGGGCCGCGTAAGCCGTAGCGGCGGCCCACGTTCTCCAGACGTAGATCGCGTTCCATGAAGGGCATCCTCTCGCACCGGTCCAGTAGCCTGCGCCTGTGAGTGAGAGTCCCTTTCAGACCGAGCCGAACCCGCGTGACCAGGCTCCGCAGTTCGTGTTGCCCCTCGTCGTGCGGATAGAGAAATCCGCGCCGCCCGCCCGCACCGACGCGCTCGAGACGGCCGCCCGTGCCGTGCTCGTCCTGCTCGCTGACGAGCGCTCCGTCGGGGACGGCGAGTGGGCGCAGGTCATGCGGGACTGGCAGGACGCCCGCATTCGCAAGGTGGTGCGGCGGGCCCGGGGAGCCGAGTGGCGGCGGGCCGGGGAGCTGCCGGGGATCACCGTCACAGGGAAGTCGGCGGAGGTGCGGGTGTTTCCGCCCGTGCCGTTGGACGGGTGGCCGAAGGAACTGGCGAAGCTTCAGGTTTCCGGAACCGATCTCGACGATCCCGAGCCGCCCGCGGACGTCGAGCCGGGGACCGTCGTGCTGTGGATGAGTCCGGAGGTGGAGATGTCGGCGGGGAAGGCGATGGCGCAGGCCGGGCACGGCGCGCAGCTCGCCTGGTGGGACCTGTCGGACGAGGAGCGGGCGGCCTGGCGCGAAACCGGTTTCCCGCTTGCTGTCCGGACCGCGGCCCCGGAGCGGTGGCGTGAGCTGACGACGAGCGGCCTGCCGCTGGTGCGGGACGCGGGGTTCACCGAGATCGCGCCGGGCAGCTGCACGGTGGTCGCCGATCATCCGGCCCTGAGGACCCGCTGACCCGTCGGCCGACCGGCCCGCCGGCCCGGCACCGGTCGGCCGGCACCCGTCACCCCATAGGCCGGTCACTCCATAGGCCCGTCGGCCCGTCGGCCCGAACCTCAAATGTTGCTCTGAAGGAGGGCGGCGGGCGGTTCGGAGGACGGCGGCGGGGCGATACCACCGTCACCACGCAGGGGGCACGAAGGAGGCGGGGACCATGATGCGACTGGGGACGGGGATCGGCTGGCGACCGGAGATCGCGGACGCCGTGGAGCGGATGCCGGGCATCGACTGGGTCGAGGCCGTCGCCGAGAACGTGTGTCCCGGGCATCTGCCCGACTCCCTGCTGCGGCTGCGCGAGCGCGGGATCACCGTGATCCCGCACGGCGTCTCGCTCGGGCTCGGCGATGCGGAGCGACCCGACCAGGGGCGGCTGACCGCGCTCGCCGAGCGGGCCGAGGCACTGGGCTCGCCGCTGGTCACCGAGCACATCGCGTTCGTCCGCGCGGGCGGCCCGCTGACGGCGTCCCCGCGGCTGGAGGCCGGGCATCTGCTGCCCGTGCCGCGCACCCGGGACGCCCTCGACGTGCTGTGCGAGAACGTGCGCATCGCACAGGACGCGCTGCCCGTGCCGCTCGCCGTCGAGAACATCGCCGCGCTCGTCGCCTGGCCGGACGAGGAGATGACGGAGGGACAGTTCCTGTACGACCTGGCCGACCGCACCGGCGTACGGCTGCTGATCGACGTGGCCAACCTGCACACCAACCACGTCAACCGCGGCGAGGACCCCGCCGAGGCGCTGGCCGAACTGCCCCTGGAGGCCATCGCCTACGTCCATGTCGCGGGCGGCTTCGAGCGGGACGGCGTCTGGCACGACAGTCATGCGCACCCGGTGCCCCGCCCGGTCCTCGACATCCTGACCGACCTCGCGTCCCGGGTGTCGCCGCCCGGCGTGCTGTTGGAGCGGGACGAGAACTTCCCCGAACCGACCGAGCTGGAACGGGAGTTGGGCGCGATCCGGAAGGCCGTCGAGAACGGTGCGGCACTGCGCGGCGCACGGGTCGACGACGAAGCCGCCCCGCCCGCCCGGCCCCAGGCCCAGACCCAGACCCAGATGATGGAACCGATCAGCCCCGGCGTCGCCCCTGGCATCGCCCCCGACGAGGCGGCCCGTCAGCGCCTCGGCCTCACCCAGGCCGCGCTGCTGTCCGCACTGGTCGCGGGGACAGCCGTCCCCGAGGGCTTCGACCGGGTGCGCCTCGGCGTGCAGGCACGGGCTCTGGCGGCGAAGCGGGCCGACGTGGTGGCCAAGGTGGCGCCGGAGCTGCCGCAGATCCTCGGAAACGGTTACCGGGCCGCTTTCGTCGCGTATGCGCGACGGCACCCGATGCGCGGCGGGTACCGCCAGGACGCCCTCGACTTCGCCGAGCAGATGCTCCTGGACGGGCGGTCGCCGGAAGGCCGGACCCGCCGCGAACTGCGTCGCTGGTGGCTGGACCGCTCGGGACCCGCACCGAGGCCGAAGTCCCTGCTGGAACAGGTGAGTCGGATGGGACGGTCGTTGATCCGACGGTGATGGACCGTCCCGAATGTGCCGGGGTTAACACCCGGCCGCGTCCGTCGCGGGCAACAACGTTTCCACAGGCGTTTACTACCGGTTTCCCCGGCTTTGGGACCCCTTGCCGCCCTCCCGTTTCATCCAAGATGCCCGTGATGAAACCGTTCGACCCTGTACGGCAGTTGGCGGACCGGGCGCAGTAATATGCCAGTCCCGCAACCGATGTGCACTTGCGTGCAGTGCCGTGAGCAGGAGGCACCATGCGCCCGCGACCCCCGATCAAGGGCAGAGGCATCTTCAGTGGTACCGGGCTGATCATCACATGCCTGGCGGCGACCCTCGCGGCACTGGTCTTCCCGGTCTGGTCGTACTCCGACCGTTCGGGCACGGGAGTGGACGTACTGAACGCGCAGAGCGTGTCGACGCAGTACGGGCCGCTGTCCGCGCTGGACCGGGAGTTCATCACCAAGGTCCGGCTGGCCGGACTGTGGGAGCTGCCGGCCGGACAGCAGGCGCAGACGAAGGGCACGACCGAGGCCGTGCGGACGGCGGGCCGGCATCTGGTCGAGGGCCACGCCTTCCTGGACGAGCGGGTGCGCACCGTCGCCTCGCAACTGGGCCTCGCGCTGCCGAACGAGCCCAACGACCAGCAGAAAGGCTGGCTGGCGGAGCTGAACGCGGCGCAGGGGCAGCAGTACGACTGGAAGTTCGCCAACATCCTGCGCCTCGCGCACGGCCGGGTGTTCTCCGTCGTCGCCCAGGTCCGGGCCAGTACGCGCAACTCGCTGGTGCGCGCGCTCGCCGACGACGCCAACACCACCGTCCTGGACCACATCAAGATCCTCGAGGCTACCGGGTACGTCGACTACGACGCCCTCGCCCGCGACCTGGCGGCCGACAGCCCGCCGCCGATCACCAACTCCCCCGGGCCGCCGGGGCCCACGACCGACCCCGGGCCGGTCGTGCCGCTCACGGCGTCGCCGTATCCCACCTACACGCTCCCGCCGGCCGCGGCCAGCCCGCCACCCGGCTCCTGAGGCACGCAGCTCATGCGGCACCCGGGACGAAGGCAAGCGGAACGTCACATACGCACAACGCCCGGTCCGGATCGTGAACGGGGCATGGCGTTTCCCGGTGCGGATGGCATAGAAACACGACATGGTCTGGGTGCTTCTCCTGCTGCTGGCATGGGCCGTCGCGGGCGCGGCGTGCACACGGCTGTGCCTGGCCGCTGCGCGTGCGGCGAACTCGGCGAGTTCGGCGAGCCTCGACGCGAACGCGGGCCACGGACATGATCTGACCCTGTACGAGGCGGCTTTCCTGTCCGGCGGCCCGGGCCGGGTCGCCGACCTGACCATGGTCTCCATGGCGCGCCAGCGGCGGCTGCTGCTCGCCCACACCGGCTGGGCGACCGTCGTCGACCCGCGCGGGCGCGACGAGATGGAACGGTCGGTCATAGGGGCCATCGGGCCCGAGGGGCAGTCGCCCATCGCCCCGGTGCGGGCCGCGGCGGCGGCCGCGGACGCGGTGGGCGGCCTCGCCGACCGGCTGGTCGACGCCGGCCTCGCGGTGCCGGACGGAGCCCGTACGACGGTCGCGACCGGGGTGCGGCAGGTGCGGGCCGCCGCCGTGGTCGTCGTCGCGCTGGGCGTCACCGCACTGCTGCTCCCCGCCGCCCCGGAGATGCCCCGCAACCTCGTCGCGCTCTGGTTCGCGCTGCCCCTCGCCCTCACCCTGAGCTGCCTGGCCATAGCGCGGGTGGAGGCGCATCCGTACTCGCGCTGGGCCTCCCCGGCGGGCCAGCGGCTGCTGGGCACGCTGGCCCGGCACGCCGCGAGCGCGGGGGACGAACGCATGTATCTGACCTCCGTGGCCGTACGCGGGATCCGCGCGGTCGGCGAACCGGACCTGCGGGCTGCCTTCGCGCACCGCGGGCAGTACGGGTACCACGGGCTGCTCGGGCTGCACGCGCGCGACTGAGACAGGGATCCGCCGGACCAATCCGCTTCTCGAACAGGACGCCCCCCTGGACGGGGCACCCATCGGACGGGACACCGCTCGGACGGGACACCGCTCGGGCAGGACGCCCCCTCCGACGGGGCGCGCTCGACCACTGGGGGGCGCACAAGGGGCATTGGCGGCGACACCAGCCGTCGGTGCTTGCCTTCCCCCAAGGTCGAACCAAACTTCCCTTTTGTCGCCGCCGTGCACCGAAGGGACACCCGATGAGAGCCGCCGCCCTCCACTCGGCCGCAGGAGCCCTGCTGCTGACCGCCCTCTCCGCCGTCCCGGCGGGCGGCGTCCCGAACACGCCCGGCCTGTCGGCCCCCGGTCCGTCCGCCGCCCGGGCCGCCGCCCCCGGTGTCGCGCTCGCCGCCGCGCGGGCCGCGGCGAGGGGCGTCGACTTCGGGAAGTGCTCCGACGCGCAGGACCTGCCCGGCGCCATGCAGTGCGGCACGGTCGCCGTCCCGCTCGACTACGCCCGGCCGAACGGCAAGCAGATCGACCTGACCGTCAGCCGCGTGCAGGCCACCCACAAGGACCCGCACAACAGCAAGCACCGGGTTCCCCGACAGGGCGCGCTGGTCTTCAACCCGGGCGGCCCGGGCGGCTCCGGGCTCTACTTCCCACTGATCGGGCTGCTGCCGGAGTGGAAGCGCATCGGGGCCGCGTACGACCTCGTCGGCTACGACCCGCGCGGGGTCGGCCGCTCGGCACCGGTGTCCTGCCAGGACCCCAAGCGGTTCTTCAAGGGCCCTTCGCCGGCTCCGACGCACCCCTCGGAGTCGTACAAGCGGGAGCGCATCGCGCAGGCGAAGGCGTACGCCGAGGGCTGCGCGCAGCGGTCGGGCGGCGCCCTGCAGCACATCAACTCGCTCAACAACGCCCGTGACCTGGATGTGCTGCGCGCCGCGCTGGGCGAGGAGCGGCTGACGTTCATGGGGGCCTCGTACGGCACCTACTTCGGGGCGGTGTACGCGACCCTGTTCCCCTCACATGTGCGGCGGATGGTGTTCGACGCGGCGGTGAACCCGGACCCGGCGCAGATCTGGTACCGCAACAACCTCGACCAGTCGGCGGCGTTCGAGAGCCGCTGGACGGACTTCCGGGAGTGGATCGCGCGGCACGACGACGTGTACGGCCTGGGCAGGACGGCTCAGGCGGTGCTGACCAGCTATGAGCGGGCGCGGGCGCGGCTGGCCGCCGAGCCGGCCGGCGGGAAGGTGGGGCCGGGCCAGCTCCAGGGCGCGTTCCTGCAGGCCGGTTACTACGACGACTACTGGCCGGCTCGGGCGCAGGCGCTGTCGGAGTACCTCAAGGGCGACCCGAAGCAGCTGATCGCGCAGGCCGGGCCGGTCCAGGAGGCTGCCGAGGAGGCGGAGAACTCGAACGCCGTGTACACGGCCGTGGAGTGCAACGACGCACCGTGGCCAACGGACTGGAAGGTGTGGGACCGCGACAACACGCGGCTCGCGCGGGTCGCGCCGTTCGAGACCTGGGACAACGTGTGGGCGAACCTGCCGTGCGCGTACTGGCCGGCGCCCCGGCAGGAGCCGCTCGATGTCCGGACCGGGCCGGGCGAGCTGCCGCCGACGCTGATCCTGGCCGCCGAGCGGGACGCCGCCGCGCCGTACGACGGGGCCCTGGAGATGCACCGGCGGCTGACGGGTTCGGTGCTGGTGACGGAGCGGGACGCCGGCACGCACGGCATCGGGGGCGGACCGAACCGGTGCGTCAACGGCCACCTCGACGCGTATCTGCTGGAGGGCCGGCTCCCGACGCGGCGCGCGGCCTGCGCACCGCACGCGGAGCCGAAGCCGGCCACGCCGAAGCCGGCCGCACGGAAGCCTGCCGAGGCCGAGCCGGCGGCCCTCTCCGTGGAGCGGGCCGCGCGGCCGAAGCGCTGATCAGGCCAGACCCGCGACCAGCTCCGCGACGTCCTTGCGGCGGCCCGTGTAGAACGGGACCTCCTCGCGGACGTGCATCCGGGCCTCCGAGGCCCGCAGATGGCGCATGAGGTCGACGATGCGGTACAGCTCGTCGGCCTCGAACGCGAGGATCCACTCGTAGTCGCCGAGCGAGAACGAGGCGACCGTGTTGGCACGGACGTCCGGGTAGCCGCGGGCCATCTTGCCGTGGTCGGCGAGCATGCGGCGGCGGTCTTCGTCGGGCAGCAGGTACCAGTCGTAGGAGCGCACGAACGGGTAGACGCTGATGTAGTCGCGGGGCGTCTCGTCGGCGAGGAACGCCGGGATGTGCGAGCGGTTGAACTCGGCGGGGCGGTGCAGCGCCATGTTCGACCAGACCGGCTCCAGGGCGCGGCCCAGCCGGGTGCGGCGGAACAGGTTGTACGCCTCCTGGAGCTGGTCGGCGGTCTCGGCGTGCCACCAGATCATGAGGTCGGCGTCGGCGCGCAGACCGGACACGTCGTAGGTGCCGCGGATCGTCACGTCCTTGGCGGCGAGCTGGTCGAACAGCTCCTGGACCTCGTCGGCGTAACCCGCGCGGTCCTCGGGCAGCACGTCCTTCAGCTTGAAGACGGACCACAGGGTGTAGCGGATGACCTCGTTGAGGTCCTTGGCCAGCTTGCCCTTGTTCGGGATCCTGCCGGCCTCGGTGGTGGGGGCGTCGTCGCTCATGGTTCTCATTCTCCCGCTCCGCCGTGCAGACTCTGCACCGGGTTGGCCGTGAGCTCGCGGACGGCGCTCAGGTCGCCGCCGATCTGGTCCACCGCGGCGTACGCGCTCGCGATGCAGGCCGGGATGCCCACGCCGTCGTACTGCGCGCCGCACACGGCGAGGCCCGGGAGCTTCGCTACGTGCTCGCGGATGCGGGCCACGCGCGCGTGGTGGCCGACGGGGTACTGGGGCAGGCCGTCCGTCCACCGGGTGACGCGGGTTTCGACGGGCGTGGCGTCCAGGCCGGTGGCCGCGCGCAGGTCGTGCCGGGAGACCTCGACGAGGTCGGCGTCCTCGCGGCCCAGGACCTCCGTCTCGCCGTACCGCCCCACGGAGGTGCGCAGCACGACCGTGTCCGGGTCCTGGTCGGCGATCCAGCCCCACTTCTGGGAGGCGAAGGTGGAGGCCTTGACGGTGTGTCCGTCGACGGGCGGGACGAGGAAGCCGCTGCCCTCGGGCAGGGCGGTCTCGGCGCGCCGGTAGGCGAGGGTGATCAGGGCCATGGAGGCGTACTCCACCGTGCGCAGCTCGGCGGCGGCCTCGGGGGACTCGGCGGCGAGCAGTGCGGCGGCGGCCGGTGCGGGGACGGCGACGACCACGGCGTCGGCCTGCAGCACCCGCTCCCCCGCGCTGACGCGCCAGCCGCCGGCCGGCTCGCGGCGCAGCCCGGTCACGGCCACGCGTGTGTGGATCTCGCCGCCGCGCGCCTGGACGGACCGGGCGACCGCGAGCGGCAGCGAGCCCACGCCGCCCTCGATGCCCATGAACACGGGCCCGGTCTGCCGGCTCGCGACCGCCTTGGCCTGGATCTCGCGGACGGCCTCCGTCAACGAGGTGTGCGTCTGCGCCGCCTGGAAGAGCTGCGGGACGGCCGAGCGCATCGAGATCCGGTAGGAGTCACCGGCGTAGACCCCGCCCAGCAGGGGCTCGATGAGGCGGTCGACGACCTCGCGGCCCAGGCGTGCCGCCACGTACTCCCCGACCGCCACGTCGTCCCCGGTCTCCGTTCGGGGCAGGTCGGCGTCGCGCTCGATCCGGGCCAGGCCCTCGTCGGACAGCAGGCCGGTCAGGGCGGCCGCGGTGCCCGGAACGCCCATGACATGGCCCTTGGGCATGGGGCGCAACGCGCCGCGGGTCCAGATCGAGGCCGTGGCGGTGGCCGGCGGCTGCAGGCGGTCGGCGAGGCCCGCCTCGCGCGCGAGGGCGACCGCCTCGGGCCGGCGGGCCAGCATCGACTCGGCGCCGAGGTCCACGCGCACGCCCGCGATCTCGCCGGGCAGCAGCTTGCCGCCGACCCGGTCGGACGCCTCCAGCACGGTCACTCTCGCCCCGCGCCCCAGCAGCCGGTGGGCGGCGGCCAGACCGGCGATCCCGGCTCCGACGACGACGTGATGCCCCGTGCCCGTACCCGTTGCGCTCATGCGCCCACTCTCTCAGACCCCACTGACACTCCCGCCGCGCCCCGGTGTCCTGCCCGCGTCCCGACCGTGACCTGTTCGGAACCGACCACCGCCAACGTCCCGGCCCGCCCCGGCGTCGAAGGAGCGTCAGTTGCCGCAACCTTCGGGGGACACCCAAGATGCCCACACGCCCTTGCGTACGACGTTCGCTGCGACGTCCGGTACGACCTGCCCACGCCCTGGCCGCAGTCCTGCTGGCCGCAGGCCTGGCCGTCACCGGATGCAGCGGCGCGAACGACACGAGCACGAGCAGCTCGGCCGACAAGGCCGCCGTCGGAGAGGCCGCCCCCCAGGACCTCGACGCCGGGGACGCGGGCGCCGCCGCGGACGAGAAGGAGGGCGCGGGCGCGAGCGGCTCGAAGGCCACCGCCGCGCCGCAGCTCACCGTCAACCGCATCATCCGCACCGCCTCCCTGACCGTGCAGGTCAAGGACGTGCCGAAGGCCCTCGACGAGGCCCGGGCGACCACCGAGAACGCGGGCGGCTACGTCGGCGACGAGACGACCGCCCGGGACGAGGACGGCGGCGAGCGGACCCGGGTCGTGCTGCGGGTCCCGGTCGAGAAGTACGACGACGTCATGGCCGATCTCCAGGGCGCGGGCAAGCTCCTGGAGCGCACGGCGAAGGCCCAGGACGTCACCGACGAGGTCGTCGACGTCGAGAGCCGGATCGCCTCGCAGCGCGCCAGCGTCGCCCGGGTCCGCGAGCTGATGGACCGGGCCACGAAGCTCAGCGACGTCGTCACCCTGGAGGGCGAGTTGAGCACCCGGGAGGCCGATCTGGAGGCGCTGCTCGCCCAGCAGGCGTCCCTGAAGGACCGCACGAGCCTGGCGACCATCACCGTGACCCTCTCGGAGAAGCCGGTCGACCCGGCCGCCGAGAAGGACGACGACCCGGGGTTCGTGGACGCGCTGGCGGGCGGCTGGGCGGCGTTCGTGACGGTGCTGCGCTGGATCGCCGTGGCGTTCGGCGCGACGCTGCCGTTCCTCGCGGCGGCCGTCCTGATCGTGCTGGTGTGGCTGCGGCTGGCACGTGCGGGGCGGCGGTCGGCGGCTGCGCCGGCGTCCGGCGACGACGGCGCGGAAGCCGGCGAGAATGGCGCGGGACCTGCGGCGAGCGAGCCCGCGCAGGACTGAAGTGCGCGTCGGCCGTAGCGTGTTCGCATGAGCATCGAGCGACTGGTCGTGATCGGCGGTGACGCCGCGGGCATGTCCGCGGCGTCCCAGGCCCGGCGTCTGAAGGGGCCCGGGGAACTGGAGATCGTGGCCTTCGAGCGCGGCCACTTCACCTCCTACTCGGCGTGCGGCATCCCGTACTGGGTGGGCGGTGACGTCGCCGAACGGGACGAGTTGATCGCCCGCACGCCCGAGGAGCACCGCGCGCGCGGGATCGACCTGCGGCTGCGCACGGAGGTCACGGAGATCGACGTGGCGGGGCGGCGGGTACGCGCGCGTGACGTGGACACGGGCGCGCAGTCCTGGACGTCGTACGACAAGCTCGTGATCGCGACCGGGGCCCGCCCGATCCGGCCGGACCTGCCGGGTTGGGACGCGGCGGGCGTGCACGGGGTGCAGACCCTGGACGACGGGCAGGCGCTGCTCGACACGCTGGCACGCGCGCGTGGGAGGCGGGCCGTCGTCGTGGGGGCGGGCTACATCGGCGTGGAGATGGCCGAGGCGCTCATCAACCGCGGCTACGAGGTGACGGTCGTCAACCGGGGCAGCGAGCCGATGTCGACCCTCGACCCGGACATGGGCCGGCTGGTGCACACGGCCATGGAGGGCCTGGGCATCACCATGGTGAACGACGCCGAGGTCACCGGGCTGCGCACCGACGGGGACGGCGGCGTCCGGGCGGTGGTGACCGAGGACGCCGAGTACCCGGCGGACGTGGTGGTGCTGGGCATCGGCGTCCGCCCGGAGACCGCGCTCGCCAAGGCCGCCGGGCTGCCCCTGGGCCGGCACGGCGGGCTGCTCACGGACCTGGCGATGCGGGTGCGCGGCCACGAGGACATCTGGGCGGGCGGCGACTGTGTGGAGGTCCTCGACCTGGTCTCCGGCCAGGAACGTCATATCGCGCTCGGCACCCACGCCAACAAGCACGGCCAGGTCATCGGCGCCAACGTCGGCGGCGGCTACGCCACCTTCCCCGGCGTGGTCGGCACGGCCGTCAGCAAGGTCTGCGATCTGGAGATCGCCCGCACCGGACTGCGGGAGAAGGACGCGCGCAGGGTCGGCCTGCGGTTCGTCACGGTCACCGTCGAGTCCACCAGTCGCGCGGGCTACTACCCCGGCGCCTCCGCCATGACGGTCAAGATGCTCGCCGAGCGCAGGACGGGCCGTCTGCTGGGCGTCCAGATCGTCGGGAGGGAGGGCGCGGGCAAACGGGTCGACATCGCGGCGGTGGCGTTGACGGCCGGGATGACGGTGGAGCAGATGACGGCCCTGGATCTGGGCTACGCCCCGCCGTTCAGCCCGGTGTGGGACCCGGTGCTGGTGGCGGCGAGGAAGGCGACGGCCGAGGTGCGGAACGCTTGAGGAGCTGTCCGGGGCGCGAGCCGGCCGCGGTCGGCGCGCGCCCCGGTAACGTTCCTCAACCGGTTCCGCTCAACCTCGGCAGAGCGGAAACAGCGGCAGGCTGTTCCATCGGCTTCGCATGCGCCGCGGCCGCCGGCCGCGACCGCAACCGGTTACTGACAGCCTCGTCCAATGTCACGGGCCGCTGCATCTGCGCAGCGAGCCGCCCGGCCTCCTGGCCGAGTCGCGCCACGTCCTCCCAGGGCAGCCGGACCACCAGCGAGATTTCGGCCTCGCCGTCGGGTGTGGCGTGCATGGGAGGAGTAACTCGGTCGTTCATCGTCTGTTCCTCACGTCGTCCCCGCGACCCGCCTTCCTCGTGCCGCGAGCGGTTGCCGGTTCATACGCACTCGTGGTGAGCCGCGTTCACCGGTTCGTCGAACGGATCGGGGGCAGTACTTCCTTGTGGTCATCCCCGTCCATGACGTGAACCCGGTGCGCCGTACGCCCGTGGTGACATACGCGCTGATCGCCGCGAACGTCTTCGTGTTCTGGTTCATGCCCGGCCTGTCCGGCTCCGTGGCGGGCGACAGCAGCCTGGCCCAGACGTGCCATCTGCACGCCTTCCTGGAGCACTACGCGGCCGTCCCGCGCGAGTTGATCCACCATCAGCTGCCGCTGCTCGTCCCCACCGGCGACGTGAGCGGCGCGGGGTGTGCGCTAGGCCCGCCGGGCTACGACAAGTCGCCGGCGCTGAGCGTCCTCACCGCGATGTTCCTGCACGGCGGCTGGCTTCATCTGCTGGGCAACATGCTGTTTCTGCTGATTTTCGGAAACAACATCGAGGACCGCATGGGGCACGTCCGCTTCGCGCTCTTCTATGTCGTCTGCGGCTATGCGGCGTCCTACGGTTTCGCACTGCTCAACGCCGACTCCACCGACCCGCTGATCGGCGCGTCGGGGGCGATCGCGGGCGTGCTCGGCGCCTATCTGGTGCTGTATCCGAAGGCCAGGGTGTGGGTGCTGGTCCCGTTCCTGGTGTTTCTGCCGCTGCGCCTGCCGGCCTGGATGGTGCTGGGTTTCTGGTTCGTGCTGCAGGCGGTGTACTCGTCGGGCGAGGGCGTCTCCGGGGCGGGCACCGTGGCGTACGCGGCGCACATCGTCGGCTTCCTCGCGGGGATGCTGCTCGCCTGGCCGCTCAAGCCGGGCACGCCCCCGCCGCCGGAGCCGCGCGGTCTGCTGTTCGGCAGACGGGCGCGCCCCCGGCACACCTGGTGACTCAGCGGGACACCTGGTGACTCAGCGGGCGGTCCGGGTGTGGACGTAGTCCACGAGCCGGGTCAGCGCGTCCGGGTCGGTGGACGGCATGACGCCGTGGCCGAGGTTGAAGACGTGACCCTCCAGGCCGGCGGCCGCGTCCAGGACCTCGCGGGTCTTGGCCTCGACGGCCTCGGTGCCGGCGAACAGGACGGTCGGGTCGAGGTTGCCCTGGAGCGCCTTGCCGGGACCGACCCGGCGCACGGCCTCGTCGAGCGGGACGCGCCAGTCGACGCCGACGACGTCCGCGCCCGCGTCGCCCATGAGTTTCAGCAGCTCGCCGGTGCCGACGCCGAAGTGGATGCGCGGGACGCCGTAGCCCTCGACCGCGCGGAAGACCTTCGCGGAGGCGGGCAGCACCGAGCGGGTGTAGTCGGCGGGGGCGAGCGCGCCGGCCCAGGAGTCGAAGAGCTGGACGGCGCTCGCGCCCGCCTCGATCTGCACCTTCAGGAAGGCGGCCGTGATCTCCGCGAGGCGGTCGAGCAGGTCGGCCCAGAGCTCGGGGTCGCCGTACATCATCGCCTTGGCGTTCTCGTACGTGCGCGACGGACCGCCCTCGACGAGGTAGCTCGCGAGGGTGAAAGGCGCGCCCGCGAAGCCGATCAGCGGGGTGGCGCCGAGCTCGGCCGTCAGCAGGCCGATGGCCTCGGTGACGTAGGAGACGTCCTCGGGGGTGAGGTCGCGCAGCTGGGCGAGGTCGGCGCGGGTGCGGATCGGGCGCTCGACGACCGGGCCGACGCCCGGCTTGATGTCGAGGTCGATGCCGATGGCCTTGAGCGGGACGACGATGTCGCTGAAGTAGATCGCCGCGTCCACGTTGTGCCGGCGCACGGGCTGGAGGGTGATCTCGGTGACCAGCTCGGGCCGCATGCAGGAGTCGAGCATCGCGATGCCCTCGCGGACCTTGCGGTACTCCGGCAGCGAGCGCCCCGCCTGTCGCATGAACCACACGGGCGTGTGCGGCACGGGCTCACGCCTGCACGCCTTCAGGAAGGCACTGTCGTACGTCGCTGTCGGCTGCCGGCCCGCCGGGCTCTCGTTCGCGCTCACGACGGCAAGTCTCCCATGGCGCCGAAGCCCGCGAGGCCGCCCCCTGCCGCCGCCGCTTCTTCCGCCGCTCCGTCGTCTTCGGCGTTCCCACCGTCGTCCTGCCGTCGTCCTGCCGTCCTCGCGTCGTCGTGCTTCTGCGGTCCTTCTGTCGCCCTTCCGTGGTCTTTCGGGCGGCCCGGTCCGTGCGCCTGTTCGCCCAGCGCGCACCTGTCCGCGGGCCCCGCGCGGGTGTCTTGCCCTGCGCGAAGCCCCCGTTCCCCTTAATCTTCCCCGCATGGCTGCGGCTCAGGGACGACTGTCGGACGGCGCTGGCGGGATGGATGACGCGAACGAGGGGGACCGGGATGGGAGCACGTCGGCACCATTGCCTTTCCGGGCCGCCGTCGACGCGCTGAGGGCGGCCCGGCTGCGGCCGCAGATCGAGGTGGAGCCGACACCGGCCCCGAAGCGGCTCGCCCCGTTCGCGTACGCGCTGGAGGCGACGGTCGTGGACGGCGACCAGGACCTGGCCGACGGCCGGCTGGTGCTGCTGCACGACCCCGACGGGCACGACGCCTGGCGCGGAACGTTCCGCCTGGTGACGCTGGTCCGGGCCGAGCTGGAGCCCGAGATGGCCGCGGACCCGCTGCTGCCGGACGTGTGCTGGTCGTGGCTGACCGGCGCGCTCCAGGCGCGCGGACTGACCTACGGCGAGCCGAGCGGGACCGTCACGCGCGCGAGTTCGCACTACTTCGGCGGGCTCGCGGAGCGCCCGGCGGCCTCGCAGATCGAGATCCGGGCCTCCTGGACACCGCGCGAGGGCCTGGGCGGGGTGCCGGACACCGGGGCGCATCTGGCCTCCTGGTGCGATCTGCTGGCACAGGTGGCGGGGCTGCCGCCGGCCGGACCGGGGGACGCGTCGGTGGTGACGCTGCCGCAACGCAGGGGACCGCAGTCACGTTGACCATCTCTTTGTCGATACGGCCATTTTCGATCCCGTAAGACACCCACTTAAACCGACTCGATCTTCGGATGATCGATCAAGTGTCCGAATTGAACGGATTGTTACTCACTAGATCGTGATCATTCTCTAAAGGACGCCGGGTTCGCTGCCGAAGACGACTGTGACCTTGAAAGCACGGTTCGTCCCGGCTTCCTCCCCACAAGCCCCACGAGCCGGCTCCCGTCCCCCACCCAGGAGGCCTGGTGTCCGTTCTCCTCGAGCAGCCCGCAAGCCTGGTCGCCTACCGCCCGAACAAGCCCACCGCCATGGTGGTCGTGGCCGACCCGCGCGTCCGCTCCACCGTCACCCGCCACCTGTGGGCGCTCGGTGTGCGCGACGTCATCGAGGCCTCGTCCATCGCGGAGGCTCGTCCCCGCATCGGCAACCCCCGCGACATCTGCGTCGCCGACGTCCACCTGCCCGACGGCTCCGGCCTCACCCTGCTGTCGGAAACCCGCGCCGCGGGCTGGCCCAACGGGCTCGCCCTCTCCGCCGCCGACGACATCGGCGCCGTGCGCAACGCCCTCGCGGGCGGCGTCAAGGGCTACGTCGTCACCGGCACCCGCACCAACGTCGGGCTCCCCACCCGGCCCGGTGCCGCCCCCATCGGCTCTGCCGCCCGTATGCACCGCCGCCCCCCGGGTGCCCCGAGTCACCCGGGCGGCTACCGCGAGCTCTCCGGCCGTGAGGTCGAGGTGCTGCGACTGGTCGCGGAGGGACAGTCGAACAAGGCCATCGGCGTCTCGATGGGTCTGTCCGCGCTGACCGTCAAGAGCCACCTCGCCCGCATCGCCCGCAAGCTCGGCACGGGCGACCGGGCCGGCATGGTCGCGGTGGCCCTGCGGACCGGCATCATCCACTGACAGCCCACTCCTGAGATTCCCCCGAGATTCCCCCGAGCCGTTCCTCCGGGATCCCTCCGGGGGTCTCCCAGGACCCGTCCCGGCCCGCCCCCGACCCCCTCCTGCCCCTACGTGTCCCGGCCCGTCCCCTTCCGGTTTCTTCCCCGCTCGTTCCCCCTCGTTCACCGACCTGACTGGTTTACGACCCTCTGGCGCCCGTCGACGGAACGTTCCGTCGGCGGGTGCCGTCGATACACAGATACCCTTGACAGGTGACCGACGCCCAAGAAACCGCAGCAGCCAGTTCACTGCGAACCACCGGAGGCGCCCCTCCGGACGACGGCGGATCTACTGCTTCCGGGGCGCCGACACCTCTCCTCGAACCGCGCGAGGGCATTCCTCCCGTGATCGCCGACGAGGCCTCCCTCGCCGAGGTCATCGCCGCGTTCGCCGCGGGCTCCGGCCCGGTGGCGGTCGACGCCGAGCGCGCCTCCGGCTACCGCTACGGACAGCGCGCCTATCTCGTGCAGCTGCGCCGCGAAGGCGCCGGCAGCGCGCTGATCGACCCGGTGGCCTGTCCCGACCTCTCCGCGCTCGGCGAGGCGCTGTCCGGCGTGGAGTGGGTGCTGCACGCGGCCACCCAGGACCTGCCGTGTCTGCGCGAGATAGGCATGACGCCGACGCGGCTGTTCGACACCGAGCTGGCCGGACGGCTCGCCGGGTTCCCGCGGGTCGGCCTCGGCGCGATGGTCGAGGGCGTGCTGGGCTTTGTCCTCGAGAAGGGCCACTCCGCGGTCGACTGGTCGACCCGGCCGCTGCCCGAACCGTGGCTGCGGTACGCGGCCCTCGACGTCGAGCTCCTGATCGACCTGCGCGACGCGCTGGAGAAGGAGCTGGACCGGCAGGGCAAGCTGGAATGGGCCCACCAGGAGTTCGACGCGATCGCGTCCGCCCCGCCGCCCGAGCCCCGCAAGGACCCCTGGCGTCGCACGTCAGGCATGCACAAGGTGCGCCGGCGGCGGCAGCTGGGCGTGGTGCGGGAGCTGTGGCAGACCCGCGACCGGATCGCGCAGCGACGGGACGTGTCCCCGGGCAAGGTGCTGTCGGACGCGGCCATCGTGGAGGCCGCGCTCGCACTGCCGACGACCGTGAGCGCGCTGGCCGTGCTGAACGGCTTCGGGCATCGGATGGGACGGCGGCAGCTGGAGCAGTGGCAGGCCGCGGTCGACCGGGCGAAGGCGTTGAGCGAGGCGCAGCTGCCGCAGCCGGGGCAGCCGGTGGCGGGGCCGCCGCCGCCGCGTGCCTGGGCCGACAAGGACCCGGCGGCGGCGGCGCGGCTCAGCGCGGCGAGGTCGGCCGTCTCGGCGTTGGCCGAGGAGCTGAACATGCCCCAGGAGAACCTCATCGCGCCCGACGCGGTGCGCAGGGTCTGCTGGGAGCCGCCGAAGCCGCTGGACGAGTCGGCCGTCGCGAGTGCGCTCACGGGGAACGGGGCTCGGCCCTGGCAGGTGGAGCAGGTAACGCCCGTGCTCGTCGCGGCACTGTCCTCCGACGAGGGTGTCTAGCGCCGCCCCGTCTCCCCCGGAGCGGAAGCAGAAGTGAAAGCGGTTACCTCGTCGCTCCTCTCATGAAACCGTTGTAGATGTATTTCTGAAGGGCCAGGAAGACGATCAGTGTCGGCAGGATGACGAGGACAGCTCCTGCCGAGATCGTTTCCCAGTGGGCGGCGTAGGGGCCCTTGAAGCGGAACAGCGACGTCGAGATCACGCCAAGATCTTGAGAGGGCATGTAGAGGAACGGGATGTAGAAATCGTTGTAGACGGCGATCCCCTTCACGATCACGACCGTCGCGATCGCCGGTTTCAGCAACGGAAAGATGATCTTTCGGTAGATCGTGAAGGCGTTCGCCCCGTCGAGCCGGGCCGCCTCGTCCAGGGAGATCGGGATCGAGCGCACGAACTGCAGGAAAATGTAGATCGAGACGATGTCCGTGCCCATGTAGAGGGCGATCGGGGCCCAGCGGGTGTCGAACATGCCGAGGCTGTGCACGATCTGGAAGGTGGCCACCTGAGTGGTGACGCCCGGGACCAGAGCGGCCAGCAGAAACAGCGCGATCACCAGTTTCCGGAACCGGAAGGTGAACCGGTCGATCGCGTACGCGGTCATCGAGCCGATGAGGACCGTGCCGCCGACGGAGACGACGAGGATGAAAGCGGTGTTGCCGAACGCCGTGAGCATTCCGCCGTCCTGGAACGCCGTCACGTAGTTGTGGAAGTTGAGCAGGTCGTGCGGGAGCGTGAGCGCCCCGCTGCCGTTCGCCGTCTCGCTCTCGGTCTTCAGGGACGTCAGGAGTACGACGCCCAGCGGGAGCAGGACGATCAGCGTCGCGGCGATCAGGGACAGGTAGACGAGGGTGCGGGCAACGGCTCGGCGTGTCATACGAGGTCCACGTGGTCGTCGGGGACGAGGCGTCGCTGCACCCAGGTCACCAGCAGGATGATCAGCAGCAGCACGACGGCCGCGGCCGAGGCGAGCCCCGTCTTGTTGAACTGGAAGGCCAGCTTCACGGTCTGGATCACGAACGTCTCGGTGCCGGTCGCCCCGCCGGTCATGATGTACGGGATCTCGAAGGCCGAGAGGGAGCCCGAGACGGACAGGATCACCGTGAGGGTCAGCACCGGCTTGATGCCGGGCAGGATGATGTAGCGGAACTGGTGCCATCGGCCGGCGCCGTCCAGTTCGGCCGCCTCGTACAGCTCGCCCGGGACGGACTGGATCGCCCCGAGGAACAGGACGAAGTTCATGCCGAGGTAGCGCCAGATCGAGACGCCCGCGAGGGAGACGTTCGCCGAGGTCGGGGTACCCAGCCAGGCGTGGTCGGTGTGGTGGCCGAAGAATCCGAGCACCGTGTCGAGCGTGCCGCCGTCCTGGAAGAAGTAGAGGAAGACGAAACCGATGGCGACGCCGTTGACCAGGGACGGGAAGAAGAGCACGCCCTTGAAGAAATTCCGGAAACGGACGGTGAAACTCAGGATCGTCGCGAAGTAGAGCGCGGCGACGATCTGGACCACCGAGGCGGCCAGGTAGTAACCGCTCACCCAGAACACCTGGAAGAGGTCCTCCCTGGTGAAGATCTCCGTGTAGTTCTCCACGCCCGTGTAGTGCAGTTCGGGGCTCACCCCGTCCCAGTCGGTGAAGCTGTAGGCGACCATGTTGGCGATCGGCGCGTAGGTGAAGGTGATCAGCAGGGCGAGCGGGGCGAGCAGGAACAGCCAGGGCGTCAGCTGCCGCCAGGTGCGCGCCCGACGCGGGGTCGGTGCGCGGGCGGCGCGCTTCGAGAGCGGCGCCGCGGCCTCCAAGGCCGTCTTCTCGAAGGCCGGCCCCTCGGTGGCCGCCGCCTCGGTGCGGCGGCCCGGAGGGTGCGTGTCCGCGTGCGTCATCCGTCGCTCACGTTCGCCTGCGTCTCGGTCCACTTCTTGCCGAGGCCTCCGAGGAAGTCGTCCAGGCTGCCCTTCTTGGCGCCGCGCGCGAGGTCGACCAGGTCCTGGCGGTACTCGGGCTTGTAGATGCCGACCTCGGACTCGTCGTCGATCAGCTTGACCTTGGCGCCCGCCGAGTCGTCCAGCTCGATGAGCTTGACGCCCGCCTCCTCGTACGGCTTCAGCACCTCGGGCATGGCCGCGTCCTTGAGCGGGGAGATGGCGAGATTGTCCTTGTCGTAGCCGGACTTGTCGGTGAACCAGTCGATCCAGGCGCGGGCCGCCTCCTTGTGCTCGGAGTGGACGTTGACGGCCTGGTTGTAGTCGGGGCCCACGGTCGCGCAGAACGCGCCGTCCGGCTGGGCGGGAAACGGCATGAAACCGATGTCGTCAGGATTCACGCCGGCCTTCATCGCCGCGTCCTGGAACTGGATGATCGCCCAGGTGCCGAGCCACTGTGTGGCGATCTCGCCCTTGGCCGTGCGCGGCTTGGACTCCTCCCAGTTGCTGGTCGTCGGGTCCTTCTCGGCGAGGCCCTGCTCGACGATGTCGTGCAGCAGCGTGTCGCCGACCCTCAGGTCGGAGCCCTCGGCCCAGGGATCGCCGTCGGCGAGTTTCGTGGTCGCCTGCGGATCGCAGTGGACCGCGCCGTTGACGTACGTCCACGAGGTCAGCGGCCACTGGGCGGCGAAGTTGGTGTAGTAGGGGATGGCGTCGGTCTTCGCCTTGATCGCCTTCAGGTCGGTGAGGAACTCGGCCGGGGTGGCGGGCCATCGGGTGACTCCGGCCTCCTGCCAGATCCGTTTGTTGTAGACGAAGCCGGGCATCACGCCGACCGGGCTCTGGCCGTAGACCTTGCCGTCGACGGCGGTGAAGTCGGTGAAGCGGTATTTCTTGCTGCGTTCGGCCGCGGTGCCGAGCGAGGCGAAGAACTTCGGGTAGTCGTCCTTCTTGATCACTGCGGGGATCAGCAGGACGTCGCCGTAGTCGTCCGTGTTCATCCGGATCTTTATCTCGGCCTCGTAGTTGGTGAGGGCCTGGAACTCCACTTCGACCTTGGGATAGGTCTTGTTGAACTCGGCTGCGTACTTTTTCATCGTGCCGTCCTGCACGAGGTCGGTCCGCACGGTGAGGACCGTGATGGTCCCGCTGACCTGCGACGGATCGTCGGGCGCCTTGGCATCGGCGCCCTTGGCGCTGCCTCCGGTGCCGGTGCAGCCCGGGAGCAGCAGGGCGGCTCCCGCGACCGTGGCGAGGAGCCGGACTGTACGGCGGTTCATGTGCATCACTTCCGTTCTCGGGACGGACGAGCACGTGCGGGTCGGTCGAACGCGTACGGGGTGCACGAGCGGGGTGCGCCGGCGCGGTGCACGAGTGGGTTGGCTGATTCGGCACTCTGACAGCGCTTTCTCAACCGGTAAAGTCCCATTCCCGCCAACGATGCAGAAGTGGCGCTCGGTTATGGGCTTGACCGGTTTAGGGAGTGCGCATGCTGGAGGCCTCACCGCTCGACGACGGATGGATTCTGCGGCACGAGGGAAAGGCGCTCCCGGCCGTGGTGCCGGGCTGTGTGCACACCGATCTGCTCGCCGCCGGCGTGATCGAGGACCCGTTCCTCGGGCAGGGCGAGAGCGAGGTCGCGTGGGTGGGGCGGCGTGAGTGGACGTACGAGACGGATGTGCGAGCCTCGACGACCGGGCACGAGCAGAGCGACCTGGTGTTCGACGGCCTCGACACGGTCGCGGAGATCATGCTGAACGGCCAACTCCTGGGCCGGGTACGGAACATGCACCGCTCGCACCGGTTCGACGTGACGGGGCTCGACGGGCCGTTGACCGTCCGGTTCGTCTCCGCGTACGCCGAGGCGGAGGCCGTGCGGGGGAAGGTCGGCGATCGCCCGTCCGCCTACGCCGAGCCGTACCAGTACGTGCGCAAGATGGCCTGCTCGTTCGGCTGGGACTGGGGGCCCACCCTGGTGACGGCCGGGATCTGGCGGCCGGTGCGGGTGGAGCGCTGGTCGACGGCGCGGCTGGCCCGGGTACGCCCGCTGGTGACCGTCGAACAGGGCGTCGGGGTCGTCGAGTTGCGGGTGGACGTGGAGCGAACGAGGGTGGAGGCGGGGCTCACCCTGGAGGCCCGGGTCGGGGGACGCCGGGCCCGGGCGGAGGTCACCGGCACAGCGGGCGTCGTCAGGGTGGAGGTGCCGGACGCGCGGCGCTGGTGGCCCCGGGGTTACGGCGAACAGCCTTTGTACGACGTCGAGTTGACCTTGCATCACGGGAGTGCGCCGCTCGACGTGTGGCGGCGGCGCATCGGTTTCCGCACGGTGGAGCTGGACACCTCCGCGGACGCCCATGGAACCGGTTTCACCCTCGTCGTCAACGGGGAGCGGCTGTTCGCGCGGGGCGTGAACTGGATCCCGGACGACGTGTTTCCGTCCCGGGTGACCCGGGAGCGTTACCGGAAGCGGTTACGACAGGCAGCCGACGCCGGGGTCGACCTGGTCCGGGTCTGGGGCGGCGGCATCTACGAGAGCGAGGACTTCTACGACGCCTGTGACGAGCTGGGTCTGCTGGTGTGGCAGGACTTCCCGTTCGCGTGCGCGGCATACCCCGAGGAGCAGCCGCTGCGGGGCGAGGTGGAGGCGGAGGCCCGTGAGAACGTCGTCCGGCTGATGCCGCATCCGTCGCTCGTGCTGTGGAACGGGAACAACGAGAACCTGTGGGGGTTCCGGGACTGGGGGTGGGAGGAACGGCTCGGCGGGGACTCCTGGGGCGAGGGGTACTACCTGGGCGTGCTGCCACGGGTCGTCGGCGAGTTGGATCCGACGCGGCCGTACACGGCGGGGAGTCCGTGGTCGGGGTCGTGGGAGCACCACCCGAACGACCCGGCGCACGGCACGCACCACTCGTGGGAGGTGTGGAACCGGGCGGACTACGCCGAGTACCGCGGCGAAGTGCCGCGGTTCGTCGCCGAGTTCGGCTGGCAGGCGCCGCCGGCCCACGCGACGCTGCGGCGGGCGCTGCCCGGCGAGGAGCTCGCGGCGGACTCACCGGGCATGCTGCACCACCAGAAGGCGGAGGACGGCAACGGCAAGCTCGGGCGCGGGCTCGCCCGCCACTTCGCGGTGCCGGACGGCGACTTCGACCGATGGCACTACCTCACGCAGGTCAACCAGGCGCGGGCGGTGGCGACCGGGATCGAGCACTGGCGGTCGCACTGGCCGGTGTGCGCGGGCACGATCGTCTGGCAGCTCAACGACTGCTGGCCGGTGACCTCCTGGTCGGCGATCGACGGGGACGGGCGGGAGAAACCGCTTTACCACGAGTTGCGGCGGCTCTATGCGGATCGGTTGCTCACGCTTCAAGTGCGCGACGGAGGGCTGGTGTTGGCGGCCGTCAACCAGTCCGCCGAGTGGTGGACGGGCACGGTGACGCTGCGGCGGGTGTCCGTGGCGGGGGATGTGGTCGGCTCCGGGAGCGTGCAACTGGCGGTCGACGCGCGGGCGGTGGGCGAGGTGCGGGTACCCACGGAGCTTGAGCCGGCCGGGGCGAAGGAGTTCCTGGTGGCCGACGCAGGGGGGTCTCCCCACTCCGGGGAAGGGCTGCGGGCCGTGCACTTTCCGGTGCCCGACCGTGAGATCCCGTATCCGCGGCCCGAGTTCGAGGTGACCGTGACGCCGGGGGCGGTCACGGTCACGGCCCGCACCCTCGTCCGGGATCTGCTGCTCCAGGCCGATCGGCTGGACCCGGGGGCCCGGGCCGACCGGGGGCTCGTGACGCTGCTTCCCGGGGAACGGGTGACCATCGGGGTCGTGGGCTGGGAGACTCCGGATGCCGCCGCCGCCCGGGCCGCGCTGTACTGCCAGGAGCCCGCTCGATGACAGCGTCCCCGTCGCCTCGCGTCACGATCAAGGACGTCGCCGCGCGCGCCGGGGTGTCCAAGGGGGCCGTGTCGCTCGCCTTCAACCACAAGCCGGGGCTGTCGGAGTCAACCCGGGACCGGATCTTCGCCGCGGCGCGGGAGTTGGGCTGGGAGCCGAACCTCACGGCCCGGTCGCTGTCGAGCTCACGGGTGGACGTGGTGGGGCTCGCGATCTGCCGGCCGGCCCGGATGCTGGGCCTGGAACCGTTCTACATGGAGTTCGTCTCCGGGGTGGAGAGCGTGCTGACCGAGCACTCCTGCTCGCTGCTGTTGCGCCTGGTGCGCAATGTCGAGGAGGAGGCCGGGCTGCAGGAGTCGTGGTGGCGGGGCCGGCAGATCGGCGGGGCGATCCTGGTCGACTTCCGGGCCGACGATCCCCGGGTGGCGGCGGCCGAGCGGCTCGGGATGCCGGTGGTCGCGGTCGGGCATCCCTCGCTGACCGGCAGCCTGACGTCCGTCTGGACGGACGACGCGACGGCGGTGACGGAGGCGGTGCGCTATCTCGCGGCACTCGGGCATCGGCGCATCGCGCGGGTGGGCGGCGCCGCGGCGCTCGGACACACGGTGATGCGGACGGCCGCCTTCGACGCGGCGGCCCGGAGTCTGGGGCTGGCCGGGGCGTGGCAGGTCGCCACCGACTACTCGGGGGAGGCGGGGGCGCGGGCGACCCGGTCGATGCTGACCGCCGCCCCGCCGGACCGACCGACGGCAATCGTTTACGACAACGACATCATGGCGGTGGCCGGGCTGGCGGTCGCGGCCGAGATGGGGCTCGGGGTGCCGGGTGACGTCTCTCTCCTCGCCTGGGACGACTCCCAGCTGTGTCGGCTCACCCATCCGACGCTCTCCGCGATGAGCCACGATGTACACGGTTTCGGCGCGGACGCGGCGCGGACGCTGTTCGGGGTGATCACGGGCGACGGTCCGGGATCGCATCCGGTGCCTACGCCGGTGCTCACGCCGAGGGGGTCGACGGCGCCACCACGGGCCTGATGCCCTTCTGACACCGCTGACACCTCTGATGTCACTGACACCCCTGATATCGCTGACGCCGCTGATATCGCGGAGGCCGCCTGACACCGCGCGACCTGCCGTGGGCAGGCGCCGCCCCGGCCCGTGGCCCCCGCTCGCACGCGGCCGGAAGCGGAGGCAGGGGCGGGGAAACAGATGCGCGACCGGCAGCCCCGGGGTCTTTCCGGACTCGCTCGGGTGTGTGACGTTCGCCGCTCCGCCCGGCAGGGCTGTGCAGCCACGTTACCCACAAGTAGCATGAGCCCTGAGCGCGCGCTCAGCGCTTGCGTGTCGCAGCAGTGCCATCCCGCACCCTGGAGGAGAGCCATCGTGCCTCGTACCGTCAGGGACGTCGTCTTCGTAGACGGCGTCCGTACCCCGTTCGGCAAGGCGGGCCCGAAGGGCATCTACCACGAGACCCGCGCCGACGACCTCGTCGTGAAGGCGATCCGGGAGCTGCTGCGCCGCAACCCCGGTCTCGACCCGAAGAAGATCGACGAGGTCGCCATCGCCGCGACCACGCAGATCGGCGACCAGGGCCTGACCATCGGCCGCACCGCCGGCATCCTGGCCGGTCTGCCGACCTCCGTGCCCGGCTACTCCATCGACCGCATGTGCGCGGGCGCCCTGACGGCCGTCACCTCGGTCGCCGGCTCCGTCGCCTTCGGCGCGTACGACATCGCCATCGCCGGCGGCGTCGAGCACATGGGACGGCACCCGATGGGCGAGGGCGTGGACCCGAACCCGCGGTTCGTCAGCGAGAAGCTGGTCGACGAGTCCGCCCTGTTCATGGGCATGACCGCCGAGAACCTGCACGACCGCTACCCGCAGATCACCAAGCAGCGCGCCGACGAATACGCCGTGCGCTCGCAGGAGAAGGCCGCCAAGGCGTACGCCAACGGCAAGATCCAGGCCGACCTGGTACCGGTTTCCGTCCGCCGCACCAACCCCGAGGCCGGTGAGACGGGCTGGGGCCTGGTCACCGCCGACGAGCCGATGCGCCCGGGAACAACGCTGGAGAACCTCTCCGGTCTCAAGACCCCGTTCCGCGTCCACGGCCGGGTCACCGCCGGTAACGCGGCCGGTCTGAACGACGGCGCGACCGCTTCGCTCATCGCGTCCGAGGACTTCGCACGCGAGCACGGCCTGCCGGTCAAGATGCGCCTCGTCGCGTACTCGTTCGCGGGCGTCGAGCCGGAGGTCATGGGTTACGGCCCGATCCCGGCCACCGAGAAGGCACTGGCCCAGGCCGGCCTGTCCATCTCCGACATCGGTCTCTTCGAGATCAACGAGGCCTTCGCCGTCCAGGTCCTGGCCTTCCTCGACCACTACGGCATCGCGGACGACGACGAGCGCGTCAACCAGTACGGCGGCGCGATCGCCTTCGGTCACCCGCTGGCCTCCTCCGGCGTCCGGCTGATGACGCAGCTGGCCCGCCAGTTCGAGGAGCAGCCGCACGTCCGCTACGGCCTGACCACCATGTGCGTCGGCTTCGGCATGGGCGCGACGGTCATCTGGGAGAACCCGCACTTCGACGGAGGCGACAAGTGAGCACCACCACCGCTGAGCTTCTGAAGGGCGCGGCCGAGCTGTTCCCGGGCGAGGTCGTCACGCACGCGCACGTGCGTCATCTGGATCTGCCGTTCGGCGCGGGGCGCTTCGCCCTGATCACGCTCGACAACGGTTTCGACCACACCAAGCCGACCACCTTCGGACCGCAGTCCCTCGCGCATCTCGACGCCGCGATCGACCAGGTCGAGAAGGAGGCCGCGGCCGGTGAGATCGTCGGTGTCGGCGTCACCGGCAAGCCGTTCATCTTCGCGGTCGGCGCGGACCTCAAGGGCGTCGAGCTGCTCAAGGAGCACACGGACGCGCTCGCCATCGGCAAGGGCGGCCACGAAGTCTTCAAGCGCCTGGCGGGCCTCGCGGTCCCGACCTTCGCGTACTACAACGGTGCCGCGATGGGCGGCGGCGTCGAGGTCGGTCTGCACTGCGCGTACCGCACCGTCTCGAAGGCGCTTCCCGCGTTCTCCCTCCCCGAGGTCTTCCTCGGTCTGGTCCCCGGCTGGGGCGGCTGCACGATCCTGCCGAACCTGATCGGCGCCGACAAGGCCGTCTCGGTGATCATCGAGAACAGCCTGAACCAGAACAAGCAGCTGAAGGGTCAGCAGGTCTTCGAACTCGGGATCGCCGATGCGCTCTTCGAGGGCGCGGACTTCCTGGAGCAGTCGCTGATCTGGACCGCGAACGTCCTCAAGGGCGAGATCACGGTCGAGCGTCCGGTGATCGACCGCGGTGAGGCCTGGGACCAGGCCGTCGCCCGCGGCCGGTTCGTCGCCGACAGCAAGGTGCACGGGGCGGCCCCGGCCGCGTACCGCGCGCTGGACATCATCGCCGCCGCGAAGAACGGCGATCTGCAGCAGGGCTACGACGCCGAGGACGTCGCGCTCGCCGACCTGATCATGGGTGGCGAACTGCGCGCCGGCATCTACGCGTTCAACCTGGTGCAGAAGCGCGGCAAGCGCCCGGCCGGCGCCCCGGACAAGAGCCTGGCCCGTCCGGTCACCAAGGTCGGCGTCGTGGGCGCGGGCCTGATGGCCTCGCAGCTCGCCCTGCTGTTCCTGCGCCGCCTCGAGGTGCCGGTCGTGCTGACCGACATCGACCAGGAGCGCGTCGACAAGGGCGTCGGCTATGTGCACGCCGAGATCGAGAAGCTGCTCGGCAAGGGCCGTGTCAACCAGGACAAGGCCAACCGCCTCAAGGCCCTGGTGAGCGGTGTCCTGGACAAGGCCGAGGGCTTCGCCGACGCGGACTTCATCATCGAGGCCGTGTTCGAGGAGATCGGCGTCAAGCAGCAGGTGTTCGCGGAGGTCGAGGCGGTCGCCCCGGCGCACGCGATCCTCGCGACGAACACCTCCTCGCTGTCGGTCTCCGAGATGGCGTCGAAGCTGAAAAACCCCGAGCGGGTCGTGGGCTTCCACTTCTTCAACCCGGTCGCGATCCTGCCGCTCCTCGAGATCGTGCGCGGCGAGCAGACCGACGACGCCTCCCTGGCCACGGCCTTCGCCGTCGCCAAGAAGCTGAAGAAGACCGCGGTTCTGGTCAAGGACGCCCCGGCGTTCGTCGTGAACCGTATTCTGACGCGTTTCATGGGCGAGGTGCAGAACGTCATCGACGAGGGCACCCCGGTCGAGGTGGCGGAAAAGGCGGTGGAACCGCTCGGCCTGCCGATGTCCCCGCTGGTGCTCCTCGAGCTGGTCGGCCCCGCGATCGGTCTGCATGTCTCGGAAACTCTCAACCGGGCGTTCCCGGACCGTTTCACGGTCTCCCCGAACCTCGCGGCCGTCGTCAAGGCGGGCAAGCGCGGCTTCTACGTCTACGACAGCGGGAAGCCCGAGCTCGACCCCGAGGTCTCCGCGCTGCTGGAGCAGGGCGACTCGGTCCTGACCGAGGAGCAGGTGCGGGCGCGCGTCCTGGACGCGGTGGCGCAGGAGATCGGGCTCATGCTCGACGAGGGTGTTGTCGCCGAGGCGCAGGACATCGACCTCTGCCTGATCACGGGCGCCGGCTGGCCCTTCCACCTGGGCGGCATCACGCCGTACCTGGACCGTGAGGGCGTCTCCGAGCGGGTGAACGGCAAGAAGTTCCTGGCGCCGGGCGTGGCGTCGGTTCCGGCGTAACCGCCGGGCAGGGACGTGAAGAGGGCCTCCGCCGCTCGGCGGGGGCCCTCTGTCATGCGCGCCGTGTTACGCGTCCTGCGCGTGACCGTGCCGGCCGAGCCCTCCCCGCTCCCCCTCAGACCGTCTGCCAGGCCGTCAGGGCCAGGCCCGGCTCGTCCTTGCGGCGGGCGAGCTGCAGCAGGCCGGTCGAGAGGGACAGGGCCGCCGCGACCACCCGGTCCTGGTGGTCCTTCGCGAGCGCCACCACGGCGTCGGCGGGCAGTGGGGGCCCGGACTCGGCCCAGCGGGCGCCCGCCGACTCGTCTTCGGTCGGATACGTGGCGAAGGCGACCCGGCCGCTCGCGGAGCGCTGGGCGAGCAACGTGCAGTCGTGGCCGTCGAGTTCGGTGCGGATCGCGGCGACCGGTCCGGGTCCGGCGGCGGCGAGCACGGGGACCGGTCCGGCGCCCGGGCGCCAGGCGCACACGTCACCGGACTCGTCCGTGTAGAAGAGGGTGGTGTGCTCCGGGGAGGTGGCCAGGGCTCTCAGCGTTCCGGAGCGGACCGGCGTCTTGAGGGGCTCCTGCAGCACCGGCTGGGCGCCCGCCGTCTGCTGCCGCCAGTGCAGGATCCCGTCGGGGACGGCCGCGTACGCCTCGACGCATCCGGACTCCCCCGTCACCGCGACGGGCGGCCCCTCGACGCCCTGTCCCTTCAGGTCGCGCCACGGTTCCCAGCCGCCCTTCTCCTTCTGGGCGACCATGCGCAGTCCCGTGCCGATGCCGCGGGCGAAGACGTGCGCGCGTCCCTGCGCGTCCACGGCGACGGCGGGCGGGCCGGTGCGGGCGCCCTTCTTGTCGGGGTGGCCGATGGGCGTCCAGTCCAGCGCGGCGAGCAGCGGCCGGTAGTGGGTGGAGTGCACCAGGCCCGCCTCCCCCTTCACGGTGGGCCGCCAGGCGGCCAGGTGGGCGTAGCCGTCGGGGCCGTGGCCGACAGCGAAGTCCGGATGCACCTTCTGGTCGCCGCCGACCCGGCGCGGGGCCTCCCAGGGCCCGCCCGGGACGCGCTCCGCCCTGCACAGGACGGCGTCGTCCGAGTCCGACCTCAGATAGACGCTCAGCCGCCCGTCGCGGCCGCGTATGAGCCAGTCGCCGTTCACCCGATCACTGTATGTCGCAGGCTCCGCGAGGCCCGCGCGCGGGTCACGCTCGTGCGGCCGTCCGTGCGACGCTGGCCCGCATGGAGGACAACATCGCGCTGCTCGTGATCGTCGATGCTGCGAACGTCGTCGGATCGGTGCCCGACGGGTGGTGGCGGGACCGGCGGGGGGCCGCGGAGCGACTGCGCGACCTGCTGGCCGCGGACGGGCTGCCGGGGCACTCCGGGCCCGAGGAGATCGTCCTCGTCGTCGAGGGCGCGGCCCGCGGGGTGGAGCCGGTGCCCGGCGTGCGGGTGGAGGCGGCGTCCGGCAGCGGGGACGACCGCATCGTGGAGCTGGTCGCCGGGGCCGCCGGCCGCCCCCGTCTGGTCGTCACGGCCGACCGCGAGCTGCGCCGCCGGGTGACCGAACTCGGCGCGGACGTGACGGGTCCGCGCTCGGTACGCGGCTGAGGCCTGTCCCGAGCGACGCCGGGGCCCGTCACGCGATGTCGTCGCCGGGCTTGAGGGGCTCGACGGCGGTGATGTCCTCCTGCCGTCCGAGACGGCTGTGGGAGCGGCCGTAGAGCATGTACACGACGAAGCCGACGATCATCCAGCCGGCGAACCGCAGCCAGGTCTCGGTGGGCAGGTTGAGCATCAGCCAGAGCGAGGCGCACACGGACAGGATCGGGATGAACGGCACCCACGGCGTGCGGAAGGCCCGGTGCAGGTCGGGGCGGGACCGGCGCAGGATGATCACGCCGATCGCGACGACCACGAAGGCGAACAGCGTGCCGATGTTCACCAGCTCGGCGAGTTCGCTCAGCGGTGTGAAGCCGGCGACGATCGAGATGATCACGCCGAGCAGGATGGTCGGCCGGTGCGGGGTCCTGAACCGCGGGTGGACGTGGGAGAAGAAGCGGGGCAGCAGTCCGTCGCGGCTCATCGCGAAGAAGACGCGGGTCTGTCCGAGGAGCAGGATCATGCAGACCGTCGTCAGGCCGACCGCGGCGCCGAAGCTGATGAAGCCCGCGAACCAGGGGTGCCCGGTGGCTTTGAAGGCGTCGGCGAGCGGGGCGGTGATGGACAGCTCGGTGTAGTGCTGCATGCCGGTCACCACGACGGACACCAGGACGTAGAGCGTGGTGCAGATGATCAGGGAGCCGATGATGCCGCGGGGCATGTCGCGCTGCGGGTTCTTGGTCTCCTCGGCGGCCGTGGCGACGACGTCGAAGCCGATGAAGGCGAAGAAGACGACGGAGGCCGCGGTGAAGATGCCCATCACCCCGAAGTTGGAGGGCGCCCAGCCGAACATCAGCTGGATGAGCGGCGACTGGAGGCTGTCGCCGGCCGGCACGGTCTGCGCGTCGGGGATGAACGGGTCGTAGTTGTCGCCCTCGATGAAGAACGCGCCCGCGATGATCACGGTCAGTACGACCGTCACCTTGACGGCGACGACGATCGAGGTGACGCGCGCGGAGAGCTTGGTGCCGAGCACCAGGATGCCGGTGAGCACCAGGACCAGCGCGGCGGCGAGGATGTCGAAGCCGAAGCCGTCGGCCCCGTCCCGTACGCCGAGCGCCTCCGGCAGGTGCCAGCCGGCGTTGTCCAGCAGTGAGGCGATGTACCCGGACCAGCCGACGGCGACCACCGCCGTGCCGAGCGCGAACTCCAGGACCAGGTCCCAGCCGATGATCCAGGCGGGCAGTTCCCCCAGGGAGGCGTACGCGAAGGTGTACGCGGAGCCCGCCACCGGGACGGTGGAGGCGAACTCGGCGTAGCAGAGCGCGGCCAGCGCGCAGACGACCCCGGCCACCACGAAGGCCAGGGCGACGGCGGGACCGGCGTTGTTCTTGGCGACCGTGCCCGTGAGCACGAAGATGCCGGTGCCGATGATGACACCGACGCCGAAGACGGTCAGATCGAGTGCGGACAGGGATTTCTTGAGCGCGTGCTCTGGCTCCTCGGTATCGAGGATGGACTGCTCGACCTTCTTCGTCCGGAAGAGGGTGCTGCTCACGGTCGTACCTCCCACACTGTGTCGTCCTCGACATGATCGAGAGGGGGCGTATTGCGTATGCCCCGGCGCGGGCGGATTAACGCGAATGGGCCGGTTCCACCACCCTTCGCAGTGGTGGAACCGGCCCATCCGGGCGTGTCGGGTTGACCGTGGCAGCGGTCCCGCGCGCGGGACGCGTACGGGCCGAGGGCGAGCCTCGGGCGGGGTCAGTCGCGGGCGGGCTCCACGGAGTCGACCTCGGCCGCCGCGCTGCCGTACTTGCCGTCCAGCTTCGAGACCAGGCCGGTGACCTGGCGGGCGATGTCCGGGGCGGTCAGGCCGATCTCCGCCATGACCTCCGCGCGGGAGGCATGGTCGAGGAACCGGGGCGGGATGCCGAAGTCGCGCAGCGGGACGTCGACGCCCGCGTCGCGCAGGGCCTGGGCGATCGCCGAGCCGACGCCTCCCACGCGGGAGTTGTCCTCGACGGTGACGACGACGCGGTGGCGCTCCGCGAGGGGGGCCATGGCCTCGTCGACGGGTTTGACCCAGCGCGGGTCGACGACGGTGGTGGTGATGCCCTGCCGGTCGAGGAGGGTCGCGATCTCCAGGCACATGGGGGCGAGGGCGCCCACGGAGACCAGGAGCACGTCGGGCGTGTCGGTGCCGCTCTCGCGCAGCACGTCCATGCCGCCGACGCGGCCGACGGCCGGTACGGCGGGGCCGACGGCGCCCTTGGAGAAGCGGACGACGGTCGGCGCGTCGTCGACCTCGACGGCCTCGCGCAGCTGGGCGCGGACCTGGTCGGCGTCGCGCGGGGCGGCGAGCCTGAGGCCCGGGACGACCTGGAGGATCGACATGTCCCACATGCCGTTGTGGGAGGCGCCGTCGGTGCCGGTGACCCCGGCCCGATCCAGTACGAAAGTCACACCGCACTTGTGGAGGGCGACGTCCATCAGGACCTGGTCGAAGGCACGATTGAGGAATGTGGCGTACACCGCGAACACCGGATGCACTCCGCCCGTGGCCAGGCCCGCGGCGGAGACGGCGGCGTGCTGCTCCGCGATGCCGACGTCGTAGACCCGGTCCGGGAAGGCCTTGGCGAACTTGTCGAGGCCGACCGGCTGGAGCATGGCCGCCGTGATGGCGACGATGTCCTCGCGCTCCTTGCCGAGCTCGACCATCTCCTGGCCGAAGACGCTGGTCCAGTCGGCGCCGGAGGTGGCGATCGGCAGTCCGGTGTCGGGGTGGATCTTGCCGACGGCGTGGAAGCGGTCGGCCTCGTCCTGCAGGGCGGGCTGGTAGCCGCGGCCCTTCTCGGTGAGGCAGTGCACGATCACCGGGCCGCCGAACCGCTTGGCGCGGGCCAGCGCGGACTCCAGCGCCTCGATGTCGTGGCCGTCGATCGGGCCGACGTACTTCAGGCCGAGGTCCTCGAACATGCCCTGCGGGGCGATGAAGTCCTTGAGGCCCTTCTTGGCGCCGTGCAGGGTCTCGTAGAGCGGCTTGCCGACGACGGGCGTGCGCTCCAGGATGTCCTTCCCGCGGGCCAGGAACCGCTCGTAGCCGTCCGTGGTGCGCAGGGTGGCGAGGTGGTTGGCGAGGCCGCCGATGGTCGGCGCGTAGGAGCGCTCGTTGTCGTTGACGACGATGACCAGCGGGCGGTCGCCGTCGGCGATGTTGTTCAGCGCCTCCCAGGCCATGCCGCCGGTGAGCGCGCCGTCGCCGATGACGGCGACGACATGGTCGTCGCGGTCGAGGATCTGGTTGGCCTTCGCGAGGCCGTCGGCCCAGCCGAGGACCGTGGAGGCGTGGCTGTTCTCGATGACGTCGTGCTCGGACTCTGCTTGCGAGGGGTAGCCGGACAGGCCGCCCTTCATCTTCAGCCGGGAGAAGTCCTGTCGGCCCGTGAGCAGCTTGTGGACGTAGGACTGGTGGCCCGTGTCCCACAGCACCTTGTCCTTCGGGGACTCGAAGACCCGGTGCAGGGCGATGGTGAGCTCGACCACGCCGAGGTTGGGGCCGAGGTGGCCGCCGGTCTTGGAGACGGCTTCGACCAGGAAGGTCCGGATCTCCTCCGCCAGCTGGTCCAGCTCCTCCGGGCTGAGCCGGTCCAGATCACGCGGTCCCCTGATGCGGGTCAGCAGCGGCACCCGTGCCTCCTTGCAGTAAAAGCTGATCGAGCTGTTGCCGGGCTCGTCGAGTCTAATGTTCCGCCCGGGCGGACGGCGTCCGGCCCATGCGTCATAGGTCACCCGCACGGCCGTACCCAGAATGAGGCCTTCCTATGACATGACTGTGCCCGGCATCTGAACAGACGCCGGGCACCGTCACGCCATGGGGGATCTCAGCCGCGACCGGCGGCCTTCTGGCTCTTGCGGGAGACGGAGTCGATGACGACCGCGCCGAGCAGAACACCACCGGTGATCATGTACTGGATCGAGGTGTTCATGTTCAGCAGGTCGAGACCGGTCTGGATCGACTGGATGACCAGCATGCCCAGCAGGGCCGACCAGACGGTGCCGCGACCGCCGAAGAGGCTGGTGCCACCGATGACGGCCGCCGCGATGGCGAGCATCAGGGTGTTGCCGCCACCGGCGCTCAGCGACGCGCCCGCGGTCTGGCCCGCGAAGAACATGCCGCCGACCGCCGCGAAGCCGCCGGAGATGGCGAACACGGTGATCCGGACCATCGGCACGTTGATGCCCGCGCGGCGGGCGGCCTCGATGCCGCCGCCGACCGCGAACACCTTGCGGCCGTACGTCGTACGACGCAGCACGAAGTCCACGACCACCAGCGCGGCCAGGAAGATCACCAGCGCGTTGGAGACGCCGGAGGCGTTGTTCAGCACGGCGGCGGACACGAACGCCGCGACCGCGAGCAGGCCCACGCGCAGCAGGATCTCGCCCGTCGCACGGAACGGCACGCCCGCGGCCTTGCGACGGCGCTGCTCACCGAGGTTGCCGACCAGCGACAGCAACACGGCGAGACCGGCCAGGACGTAGGCGCCGATGATCGCCTGGTCCATGAAGAAGGAGTTCTGGCCGAGCAGGTGGATCGGGCCGGAGTCCGACGGCAGGTTGATCGTGCCGCTGGAGCCCAGCAGCCAGAGCATCAGACCGTTCCAGCCCAGGAAGCCGGCCAGCGTCACGACGAAGGCCGGTACTCCGATTTTCGCGAAGAACCAGCCTTGCAGGGCGCCGACCCCGATGCCGACGACGACCGCCAGGAGAAGCGCGAGCCATGGGCCCACGCCGTGGTCCACCACGAACACGGCGAACAGCGCGGACGACAGACCGCTGACGGAACCGACCGACAGGTCGATCTCGCCGAGCAGCAGCACGAACACCAGGCCGATGGCGAGCATGCCGGTGGCCGAGAGGAAGTAGCTGATGTTGGAGAGGTTGTCGGCGCTCAGGAAGCGGTCGTTCTTCAGCTGGAAGATCGTCCAGATGATGATCAGGCCGAGGACGACCGGGATCTGGCCGAGCTCGCCGCCCTTGACCTTGCGCTTGAACTCGGTGACATAGCCCTTGAGGCCCTCTTCGCGGACCAGCAGACGCGGGTCGACGACGGACACCGCAGCGCCCGTGGGGTCATCCGCGGGCGCGACGGTCTCCTGGCCCTCGACGACGCCCTCGGGCTTCGAGGAGTCACTCTTCACGGTCTTCGACGTGTCGCTCACTTTGCCGCCTCCGCGGTGCGCCCCGCACGACGGGTCACGGCGTTGTCCGTGGCACCCGTGATCGCGGCGATGATCTCTTCGTGGCTGGTGTCCTTCACGGGGAAGGAGCCGTTGTTCTTGCCCAGGCGCAGGACGGCGACGGTGTCCGCGACCGCCTTGACGTCGGCCATGTTGTGGCTGATGAGGATGACACCGAGGTTGCGCTCGCGCAGCCGCTCGACCAGGTCGAGGACCTGCGCGGTCTGCTCGACGCCGAGGGCGGCCGTGGGCTCGTCGAGGATGACGACCTTCGGGTCGCCGATCAGCGCACGGGCGATGGCGACGACCTGCCGCTGACCGCCGGAGAGGCTGGCGATCGGGATGCGCACGCTCGGGATGCGGATGGAGAGCGTGGACAGCAGTTCGCGGGAGTTCTTCTCCATCGTGACCTCGTCGATCACGCCGCGGCGCAGCAGCTCACGCCCGAGGTAGAGGTTGCCGACGACGTCGAGGTTGTCGCACAGGGCGAGGTCCTGGTAGACGGTCGCGACGCCGAGTCCCTGGGCGTCGTGGGGCCTGTTGATGCTGACCGGCTTGCCCTCCCACTCGATGACTCCCTCATCGATGGGGTGCACTCCGGCGATCGTCTTGACCAGAGTGGACTTTCCTGCGCCGTTGTCGCCCACCAGGGCGACCACTTCTCCGGCGTGAACCTCCAGCTCGACGTCGGTGAGTGCTTGCACCGCACCGAATCGCTTGGAGACTCCGCGCAACGCCAGCACGGGCGTAGCGGACACGTGAACCATCTCCTTCGCCGCCTGACCGGCGGGGATGCCGCCGCGCGCAAAGACAGGCGCGGAGGGATGTGCGCGAGTCACGGGGTACGCGACGTCGACGCACGAGGTTTACAGGATGAACATGTGTGAATCCGCTGCGCTCGGCAGCGGTTCCGTCCGACGCCCGCCCCGGCAGCGGGGTGTGAGGTGGGGCGGGCGTCGGACAGGTCTCACGCGACCGCGGGGCGGTCGGTGGACCCGAGGGCCGGCTCGAGTCTCGGCTCGAGCGGGCCGGCCCTCGGGGCCGGGTGCCTACTGGATGCCGGCGGCCTTGCAGGCGGCGGCGTACTCGGCGGTGCAGATGTCCGCGACCGTGTACAGGCCGTCCTTGATCACCGTGTCCTTGATGTTGGCCTTGGTGACCGACACCGGGGTCAGCAGCGTCGAGGGCACCTTGTCGCCGGAGCCGCTGGTCAGCGTGGTGGTGGACAGGGACTTGATGTCCTTGCCCTCCAGCAGGTTGACGGCGAGCTCGGCGGCCGTCTCGGCCTCGGGCTTGTAGGCCTTGTAGACCGTGGCGGACTGGGTGCCGGCGACGATCCGCTGGATGGCGGCGAGCTCGGCGTCCTGACCGGTCAGCGGGATGCTGCTGATCTTCGCACCCTTGAGGGTGTTGGCGATGCCACCGGCCATGCCGTCGTTGGCGGCGTAGACGCCCGCGATGTTCTTGGCGCCCAGCTGGGTGATCGCCGCGGACATCTTCTGGGCGGCGACGGTGTCCTTCCACAGGCCGGACTGCTCGTAGGCAATCGTGACCTTGCCGTCGAGGATCTTGTGCGCGCCGGCCTTGAACTGCGCGGCGTTCGGGTCGGCGTCGTCACCGTTGATCATGACGACCTTCGACGCGGTGGTCGCCTTGGCGCCGAGGGCGTCGAGCAGGGCCTGGCCCTGGAGCTCTCCGACCTTCTCGTTGTCGAAGGAGACGTAGGCGCTGACCGGGCCCTGGGCGAGACGGTCGTACGCGACGACCTTGACGCCCTTGTCCACCGCGGACTGGATCGAGGACTTGATCGCGGCGGAGTCCTGGGCGGAGATCACGATGACCTTGACGCCCTTGGTGACCATGTTGCTGACCTGCTGGGCCTGCTTGGCCGGGTCGGCAGCGGCGTTCGCGTACTCGAGCTTGCAGTCCGCACACAGCGCCTTGACCTTGGCGTCGAAGTACGGCTTGTCGAACTTCTCGTACCGCGCCGTGACGCTGTCGGGGAGCAGCAGGCCGATGGACTTGTCGCCCGAGCTGCTGCTGCCGGAGTCGCTGTCCTTGTCGTCGCCCGCCTTGCCGCACGCGGCAATCGAAAGCGCCATGGAGACGGCGGTTGCGCCGATCACGACTCTACGCATCGTTGCGTTCATTTGGGGTGTGCCTCCCTGACAGGGCCGCAGCGCTGCGGCCGAGGTGGCTGGAAGTCAACTCGGCCACACGTGCGACGTCAAGAAGTAAATACTTAACGAGATGGCAACGGCGTCATTCGTTCTCTAAGTGAAGGCAGGTGTCGCTGCGGTCAGCGTGCCGTCCAAAAGGGTCGAATCACCCATCTCGCCGAGTGCGAGAGCGAGCGCTCCGAGCACCTCGGCACGGCCGCCAAGTGCCCCTGGGAGAACGGAGAGTTGACGCGCCGCGCTCGGGATCGCATAGCGGCCGACGGACTCCCTTATCGGACCGAGCACCAGCTCACCGGCCTCGGCGAGATCACCGCCGAGCACCACCCGGCTCGGGTTCAGCAGGTTGCAGAGATTGGCGACTCCACTGCCGATGTGTCGGCCGACGTCGGCGATCACCCGACGACAGCCCGGGTCTCCGTCCCTGGCCAGCCGCACTACGCCTTCCATCGTCAGGTCCGTGCCGTGACTGGACTGGAGGAGCGGGAGCACGTAGCGCGCGGCCGCGAAGGTCTCCAGGCAGCCCCGGTTTCCGCAGCGGCAGACCGGGCCGGATTCGTCGAGTGTAATATGTCCGATTTCCCCTGCGGTTCCGCCGGGCCCTCGGTAGATCTTCCCCTCGATCACCAGACCGGCGCCGACACCGCTGGCGACCTTGATGTAAGCAAGATCACGAACGCCTTTTCCGCTGCCCCAGACCATCTCGCCGAGGGCGCCGAGGTTGGCGTCGTTGTCCACGTGCACGGGCACGCCGAGCCGGCCTCTCATCTCCTCGGCGGGTCTGGTGCCGATCCAGCCGGGCAGGATGGCGGAGGAACCGAGCGTGCCGGACTCCAGTTCGATCGGTCCGGGCACGCCGAGACCGACTCCGGCGACCTTCGCACGGTCCACTCCCGTGGCCTCGATCAGGCGGCTGACCAGCTGTTCCGCCCGGTCGAACCCCTGTGTCGAGGAGGCGTCCACATCGAGCGGCTCGGCCTCCTCGGCAAGGACCTGGTGGGCCAGGTTGCCCACGGCGACACGGAGGTGCGTATGGCCGAAATCGACTCCGATGACGATGCCGGCGTCGCCGCTCAGACTGACGCTGCGGGCCCTTCGTCCACCGGCCGAGGTGGGCGTCACCTCGACGGTGCCGCCCTCCTTCAGCTCGCGCACGATGTTGGAGACGGTCGCGGCCGACAGCCCCGTCGTCCGGGCGATCTCCGCCTGCGTGAGGGACCCGGCCAGACGCACGGCGCGTACGACTCGCTCCAGGTTGGCTCGGTGCAGTGACGACTGCGACCCCGGAGTCTCCACGACGACCTCCCGCGCGCGGGACCGCTTCGGTGAGGCCCCGTCTATGTCCAACTAGTGAACTCTAAGCTGAGCTGTTCGGGTTGCCTCCCGTCAAGAGGTTGAACAGTATCCGCACGCTTGCGCAGCGACACGGAGGGTGGCCGAACGGACGGTTGCGGGGCGTATGGGACCGAGTGCGGCGTGTTGCGGACGGGGTGGGGACGGGGTCCGGACGGGGCGCGAAGGGGGCGCGACGGAGCTGCGAAGGGACGTGATCGCAGCGGTGCGGACGGGGCGTGGGCAACGGCCCGTCCGGCGGATCGAGTCGAAGGAAAACAACAGCAACCGACGGCAACGCCGCTGGGGGCACCCCCTCCGGGGAGGGCGTGCCGGCCTCCGCGCCTCCGGCACGATCCGCCGGACAGGCCCCAGGAGCGATGGGGTCGATCGGGGGCCGAGGGCGCAGCGAGCGGGGTTGCGAGGGCGGCTGAACGGGTGCGGAATTGGGGGCATTTGGCGGATACGGGCTGGGCGAAAGGAGGGATGCGGGGAGAGGGGTGCGAGGGGCGGGAGACGGGCGACAAGCGGACGGAAAGGCGCGAAGGGGACGAAACCCGCACCGTGCAGCGGGCGGCGCGGGCCAGACTGCACCCGGAAGATGACGCCGACGTGCTCCAGACAGCGCACAGAAGGTGAAGGCCGGAGTGGCCCGGGCGGAGCGGCGAGGACATCGGCCGAGATGGTCCGGACGGGACGGCGAGGACATCGGCCGAGGTGGTCCGGACGGGACGGCGAGGAC